>JAMXLL010000079.1 GCA_024281015.1 Candidatus Binataceae bacterium
GAGCAGTTTCTGGCAGCGGCGGCAATGGTGACCAGGCGCATTCGCCTGGGCCACGCGATAATGCATATGCCGTTCAAAATAAATCATCCCTTTCGCGTGGCAGAGCATGTTGGCACCTTAGACGTCCTCAGTGGAGGGCGAGTAGAGTTCGGCGCGGGCCGCGCCACCTCACAGGAAGAGTTATTCGGCTTTGGGGTGGATCCAACTGAGACCCAGCCACAATGGGAAGAAGTTTTGCACCTGCTGCCGAAAATTTGGACGCAACGAGTATTCGAAGGATGGGAGAGTAAGTACATCAAGCTCCCGCCACGCCGCGTGACCCCGCAACCGATCCAAAAGCCCTTTCCGCCGATGTGGGTTGCTTCCACCCAGCCTTATAGCGTTGAGTTTGCCGGGAAGAATGGTCTGGGCTGTCTTGGCTTCGGCGTCAGCGATGCGCGCTGCGCCAACTACGTACAAATGTACCGCGAGGCGATCAGGCAGGCGCAGCCCGAACACGGCGTCATCAACGACCGCTTCGGGATTCTCCGCGTTGCCTTGTGCGCTCCGACTGACGACGAAGCCGTTGCCCTGCAGGAGCGGAATTACCGGCTCTTCTATGAGCAGGTGACGGGTCTGTTCGCGCCGTGGCTGGAAGGCAAGCCGCCTCCGACTTACGAGTACATCATCCAGAATTTCAAAGAACAGTTGGCGATGGGCCGAACCTACTCCATGAAAGAGCTGGTCGAAGCCGGTCAAGCGATTATCGGGAGTCCGGAGACCTGCGTCCGTTTCATCAACAAACTAATCGATGCGGGGGTGGATGAAGTCTTGCTCTTCATGCAGGGTGCGAGTACGCCGCACGACAAGATCCTGGAATCAATCAGGCTGTTTGCTGAAGAAGTGCGGCCACAACTCAAGCGGCCCTAGCCTATCGATGCCGCTTACCAAATCGCGATGCGCATTGGTCACCAAACGTGATCTCGCCGTCTCTCGATCACGTTACGTTACTCGCGGGAAATACCTGCCTATATGCCGAAATTGCCATTGAAATCGGCCCACCTACGTTTATATTGGGCACATGATTGAACACGTATCCGTTCCAATCAGCGATTACAACAAATCCAGGCAGCTTTATGTCGAAGCACTGAAGCCGCTCGGCTATGCGCTGACGAGCGACTACCCGAGCGATGCGGCGGGCTTTATGGAGGGCGGACATACCAGCTTTTGGGTGGTGAGAAAAAAGAAGCCGGTGCAGCCCATTCATGTCGCCCTGCTCGCCCCCAACAAAGAGGCCGTGGATCAGTTCCATTCCGCGGCCCTCAACGCCGGGGCCAAGGATAATGGACCGCCGGGGTTTCGGCGCCAGTATGGCGACGATTACTACGCTGCGTTCGTGCTCGACTTCGATGGTAACAATGTCGAAGCGTGTTATTTCGGCGAAAAGGCGCCGCCCGAATGAAGCGGCCCGCAGCGGTCATTGGCGGAGAATAGGGCGTACAGCTATACGGGACAACAACCCAATCGCATCAAGATCCGACTACTGCCCAGCAAGCCAGTTCTTCGTAGCGGCGGCTGTCGAGCCGCCGTGTCTGAAAACCGCATCATTTCATGCGATCGTGCTGATTTGAAGACTAAGAGGGCGGCTCGAGAGCCGCCCCTACACCTCTCATCCGTACGCTGGCGGTAACGCCTTTAGCCCAAATTTCATCCCTATCCGAATAACCTCTTCGATGCGATCGCCGCTCCGTCGCGCAATGCTCTGAGCTTTGCCCATACCACGTCCTCGGCCACCGTCGATAAGCCAATAGTTGTCTCAAAGCCGCAGTCGGTCGCCGCGATAATCCGTTGTGGGTCGCCGACGGCCCGTGCCGCTCGTTCAATCCGGTCCGCAACGACCTCGGGATGCTCCACGTAGTTCGTGGTCGTGTCGATAACTCCCGCCAGGAGCACCATATCGGGGGGAAAGCTCTTTCCGGCAAAGCAACGATACTCGTGCTCATGACGCGGATTTGCCATCGAGATCAGCATCGCTTCGCATTTCGTCTTCAGCAGGATCGGCAAAATATCGGCAAGCGGAACGTCGCGATCGTGCGGTCCCTCGTAATTTCCCCAGCATACGTGGAGGCGCACGCGATCTCGCGGAATCGTCTCCAAGGCGCGATTGATGCCGGCCACGATTAGCTCGACGAACTCCTGAAAATCCTTGAGTGGCCGGTTAGCGTAGCTGGTGTGCCGCTCCATCGCGAGATCAGGCGCGTCGATCTGCAGAATCAGGCCATGCCTGACGATCGTTTGGTACTCAACCCTTAGCGCGTCCACTAAGGCGGCTACATACGCTTCCAGACTCGGGTAATAATCGTTGAGCATCGCCGAAGCGATAATCCCTGGCGACGGGGCCGTCATAAAGGATTCGCGAAAGCCCGGCTGCTGTTCGGCCGCGATTCGCACATAATCGGCGCACTCGTGTTCCAGCGGGTCGCGATTTATGTAACGCACCTCGCCGATTGCTTTTGGTGCATGGCGGAGATCGACGGAATCAGGACCGATCATCGCGGCGAGCCGCGCCACATACGAGGGATATGCGACCACGTCGGAAATCGAAGGCCGCTCGCTGCGCCCGCCGAAGCCGCTCATTCGATGCTGCACGTAGGTGAAGAAGCTCTCGCGCGGCTGTTCGCCATCATTGCCCATATCGATTCCAGCATCGAGCTGCTTACGAATCACGTCCCGTGTGGCCGCCTCGATCGAAGCGTTAAGATTTGCTTCACTGATCGGCTCGTGCCGGCTCAGCCGCACAAGCATCTCAGATAGCTCGCGGGGGCGCGGCAGACTGCCGGCGTGAGTCGTTAGAATTCGCTTACTCGAATGAAGCATTCTGCAGTCTCCTGCAAGCAACTTAAATGGGGCACCAGAAATCCGATCTCAGGCGGATGAAATCGGCCGCTGGAATTCCTGCATTTTGAACAGCGCATCTCTCTTGGCCAATTTAGCTTTGCAGCTTAAGCTCTTCCGCTTGGATCCAGTGAGGTTAAGGTCCTTCGCTTCCGCTATTCTCTGCGCTTTCGCCTCGCTGAGGCTCATCGTTGTTGCCAAATCGGCTAGAGCGGCGAGCGGGACGCGTAAGCCGCGCATCCAGCCATTTCTTAAGCGATGTTTGACTCTCGCCGGAACGCCTGCCCGCCAATAAAGCTTCCACGCTGATGTCCTCGTCGAGCCTGGGCCAATGAATGCCACGCCCTTTGCCAATAAGGCGGCAGTCAGCGCGCTGTTGTGGGGTTGCGTACAATAGTCGAGGGAACCATTCGAGCGGTGCGACGATAGTGCGGCCATCGCTTAAATCCACACTTAAGGCGTTTTCCATTATCGTCACTCGCTCTGCGGTGGCCTCAGCAATCTCAACCGCGGAAATAGCCATGCCACGCTCCAATCAATTCTCGTTGATTTTTACTCAGGAGTCGTTGAATTCGGCCGATCTCTGCACGGGAAAAGCCGCGATTCGTTTCCAATCTAATGGGCTCAAGCCAGTACTTGGCTATTTTATCGTCGCGCTCAATGTGCACGTGTGGAAGCTCGTCACGCTCTCCCGAATAAAAGAAAAAGCGGTATGGGCCCACCCGCAATGCGGTTGGCATCTCTTGCTTCCATAGTACTGATCAACGTGAATCTGTATCGCCCATTTCGTCTAGCACCGTCTTGGCATCCTTCAAATCGGCAGTATCGAAACCTTCGGTGAACGAATTGTAGATTTCCGTAAGCGTTGAGAGAGCCGGACCCACATCTCACGGAACGACACCCAACTGTTTCAGGATGCCCAGCTGATCAGTATTCATCCATTCCTCGACAACTTTACCAGCAGCGAATCGATAAATTGCGATGCCGTTTGCTGCAACTTTCCGGTTGGTTGGCGGTATCCCTTGCATTACGCCCCGGTGGGTACCGATCGAGCTCCAGCGCACCACAACCCTATCGTCCGCGGCTATCATGTCATCAATGGTGGTGTGGATGTCCGGATAGGCCGCGCAGATCGCCGCAATCCCCTCTTTGACTATGGCTGGCCCGGCTCCGGGTAAGGCCACACCGCTTTCGTAAATGATAGCCTCGGGCGCGAACAGTTCATCAGCCACATCGAACGCACGCCGATTCCACACCTCGTCAATGAGCCGGCGGATGACCGCCTTGTTCTGTTCCGACATTAGGTGGTTTCCTCTCCTGACGGGTGCTGTCCTAATTTCAGCGTCAGTGGCTTATTTTAAAAGGGAGAGTGCCCTAATTTGATTTTCCCGTAGCGTCCCCCGTGAGGAAACTTGGTTGGGTACTGTGCTGCTCGACAGCACTCAAATCCATCGCCCATGACAGCGCGGAGCGATACCAGATCTGCATCCTTGGGCGTAACTGCGCCCGCTGCTTGATCGCCCCAATCCTGAGTCCGTAGCGTGAATTGTTGCTCGCGGACGCATATATGGCCGTGCCGCAATCGCCGCAGAAGCTATGTGCGATCTTGTTACCGCTCTCAGCGATCTTGCTGTAAATTTTCGGCTCACCGCGCAGCAGTTTGAAGGTCTCCGCGGGCGCTGGGATTACCGCTCGATATGGCGACCCCGCGATGGTCTGACAATCAGAGCAGTGGCAAAGGACGAGCATATCGGGATCCACTTCCGCCTGGTATGCGATCTTTCCGCAATGACATTCGCCATCGATTTTCACGATCTCCTCCCACCGTCTAA
>JAMXLL010000080.1 GCA_024281015.1 Candidatus Binataceae bacterium
AACAGTCCCTTCGTCTGGAGCGTTCTTGGCGCGATCTCCCAAGCCACAGAAAGAATCCGGATTGGTACTGCCGTGACGTGTCCGACCGTGCGCATTCATCGTGGAATCATCGCGCAGGCCGCAGCTACGGTTGCCTCAATGATGCCGGGGAGGTTTATGCTTGGGTTAGGCAGCGGCGAGAATCTGAACGAACATATCTTTGGCAGCCGCTGGCCCGCACCCGGAAGGCGCCTCGAAATGCTGGCCGAGGCCGTCGACGTGATCCAAAAGTTGTGGCGCGGAGGCTGGCAAAACCATCGTGGGCGGCACTACACGATCGAGAACGCACAAATTTTTTCGCTGCCGGATAAGCCCCCGCCGATTTTCATTGCCTCCGCGTGCAAACGGTCGGCCCAATTAGCAGGCCGTGTGGCTCAGGGTATTATTTCGACAAAACCCAATCCTTCGACAATCGAGGCGTTCGAGCAGGCCGGCGGAACAAATAAGCCGCGCTTTGGGCAACTCACCGTCTGCTGGGCCCGCGATGAAGCACAGGCGGTCCAGCAAGCATTGGAGATATGGCCTAATGCCGCGATCGCCGGACAGTCCAGTTTCGAACTGCCGCTGCCACGCCACTATGAAGAGCTGGCTAAGACGGTAACGAAAGAACAGATCTCTGGCAGCGTAATTTGCGGACCGGATGCCAGGAAACACCTCGATGCGATCCGCGAATACGCTAACGCGGGTTTTGACCACGTGTTCGTTCATCAAGTCGGGGCGGTAGAGAAAGGCTTCTTCGATTTTTATCGTAACGAGATCATGCCCGAACTCCGCGTGCTAGCCACTAGGAATAGTAGAGACGCACAGCAGGGGGTTGAAGCGCGTGCATGATCCGATAGCCCTTTGACTCACTAAATTGGAATTTGAAGGAGGTCTGAACGATGGTTGACCCTAATGCCCCGTGTCCGTGTGGCTCCGGAAGGCTCTATAAGGATTGCTGCGGCAAGTCCAAGTAGCCGAAGACTCTGCCGTCGCGGCTCGTGAGATGACGCGACGGGTTGCAGTCACAAAAAAACGGGCCACGCGTTCTACGCGTGGCCCCTGCTGTTCGGTGCGCAATTCTTCTACTGCTCCATCAGGCTAGTTAGTGATAATTGCGCCATTTGTTCTTTCGTCCAGGACAAGTGGTCATCTTCTTCGGGCTCAACCTCGGCGACCGCAGGTTTTAGAATGTCCCGCAACATCGCGTCGCTGCTCCGCTGGGCGATATGTGACAATAGCTGCCAATCTGCGTGGTCCTTGGTTTCAGCGATTACAATGTTCTCGATGGCATTGAGTTCTGCTTCGTCGGGCCTGATGCCGTCAGACAGAGTCATGGTTTTGAGCAGGGCCTGGGCTTTTTCGTCTGCGATCCTGGCGCCAGGACTCATGTGCATTGGATCACCGCCGAGAGCGCTGATTACGCGAGTGAGGATTTCAACGTGCTTGCGCGTCTGCTGATAAAAGACGTGAAAGCGATTGAGCACGTCAGGGTTGCGGACTACTTGAATCGCCGCCTCATAGAGTTTCACTCCACCTTTTTCAACTGCCAGGAACTCGCTCAATTTCTCCATTAGCTGGACACGCTTGAACGTGGCACTGGTAGTATAATCTTTTACTTTCTCCAGAATTTCAGCCATGAACTAACTCCTTTTCATGAGAACGGTCAGCGTTATAACTGCCCAAGTGAGTAATAGTGCGTGGGAATGGACGGTGGATAGAACCGTCAATACAAATGATATGCTTGGTCTATTGCAGGTTCAACAAATTAGTCTATCAAGCGGGAAGGGGCGAACTTTACGGGCTCAGTCATATGGGCGCTATCTGCAACTGATATGATCGTGCGGGTGCCTTTGTCGCGTATGCAGTTGTTTAAGCGAATGGAAACGGCCCGTTTATAACTAGTCTAGGACCGGGATGACTTCAGCTCCCTGTCACGATAACCTACGCTTATGCGTCTCGCGGCGATCGATGTCGGTTCGAATTCAGTTCACCTGCTGATTGGAGATGTCAGCCGCGAAGGGCATCTTGAAGTCGTTGAGCGGGTCAAGGAGATGGTGCGGCTCGGGCGCCAGTCATTTATCACCGGCCAGCTTAGCGAACAGGCCATGGAGCTGGCGGTCCGTGTGCTTGCTCATTTCCGGCGCGTGGCCGAGCTGCGCCATGTCGACCGGGTGCGCGCCGTTGCAACCAGTGCCGTGCGCGAAGCGAGCAATCGAGCAAAGTTTATTGAGCGAATCAGACGCGAAACCGGAGTTGAGGTCGAAGTAATTTCCGGTCGTGAAGAGGCTCGACTGATCTATCGTGCAGCGCAGCAGGCACTTGGGCTGGAAGGCGGACCGCATCTGCTGGTTGACTTGGGCGGTGGCAGTCTCGAGCTGGTATTGGTAAAGGATCGACAAGCGCTCTGGATGAAAAGCGCGAAACTCGGCGCAGCTAGGATGTCTGAGCGCTTCCTACAGGGCGATCCGCCAAGCCCGGCGCAGTACAAACGGCTGGAGACTCACTTCGAGCAGAAAATCGGCGAGCAGATGCGCGCTGCGCGGCGCGCTGGCGTGCTCCGTGCGGTCGGTACTTCCGGGACGATCAATACCTTGATAGCCATGGCGCGGGCGTCTCGCGGGGAAGAGCTTGGGGCGCTGCATGGTTCCACCGCATCCGCGGCAGAAATTGCCCGGCTGCGGAGGAAGATTGTCAGCTTGAATGCGGCAGCCCGCCTGGCGCTGCCCGGCATCGATGCCAAGCGGACCGACCAGGTAGCTGCAGCGGCGATGCTGGGTGATTTCGTGCTGCGCCATTCGGGAGCGCGGCATCTGGTCGCATGCCAGTGGGCCTTGCGCGAAGGAATGCTGCTCGAGATGGCTGAAGCTGATAACAGCAGCACGGCCGAAACCCGGCGCAGTACGGTTAATGCTTTAGCGGGGCGCTTCGCGGACCACAATGCTCATGGGCGCCACGTTGCCAAATTGGCGCTAATGCTTTTTGACGCAACCGCCACAGCACTTAAATTGCCGGAAAGCTCTCGTGAATTACTGGAATACGCTGCATTATTGCATGACATCGGCCATTCGATTGACCATGATCGGCATAACCGGCATTCTTACTATTTGGTTAAAAATGCTGATCTACTTGGTTTCGAACCCTTCGAAATCGAAATGATCGCGCTATCCCTGCGGGCTCATCGCAAACAATCCGCCCTGCTTGACTCGCCGGAATGGCAGGCCTTAAGTGCGGGAAAACGCCGAATAGCGCGCGCTATGGCGGCGATTCTGAGGGTAGCCGATGCGCTCGACCGCAGTCATCGAAGCATCGTCAAGACTATCACGGTGACGTATTCGCCCGGCCGGGCCCAGATAGAAATCGGTTCTGGCCGGGAACAGCCGGACCTCGAATTATGGACATGCGAGAAAAGGATCGATCTGTTAGCGAAACTGCTGGACCGCCGGGTGACAGTGCAGAATTGAACGCGACGTCATCGCCGGCCTCTGCGGCCGCTGCCCCTCAGGCGGCTCCTTACCCGACTAAGGATGATAATGGATCGGCTGCTGATGTCGGTCCAGACACTATTCGCAACGATAGTGGTGACGAGCAGACGGATCTGCAAGCTCATAGCACACACCGGCACGCAGAAGGTTTGCTCTACGTCCCACACCCTTATCCCGGGCGGCTAATCGCGGTGGAAGGGATCGACGGCTCGGGTAAATCGACCCAACTCCTGCTGCTCGAGCGATGGCTGCGCACGCGTGGCTACCCGGTACATTTCACTGAGTGGAATTCGTCGCGGCTGGTGCGCCGCTCCATGCGCCGGGGCAAGAAGGAGAACCTGCTCACGCCAACAACTTTCAGCCTGTTGCACGCGGTCGATTTCGCCGATCGTCTGACATACCAAATCCTGCCGCCATTAAAGGCCGGAATGATCGTATTAGCGGACCGTTATGTGTATACCGCTTTCGCCCGAGACGTCGCCCGCGGGGTCTATCGAGAATGGGTGCGCCAGGTCTATAGCTTTGCCCCACGCCCTGACCTGACGCTCTACTTTCGGGTGCCAATCGACATCTCTCTGGAGCGTCTGCTCGCCGGTCGCGCCAAGCTCAAATATCATGAAGCCGGGATGGATGTGACGCACGCGGTCGATCCGGTGGAAAGTTTTAGGAACTTTCAAAGCCGTGTTCTGGCCAACTATGACCAGTTGGGGGAAGAATTTGCCCTCAAGCCCATCGACGCGACACGCGAAATTCCGGCCCAACAGCGCCTGGTGCGCAAAATGGTCCAGCAAGTCCTGCTCAACTATGATCGTCAGCGTGCCCGAGGAAATCATGGCCTCGCATTCCAAACCCGGTAAGAGCTGGTACGGACGCGGTCTGCCTTATTTGACGCAGAAACCGCTGCCCGGCCATTTGATCGTTATTGAAGGGACCGACGGCGTAGGCCGCTCCACACAAATTGGATTACTGGGACCGTGGTTAGAGCTGGAGGGTTATGCCGTCAGCAACACCGGATGGACCCGCTCTCCCTTGCTGCACGAGACCATAAATGAAGCAAAGGCCGGCCATCAGCTCACGGTAACCACTTTCAGCCTGCTCTACGCGGCGGATTTCGCCGATCGCCTCGAACACGAGATTCTTCCGGCGCTCCAGGCTGGTTTTATTGTGATCGCTGATCGCTATATGTACACGGCTTTCGCCCGCAACACAGCGATGGGCGCCGATCCGGCCTGGACCCGCGACTTGTTCGGGATGGCGCTGGTGCCGGACCTGGTAATTTATCTCGATATTGACGTGGAGACGCTGATTCCGCGCGTGGTGCAAGGCAAGGGGATGGATTACTGGGAATCCGGGATGCACCTCGCCCTCGGCACCGACCTGTTCGATTCATTTCAGCGCTACCAAGGTAGTCTAATCGAAGAATACCGGCGGTTGGCGAGCGAATTTGGGTTTATCACGGTTGACGCGCGCGGTTCCATTGACGATGTCCAGAATCAGCTCCGCATCCACTTTTCCGATTACTTGAGAAGGGCGGATCCGAACCGGGCCAGCATCACGAATCCAGTGTCGGATAGTTAGTATCTTGGCGGTCCCGTGCAAACAGGTGAGCGCCAACCTGCGCCGCCTTCGCCCAGGATGGTAGCGGCGAAGCCTCGGCTGGCAGAATTAGTCAATAAACTCCAAAACACGATAAGGGCAGACACCCCGTGAACCTGTATATCATGCGCCATGCTGAAGCGGAGTCAGAGGCCGAATCCGGTAATGACGAAATGCGCGCCCTCACTCTGCGCGGCCGCGAGCGCACCCGTGATGCGGCGGGCGGATTGCGCGCGCTGGGCATCCGCTTCGACGCCATATTAACCAGTTCGCTGGCACGAGCCGCCGAAACCGCAGAACTGGTCGCCGGGCAGTACGCCAATAACCCGCCCCCGCAGGTGTTGCCGGCCCTTTCACCGGAAGTCTCACCTGCTGAAGCGATCTCGGCGTTAGCTCCGTTCGCCCGCTGTGACAGCGTCCTCGCCGTCGGCCATGAGCCGCAACTCAGCAAGCTGGTGGCGTTGCTGCTAACCTCGAGTGGGGCGGTCGCGATCAAATTCAAAAAAGGTGGATGTGTGGCGCTGGACCTGCCGAAAGCCGTCGAGCCGGGTGCTGCGGAACTGCGCTGGATGTTGACTCAACGTCAGCTTCGCAAGCTTCGTAAGAAGTGATCATTACGGACCCACCAATCACCATCGGACATGACAAGGCGATGCCGAGCGATGGGCGCAGCACAATCACAGCCTGTGATTTAAGCGCGGTGAACATCAGGGGCCGAGCCCCATTGAGCCTGCTCGGGTTCCAGCTATAACCTGAAGGCAAGCCATGTTTTTGCGCAAACGTGCGCTCGCACGCATCGCCAAAGAAAAGGTGCTCTACGAGCGCCATCGCGGCGGTGATCTCCCAGTTTGCGTCGTTTACCCGAACGTTTATCGGCTGGGAATGGCGAACCTGGGTTTCCAGGCCGTCTTTCATATTTTTGAATCGAGCCGCCGGGTCGAGGCAGATCGCGCCTTCCTGCCCGATGCGGACGAGCGGGGCGCGATACGCGCCGGCAGCGCGCAGTTGACGTCATTCGAACGCGGACGTCCGCTCGTTGATTTTGAAATAATTGCGTTTTCGATCGCTTTTGAAACCGATTACCTCAATGTGCTTACGATTTTGCGGATGGCTGGTATTCCCCTGCGCCGCGCCGATCGTGCGGGGCGAAATTATCCGCTGATTATCGCCGGTGGTTCTGCGGTTTTTCTAAATCCTGAGCCTGTCGCCGATTTTATTGATCTGTTCCTTATTGGCGAGGGCGAGGAAATGGTGCCTGAGTTCCTGGTCGCCTACGAACGCGAACGTAACGACCGAGGTGATGGCTCACACAACCTGCAAGCTCTTGCTCAGGTGGGCGGCGCCTACCTTCCCGACTACTTCCAACCTGAATTCGACCAGTCCGGGACAATTCGCGCGGTGGCGTACCGCAGTCCGGGCGCAGCGCGAGTAAAGCGCCGAGTTATTCACAACCTGGATCGCTTCACTACGGCCTCGTTGATCCTGACCGAGGAATCGGTCTTCGGCGACATGTATTTGGTCGAAGGGAGCCGCGGTTGCCAATGGGGGTGCCGGTTTTGTGCGGCGGGTTTCATGTATCGTCCGATCCGCTACAGGAGCCCGCAGAACTTGATTAGCGAGGCGGAGCGCGGCCTGAGCCAGCGCAACGTAATCGGATTGGTCGGAGCGGAGATGGCAAGCGTGCCCGGCGTGGCCGAGATCGCCAGTGCGGTCGCTGACCGGGGTGGCCGGCTGTCGCCCTCGTCGTTGAAGGCGGATTGTATTTCCCCCCAACTTGCCGCAGCGCTGCGCCGTGGTGATAGCCGCAGCGTCACTATCGCCCCGGAAGCCGGCAGCGAGCGAATGCGCAAAGTAATCAACAAGAACCTGACCGAGCCGCAAATACTCGAGGCCAGCGCGATGCTGGCCGGCGAAGGTATTGAGAATCTCAAGCTATACTTCATGATAGGCCTGCCCGAGGAGCAGGATGACGACGTCCTGGCGGTCGCGCGGCTGACTGCCAAAATCCTGGAACGCGTACGCGCCAAAAAGAACTCGCTGGGCCGGGTAACGGTGTCGCTCAATCCCTTCGTGCCCAAACCATGGACCCCGTTCCAATGGGATCCAATGGAGGACGCGCCATCAATCAAGCGCAAAACAATGTTGCTGCGCGCCGAATTGAGGCGGCTGGGCGGCGCGATTGAGCTGGACGCCGAATCGCCGCGTGACGCCTATTTCCAGACGCTGGTCTCGCGAGGCGACCGGCGAGTGGGCTTGATCCTCGAACGCCTGAGCGTGGCAGGTTGCGAGGAAGCCGGACCGATCTGGCAGGAACTGCGGCGCATCAAGCGTGAAGCGGGGGCGGGCTCAATGCTGCCCGACCCCGATCGCTTCGTTACCCGCAGCTACGCTCACGATGAGATTTTGCCCTGGGACTTTATCGACCATCACATCCATAAATGGTTCCTGGTCTCAGAACGGAAAAAAGCTCATTACGCACATCAGACCAAGCCATGTGACGTAACTCGATGCACGGTATGTGGGGCATGTTGAGGAGCAGGAGGGGAGAGCAATGGAAGGTCACGCAACTCGCTGCGGGGCTATGCTTGGCGTCGTTGCAATGGCGTTGGCGACACTTCTGGGACTGACACTTCGATCGCAAGCGTTCGCACAAGTAACCAGCGCGTTTCCGAGCACGCTGCCGAGAGCGACGATTACCTCGGATGAGACGGCGGCCGCCCGCGCGCCCGATTCGGCCATAGACGACGAGGTTGCGCCGGCTGGTTCGAATTCTCCGACGACGACCCGTTCCACCGGTCGTCATCACGCGTCGGGGTCGTCCGAGGCAATTTATACGGCGGCCGTTGAACCAACGCATGCCATGCTCAAGCTCAAGAAGGACTCGCCGGTGTATGCAAATCCTGAAAGCTCGAGCCCGACCGTTGAGCGCGTGCACGCCGGCAAATTCATCAACGTGACCGGTTCAACCCATTATTATGTACAGGTCAAGCTGAAGGGTGGGTCAACCGGTTACGTACCGCTCTCGGCCGTCGACCTGGCCCATCCCCAAGACAAGATCATGCGATTGTCAACTGATGCCGCGGTGCTGTCTCAACCGAATCGCTACGGCAAAAGGCTTTCCGAGGTGCATCAGGGTCACGATGTTCATGTAATCGGGGTATCAATGAATTACATGAAGATCCGTATGAAGAGCGGCCTGGAAGGCTATATTCCAATGACCGCCGCCGAATAGCCACCCTCTCGAGTTCTGCCCTCCGGGTATCAACGCTGCAATCAAGGCCGAGGCGAAAGCAAACTCCATCCCCCGCATCGGAAGCAACCGGATGGACTTCTCTCCGGCTGGACAATTGCCGCAAATTGGCGGAAACAATCATCGGGGAACGGTGGCGCACATTGCACACCTAGTGCGATCAAGAGCCGGCAATCGTCTGACAGGGGACCAAGCATGACGCAGCGCGAGCGCAGGGGTTGGTTTATTGTCGCAGCGGTGTTCATCACCCTGGTGATTGTCTTCGGGGGCGGCTACGACACTGTGCCGGTATTTGTACCGGCGTTGCTCAGAGGCTTCCCTAAATGGAGCCGGACGGAAGTATCTCTGTTGCCCAGCGTGCTTGCGCTCTCGGCCGGTATCAGCGTGTTACCGGTCGGATGGCTGATAGACCGGATTGAGGCACGGCTGGTGATTATCACCGGAGCCTTGCTCGCTGCCGGTGCTTTTTTTCTCGCCAGCGCCGCGCATTCGCTCGTTACCATGATAATTGCCTATCTCATCCTGGGTATCGGAATATCAGCCGGAACCGTACTTCCCGCCTCGCTGGTGCTGGCAAACTGGTTCACCGAACGCCGCGGACTGGCGATGGGAATTGCGCTGAGCGGTTCTACGGTAGGTGGCTCGTTGATGACTTTGGCCGCCGGTCGCGCGTTCCAGGTCGCCGGATGGCGCATCGCTTACATTGTGCTCGGGTTGCCAATGATTTTGGTCGTTGTGCCACTGGTGGCCTTAATCGTTCGCAGCCGCCCGCCCGGCACTGCGGCAATGACCGTGGCCCAAGGGGCGGAAATGCTTGAAGGGTTCGAAACGGGCGAGGCACTGCGCACGCGGTCATTCTGGTATATTGTGCTCGCCAATTTCTGTTTCGCGTTCACCGCGACCGGTTCGCTAATCCATCTCGTCGCGTACCTGGAGGGACTCGGATATCGAGCGTCCGCGGCGGCGTTGACGATAAGCGTCATCTTCGCTTTTGCGGCATTGGGCAAGGTCCTGATGGGTTTTGTCGCTGACCGGCTGACCGCGCGAATCGCACTAGTCGTTTGTTTTGTAACGCAGGCGGCTGGCCTCTCGATTGTATTCGGGGCGGCGCACGTCGGAATTATTGTCGCCTTTGTTCCACTCTTTGGGATGTCTATTGCGGCTCCTTTGATGCTGCTGCCGCTGCTCACGGCAGAGTCGTTGGGAATAAAGCGATATGGCGTGCTGTCGGGGCTGGCCGGATTAGCGCAGACTTTCGGGGCCATGATTGGTCCGATTGTGGCCGGCCGAATCTTTGATATCACCACGAGCTATGTGTTGGCGTTCGAAGTATGCATAGCGGGAATGATAGTCGGCGCGCTGGTGGCGTACGCCTGCCGCTCGTATTCGACGGAACGGAGCCACCTGTCGGCGGCTGGCGCACCCGGCGCCACCGCGGTTGCCCAACCGGTGCCCTGATTTATGCGTTGAATCTACAGCAGCTCGGCATTGCCGATCCCAGGATCTCTTCTACGGGGATGTTCTCTCACATCAATGATCTGATTCTGTCTTACCCGCTTCGGTAGTCGCGCGGTCCTCGATTTCCCCCGCGGTGCAGATCTTCTTTTCGACGATCAGCCGCTGCAGGACGCGGAGGAAGCGCTCGTAATATGTAGATTGTTCCTGACGCGCATCGGCCGCTGAGATCTCAGCGATCAATCCTGCCTGGAACTCGCTCCATGCATAGTAGCCGCGCTCGCAAAGTCCGACGGCCATGCCAAAAGCCCGGCTCTCCCACGGTTCGTTGAAAACAGGTTCGCCGTTGCGGCGCGGAATCGCGGCGGGACTGGTTGTGTCTGCGGCTATCGTTGCAGCAAGCTCTTTCATCGGACTAACGGGCCGGCGACGGCACCCTACCCACTCCGATCATCGAATCGCGTGTGACCATAGATGCGAGCTGTCTTTCCGTCATCTCCTCGGTTCCCGCCGGCCGCTCGGGCAGCACCATGTAGCGAATCTCTGCGCTGCTGTCCCAAACACGCAACTCAACGTCGGCAGGAACTTCGAGGCCAAGCTCGCGCAGCACTACTCGCGGCTCGCGAACGATTCGGGCGCGATACTCCAGCGACTTGTACCAGCTCGGGGGCAGGCCGAGCACCGGCCACGGGTAGCACGAGCATAAAGTACAGCACACCACGTTATGGACGCGCGCCGTGTTCTCGACGACTACCATGTGCTCGCCCTGAATTCCGCCGAAGCCGAGTTCCGAAATCGCAGCAGTGCCATCCTTGAGCAGACGATTCTTGTAGTCCGGATCGGTCCAGGCACGCGCGACGACCTGGGCACCGTTGAGCGGACCGACGTCCTTTTCGTAGGTCTCGACGATTTTGTCAATTGCATCGCTTGCGAGCAGTCCTTTTTCGACCAGCAAGGCTTCAATCGCTTTGGCGCGCAGCGCTGCTTCAGACAAGGGCTGCGGATGATGGTGGTCCTTTTCCGGAGCATGATCACTCATCGCGTTTTCTTCCTTCGTGCGTTTCGCTTTGCCGCCTGTATTATTGCGAGTTGATGCGGCCGCTGGGCGGGCGCTCGTTCGATCTTCTCGATTCGTGGTCTGCGCCATTTTCGTCTTCCCGGGCTTCTCGTACGACGGGTAGTCTAGCCTTTGACAGCGGCTCGATCAGGGGCGAGATAGCTTTCCCATAGGTCTATCAGCACGCATTGGTTTGGCTCAGCCGCATCGTCCCAGAGTTCGTGCGCCGAGATCCGAACCGTGTAGAGATGCTGCGGATTCTCGCCGAGTCCGTGCGCGTTGGTATCGGGGAAAACATGAGCTCCGTGATGCTTTACAATTACGCCCCGTTTACCACGGGCGTAGCGCGGGAGGCGCGTATGGCCGTGCGGGTTCAAGTTACGGGTCAGAACGTGATCGCCAACTGCGAACCTCGCCTGTTGACTAGTTGGCCGATTGACGGGATTGCCGGCACGCAACCTTGCGGCAATGGCTGCCGCAAGAGCAGGATCTTCGCGGCGCGGTGTTACTAACTCGGGGTTTGAAGCAAACTCGCGTATTTTCGCGTCGATTTCCTCGCGCGTCAGAGTTCCGGCCTCGATGAGCCGTGCTACTCTGACTGCCAGATGGCGCTGGTAATAAGGCAGAGTGATGTACTGAGAGGGCGGGAGTGATTCTAGCCGGTATCTTCCCGCATCGATCGGAAGCGGCTTTGGCTCTCCCGCGCTGAGTAGCAGCATTGCGAGCAGTCGGCCCTCCCACGGCTCATGAAAGACCGGTTCGTTCTTCTCCGGCCGTACTGGACCGAATCCGTCCATTCCTCCAATGTCATGAATGCTGTTCATAGGACATCCCCCGGCGAAGCCCTGGTTCTCTAAGCCTGGTTGGGGTCGCGCTTGGCTTACCGTTGGCCATTATCATAAACAAGATTCGTTGTCTTCCCTGACGGGTGTCACGAACGACTAAAGGCGCTCAAAGGCGCACTGG
>JAMXLL010000081.1 GCA_024281015.1 Candidatus Binataceae bacterium
GCCGCGCTCATACAGGCGCTCAAGCTAAAGGGCCCCGTAGTGATAGTCGGATACTCATTCTCGGCCCCACTCGCGCGGGTATTCGCTGGCCGCTTTCCCGAGAAAACAGCCGGCATGTACCTGATCGCGCCCGCAATGCCCGAACTTAACGAATGCATGCCCCAGCTTCACACTCCACGACGCCACTTCGCGCGCTTCGTCGGGTATCATCTTCTAGCCAGCTCGCTCGGGTACATCCGTCTCACCCAGCGTATGCGCAGCTGGCAAGCCCCTGCGTCGCTTGTTGAGCGGCGAGCCGAGGCAGTGCTGGCGCGGCGATCGCACTATTGGGCGCAGGCGCGCGAATGGTACGCATTACCCAAGTCGTGGCGGCAGACGCTCGAAACTCGGATGCCACGGTCGCTGCCTATCGAGGTGGCTTTTCCCACGCAAGCGCCTCAAGACGAAATTCTGGAAACCTTAGCCAAGCTATACGCTGATCTCGCGGCCCGCTCCAGCCGCGGCAGGCTCTTCGAGCTGGGGAACGTAGACCACTCAATGCTATTGAAGTCCGGCCCAGTGCTCGATCGATTGGTCGAGCGCATCAAGCAGCTCGCGCAGCTCGCCACGCAGTGATAAGTGCCTCCGCCTCAGCAGTTGCGCGCAGACGCATAGGGCATGTATGCCCCGGGATTGGGCACGTGGGCTGGGCTCAAGTGAAACACAGACTAGACACGATGCAGCAAAGTAAGCCGTAATTTTTTTTCATCAAGCTAACGCTTGGCAGCCTCACCGCCAGCGCTCTCCGAATCCTTCGAATGCCGTGTTGCACCCGGTACATCCGAGTGGAGCGCGTAACTTCATAACGGTTCGCAATTTCCCCTCCGAATGAGACTAGAAATTTGTATCGGCTGAGTTTGGCGAGCCCAGCATCGAAGTCGAACCAAAGACCTTTTGAATGAGCCAGCTCGATCCCCGTCCACAGAAGAAGGCTGACGGCGCCGGCGTGTGCGAGGTTCTTCTTGCGTGAAGAATGGAAATAATAGACTCGGTGATCGTCCCAAAGAAACACAACCATGGCGTGGACAACGCCATCGGCGCTCGTCGCAGCAACAATTTTGCCTTGCTTGTGGGCGCAAGCCGCCGCGGTTGCGGCAGCTGACGCGGCCAAGCTGAAGTATGAAGCGTCATCTTCGAGGTTTTCCTCATAGAAGCGCGTAAATTGGCTTACGTCCTCTATGCATTGAACCGTTAGCTGCTCTCGAGCGCGGCGGATGACGTTTCTGGTCTTGTCGCGCAACCCCGCCCATAGATCTGGGAGCGGAGGCACGCAATTCAACAATAGGGTCGGGTGGGGCTTGACCTCAAATCCGGCATGCAAGAATGGGGTTATATCCGTGTACTCGGTGCCTAGTATCATCTCGACGTGATCGTGTTTGCCAATCTTCTCCAGCAAACAAGCCGTAATGGATTGTGTCGTTCGTGATAACGATTCAGCTTTGCTCGGCCGAATTTCCAAAAATGGGCCAAGGACGTGCGTAGCTTGAGGCATCGCACAGATCTTCAACCGACCTAGGGATAGCTCTTCGAAGGGCAATGACCCTACGACTTGGCCGCCTCGAACGCAGACCACCTCTCGCCAACGTCCCGGCGCGATGGCGTCGAGCCACCACTTTTCGTGGAAAACTGTTTTTCGCATCAACCAGCGAACCTTGAATGAAGCGTTTCTCGGCCCAGGTAGGTTGCGGAAATCTTGTGACTTTGATGCGTCAATTTACACTGCCCTAGCAGGCATTTTCGTCAACGCAGTTAACTCCGACAGGGAAATCACCTGTACTATAATGCCGCCTTAATCGGAGTCAACTCGAGCGCTCCTGTGCAAATTGGACGTCATCGAACGCCACCAGCAAGCCCACCCCCGCTTTCAAAAGCCGACGTTGATCGCTTCGACCAGCTAGCAACGAACTCGCGCGGCAGGTACCGGAGCCTGAGGTCGTGGTGAACGCAAGCCGGCACAGGTGCCAACCAGGCGCATCAACGTTGGTCCGCGCCACTCTTCGGCGCCCGCTCCGCTGACCAGGCATTAGGAGTTCATCTCTGGCCTTTTCGATCCTCGAAGGCATCGATTACTTGATTTTCAGGATTGATCGGAGAGGCAGTAACGTAGCTTACGTACCATGCGCAGAATTTCTCCACGTAGTATTCACAGCCGAAAGCGGTGTTTTTGCGATTATATATTTCTGCCTTCAGAACGGGCGACGATTTTGAGTCGATGATTGCCCTCGCAAGTTTGGCGTATGCGCTGTCCGGATCTAACCTGCCGGCCTCCGTGCCATTAACTGCTTGATAAACAACGCTGACTCTGTAAGACTTCATCGAAGCTGGCTACCCGCCCCGAGCAAGCCGATCACCGTTCTGCAGGAGTAACCATGTCCGTTGCGTCAAGTAACCGGATCGTTGAAGCAATTCAGGCCGCCCACCTGAGCTTGGATCCGTCGATGTTCGCCGAGAATTTCGACAAACGCGGTTTTCATCTCGATCATCAGCTTGCAGGCCATCCGCTGCTTGAGCTTTCGGCAATCGCAGCGTTGTCACGGCGATTGCCAGCCAACTTGCTCGAATGGAATGCAGAGCGGGATGGAGCTTTCACCAAGCCTAACAAATTGCACCCGCATCACCTGTCATGTGCGGATACGATCTTGAGTCTCGAACGGCAACCCGCCCGGGTATTGCTGCTGTCGATCGAGAATGATCCGCCGTACAAGAAACTGATGGACGAATTACTGGATCAGATCGAGCCTTTGACGCGACGGTCGCACCCGGGGATGACTCAGCGCCAGGCATTCATTTTCCTGAGTTCAAAGGCAGCTTACACACCGTTTCATTTTGATCCGGACTACAACTTCCTGCTGCAGATACGCGGTCAGAAGACTATTTTCATGTGGGATCCGTTGGATCGATACGTCCTACCCGCATCGGCTATTGACAGCTATTACGCCGGCGTAGGCAGCAATCCGCTCTACGCAAATCGCGATCAGAAGTACCGCGAAGAGTTCATGCAGCGGGCATGGCGTCTTCCCATGCGGGCCGGGCAGGGCGTTCACTTCCCCCTGCATGCCCCGCACGCGGTCATGACCGAGAGTGACGTGTCGATTTCTCTCAGCATTACCTTTCGTACGGCCCGCTCACAGGTCGGCGCCATGGTGCATGGAGCCAATTGGCACGTGCGCCGCTTCGGCATCACTCCACCCGAGCCAGGTCGCTCGCGAGTTTGGGACATCGGCGCCAGCGTGGGTTACAGAGGCGTGCGCAAAGCCGTTTCGCTGTTAAAGCGGTCCTGACCTGAGAGTCATTGACCTCGACAGCGGTGCGCTTGCCGAAGTGATCGACCGACATGACATAATTGATCCGAGACCGGCAGACGAGTCTCCGGCGACAATCGGCGTTTCGTCCTCCGCACCTCTCGGCCACCCGCTTCACTCCTGGGCGGCGTTTAGGCGCGCGTCATCGTGAGCGCCAAGATGGCCATATGCGGTATCTGATCTTGTTAAATGCCCAATATATCTTTTGTGCCGGCTTCACCCCAGGCAGACATCGGACAAGCCAATAAAGAGCGATGGCTCTCCAGAATTGAGCGAGTCCTTCTCTCGCCTGCTCGAGATTCTGCAGCGTCAATTCGCGCTCGCCGGAATTCAGCGCAACTTCTGCTATCGAAAATTGCCTCAGGCTTCGCAGGGCACGCAAATCCGGATCCGTATTCCTTGTCGTCCAAAACAAATCTTCCCATGCTCTCTGCCATTCCATGGCGAAACGCAACGCGGAATTGCCCGTCACGACGTGGCCCGATTTTGGAAGAGCGCCATTGTCGGCGTATTCGTGCTTGATGGCCGAGGGAATTGACAAAAAATTTGCTCTCCAGGTTTTGCAAAGGCGGGCCATGAAGTGAAAATCGGATCCTGTGAGCCAGCGGGGCTCCGGCATCCCCAGAACCGCAAAAACTGACGACCTCATTACTGTTGCGGTAATCGTGTTAAGGAAGTCATACCGCATATATTCGAAGATCATTCCGCGGTAGAGAAAGGCGCCATGGCCGGGATAAAAACGTTCGACGATACTACTTCCCCAATCGCCTATTGGCTCGCGCAACTCGTACACTCGCAAATAATCATCGGTTTCGCCGGGCGGCAGGTCCAATTCATGTGACCCAATCAGAGCGGCCTTTCTTGGATACCAGTCGGAAGTTTCCACTCGATAGTGGTTGACCACCCGCCCGTGGCCAAAATCCTCCAGATTTTCAGTGCTTACGAATTGCTCCTCTTTGAACGTCTCCAGAAATCCCACGCAAAGCTCTAGGTGATGTGGTGTGTATTCGTCGTCAGAATCGATAAACGTGAAATAGTCGCCCCTCCCCGCGCGTATGCCGGCGTTTCTCGCTTCGGTAAAACCTCGATTTTCCTGGCGAATAAGCGTAATCCGCGCGTCGATGCCGGCGAGCAACGCCATAGTGTTATCCGTGGAACCATCGTCCACCACAATCAGTTCCCAATCCTGAAAGCTTTGCGCCTGAACACTCCTGATGGCGCGCATAATCGTATCGGCTCGATTAAATGTCGGCAGAACGATCGAAACTTTGGGCATAGGATTTCAAGTTCCCCACCAGCTCGCCGTTAGCGAAGATCCGCTTCCTGCAACGCACTTCGTTGTTGTTTGGATCGCCATCCAAGCCGGTCACCGTTGCGCAGAACCCACGCGATCTCTAGCGATGCCCCCAGCGTCGGAGCTGTCGCTTGATGGTCTGCGGAAGCACCTTGATCGCATCGCTCATGGGACGCTCACCCGGCGCCGCGGGTTTGAGCCCTGCCTGCTCCATCCAACCGTTCACGCGATAAAGATAGCGCCGGCGAGCGGTTACATCGCTATACCAAAGGATTCCGAGCGAGATGGAAACGGCATCTCCGTTTTGGACCCAGTGCGGGAAACACGGTGGGATATGGACCCCCTCACCTGGCAGCAGGTCCAGGTGAACCGAATTTTGTTCAAGGTGGTCTTTGAACGGAACGAGTTCGCCATTGCCACGGAAATACGAACTCAGGCATGTCCGATCAAGAACTGCCGGATCAAAGCCGTTGGCAATCGACA
>JAMXLL010000082.1 GCA_024281015.1 Candidatus Binataceae bacterium
CGTTTAAGGAGCAGGAACGCAAGGTCAAGGTTTATCACGACACCATCAAGAACTGTGAACCCGTCGGCTCGTTCGTCAACGAGAAGGTCAGTACCGTCAACTTCCTGTTCACGCACGAAGACACCGAGGTCGGCAACAAGGTGGGGCGGCGCCTGCTCGGAACCTTCAACTTCCTGGCTGCACAGTTGTCGGCAGCGCGCGAGCTCTATCCCACGCGGTCGTATCCGTCGGTCGGCTTATTGCCGGCTTTACGTGACCAAGCCTCCGGTCCGGCAGACGAGGCCGGCGTCCCCGAGGGTATCGCCATCGGTAATCCCGAACGCGTACTGCACGCCTGCAAGATGTGGGAATCGGTGGGGGTCGATCGCGTGAATTTCCTGCTAAACGCGCTCGAAACTGTGCCCCAGGAGCAGGTGCTCAATAGTCTACGGGTGTTCGCGAAGCATGTGATGCCGCATTTCCAGGACACGACCACCCAAGCCGCCGCCGCGGGAGGAGGCCGGTAATGCCTCGTTCGGGACGAATGAACGTCGACGCGTATGCTGCCGAGGCGGCGCGCGAGATTCACGGTTATAAGACGGAGCCGTGGTCACTCAAGGGCGCGCAGGTTCTGAACCTGCACTACGAAATTGATAACGACACCATCGACGACTTGGTGCCGGTGACGATGCGGCCGTCCATTCCAGCCTGGGCTGTGTTTCACGTAACACGTTATCCGGATAGCCCGGTTGGTCCTTTCACGATTGCAGAGGTGAGAATCGGCAGCCGTGCGGGTGTTCGCCCTCGGGGTTTTGTGCTTCGCAGTTACATCGATAATGAAGCTGCCGTGCGAGAATTGGCTCAGCGGTGGGGCTATCCGACAGTACGCGGCCAGGTTTACTTTCGCATCTTCCATGACCGGGTGGTCGCTAAAGTGGCGGACAGCGCCGGCAAGAATGTGCTCGACATGGAGATGATTGATCGCGAACCGATTTCCGGCACGGATATCCAGTACAATTCCAGCATGCACCTGGCGCGCAACAAGGATGATGGCAAGGTCGTGCTGGTGCAGGTCGATCCCGAATGGGTGTTCCACAAAGCCGAACGCGGCCGTCCGCACATCATTTCACTTGATTCGCAAGCCTGGGCGGCCGGCAAGCTGCTCCGGGCGGATTATCCGATCTCGGCCACCTCTTGTCTCTGCGATGTGACGTTGGGCACGATCCGTTACATCTGCGATCCTGCCAAAGACGCGTTTCAAGGCACGACGCAAGTAGCCGCTTAGGGCGCCTCAACCTCAATGGCCCGGCGGACGGCCCAGTCCGCCGGTCCATCGATTTTTTCGCACACGCGGCCGTTCGCTATCCAGCCATGAACCCTCCATCTACCGGCATCGGTAATCCGGTCACATAGGAGGAACGATCGGAGCAGAGCCACGCCACGGTTTCTCCGATCTCTTCCGGCTCACCCAGACGCTTTAGCGGCTCCGAGCGGGCAAAGCGCTGTTCGATATCCGGCCGGACCTGGGTAATGCGGCCCATCATGGGCGTGCGAATCGGCCCGGGACAAACGGCATTAATGCGGATATTGTGACGGCCGTATTCGAGCGCGGCGGCACGGGTCAAACCGGCGACGCCATGCTTGGCGGCGACATAGGCCGGCATTCCACGTACGCCGGCCAATCCGGCGCCCGAAGAAGTATTGACGATAGCGCCACCGCGGTTTTGCTTCAGCAGCTGATTGATCTCCGCCTTCATGCAAAAGAACACGCCGGTGAGATCGATTGAAATGACCCGCGCCCAGTTTTCTTCGCTGCACTGGTGCGTCTCGCCGCTTTGTCCTTCAATGCCGGCATTGTTGAAGGCGCAGTCCAGCCGCCCGTAAGTCTCGACCGTTTTGGCGATGGCGGATTCAACGTCGCTCCACTTGGCGACGTCGCATTTGACAAAGATCGCCTGGCCGCCGAGATCCTGCACCATCTTTAATGTGCGAGTGCCGCCCTCCTCGACGACATCGGCCAGCACCAGTTTGGCGCCTTCGCGTGCGAAGATGCGCGAAGTAGCTTGTCCGATTCCCGATCCGGCGCCGGTTATCAGCGCCACCTTTCCGTCCAGTATTCCAGCCATGTTTTTCCTCCTGATAAGAATGGTCACCCTGATATTGCCGGTAGCCTATGCAAAACCGAAAAGCACGAGCGACTGCGCGGAGCCACACCATATCAAACAAAAAGCGGAATCGAACTTCGGAACCTGCCGCCGCTAATTCCTCGGCGGGTTTTGTGGAAACTTCGGCAGCTCAGGATTCATCTGATGCCACGGTTGAGCGCTGGCCGTGAAAAAATCCATGCTCGGCTTGAACATGCTGGGATCGTCGAGGCTTCCCGCCGGAATCCCCAGCAAGTCGGGTATCAACTCCGGCAGCGCGAACAGGCGTGAACCGCAGTTCACGCAGAACCCTCGTCTAATCAGCTTTCCACTTCCCCCTCCGGACTCGTAGTATTTGGCTTCGCCGGATATCTTTAGCGCCTTTCGCGGTACTACCAGCGTGGGAAAATAGGCAGCGCCGGTCGCACGTTGGCAATCGCGGCAGTGGCAATTTGCCATGAACGCCGGTTCTACGTTGCATTCATAGCGGACCGCGCCACACATGCAACCGCCTTTAATAGTCGCCATAACGGGGTCCTCCTGGCCGTCAACAATTCAACAATAAGGATGGCAGCTTCGTTCTCTACCGCGGAAATGCGACGCGGTCGAGACTCGGGTCGGCTGAGGTCATGTTCAATGGCACTGTAGGCGAGAAAAGCAAGGCAATTAAAGAAAACCGATCGACGACGGGTCGGCGCGCAGCCGTGGAAGTGAACCGATCCTAATCCGGCCGGCAGCGCCACACCGGCGGCGCCCGCGATCGGGGGAGCACGAAAAGGTGCCAGCCGGACAATTTGAGCGCCGGAAGTACGACGCGCAAGTTGTCCCGCTGCGTTGCGCCTTTCCTGGCTCGGAGTGGGGTCTCCGCCATCAACCTGTCACAATCAACAGCTCAACAGATTTCGTCCGTAAGCAATTTGTCACCATTTTTACTGGCGTTTTAGGAGTTATCGACACACACTCACAGCTTGTCAACAGGCTGTAATGCTGAATACACAAATCCACTAAATGACTATCCATTGACTAATGAAATACCCATCATTAGCTTAGCGCTCAGGCCTACGATGATGGTTCCCCATCAGAAAAATCGCGTAGCAGCAGCGCTCGTAGCATCAGAGTCCGAAGAAGGCCGGAGTCCCCGCCAAAAGGGCGGGCGACTGCGTTACCAGCCAAAGGAGAACAGATGAGACAGCGTCTCGAAATGGTCAAGCGCATGCCCGCACCTAACGTAATTCCGGCTGAACCCGGTTGGAGCAACATTGGCTGGGTTGATGGGAATCTTTACGAAGAACAAATCGTCGCTTGGAGTTTCGAACTTCATCAATGTGAGGATCAAGAAGAAACCAGTGCCTATGGGATATCGCCGAGTGGCTTCAATTCCCGCGCCGGCATCTGGTGCGCGTTTCGCGATCCCAGCGGGCAAATCTTCGCCAATCCGTATGAAGTCTACGCCAACGAGGAAGAATTGATCGGCGCCATGCGAGAACGCGACTCGCAGATATGTAACGAGTCTGCGAAAAAGGAACTCCACTGAGGAAGCGGGGTCTGCTACGGGTCAACCGAAGGCGGCCCCTGATGAATACGGCGGCGCACATCCGACAACGAGTGACGCGCTGGTGCGATTGCTTCCACCCACCAAGTCACGCCGGCGCGTGCATAGGGCGCGACAATTCTCTGATCCTGCTCATGATCACCGGTTGTAGTGCCGTAATGAACCACGTCGAACGGCGCATCGCTGGTCCTGGAGCGGCGGACAAACGCGATTAGGTCAGTGACCTGGGCAGGTGTGACCGCGGTGCTGAAATCGCCGGCGACCGGTATTGCTCCGTCATAGCGCGCAGCGCGGCGGAACGGCGCCTTGCGAGGCCAGGTTCCGGCTACCCAGATGGGAATTCGCGGAGATTGCATCGGGGTGGGCAGGAATTGTGCCGCTGTGACTTGATAATGATTGCCTGAAAATGAAAAGCGTTCGCCGCTCCAGAGGCCGGTGATAATTGCCAGGCTCTCATCCAGCATTTCGGCCCGAGTATGATCGTTCGCTGGTCCATGAAAGGTGCTGATTTCGCCGAAAACATCCCCTCCCAGCCCAACACCCAGCACCAGCCGTCCTCCCGACAAAAGATCGAGGGTAACGGCTTCGCGTGCGACTCTCCACGGATGACGCCTGAACAGTGGTGTGACTAGCGGGCCGAGCCGGATACGCCCCGTCGCCGCGGCCATCGCGGCGAGCGTTATCCAGGAATCGGCCACGCGCTCTCCCTCGCCGGCCAGCAGGTGATCCCACACGAAACAACCGTCCCAGCCGGCATTTTCTACGTCACGGGCGAGCTCGGCTAAGAGGCGCGGCTCGCTGTATTCGCCAGACAATGGAAAATCGATTGCGAAGTGCACTGCCGGTTCACATCAGGGGCGCTTATCTCAGTTCAGGATGATGTCCCATGAATATCTCTAATTGTGGAGCGTCCATCGCGTCATTACCCACGCGAGGCAACGCCCTCGCGGCCACACGCGCGGGAATGCGGACGCAACCCGTGCCGCTGCAAGTGATGCAGATATGTTAATAATAAACTTACTTACGCACGGCACAATCTAGTCATATCTCAAGAATCTCAGTAACACACCCAGCGAAAGGGTTGTCATCTCGACCAAGCGAGCAAGGCTCCCAGCCGACCCGAGCGCGTGGAGAGATCAACGCGAAGCGATGAGAAATAAAGACAAATCGCACCGCGTAGATCCTTCGCTACGGCCTTGCGTCGCGCGGCCGGCTCGGGATGACGGAGAGGAAGCTCGGCTCGGTTTACCGGGATTTTTGAAACTGGACACTAGAACGATGGGCGAGGGGTGGCCAATGCTCCAAGACATATTGATGGCGTGATTAAACCCGCGTTCTCGCAGGCATTAGCACTGACTTCTCGCATGTGCTCATGCTGACTGAGGATGGGCCACACCTTGGCAGAATCCTGTTCGAAGATCAGATCGGTCCGCAGCGGCACCACGCTCCAGGCCCCTTCGAGCAGCTCGGCGTGCAGTTGTTCCTGAAGCCATTGCGCGCGTCCCAGGAATAAGCGTTCATGCTCTCCGGCCCGAGAATCTTTCAGGATGTCGCTGATGGAATCGGGATTGGCAACCGCGTAGACATCATTCCATAACTGGATCGCTGTCTTCGGCGGCATCGCCGTTCGAAGCACCAGCAGAGGTGAAGCGAGTTCAACCGGACCACCGAAATAAACCTTTTGGTCCCGGTTCACCGGCGCCACTGGCTGCCTGAGTAATCTTCCGAGTGTCACATTGGTCGGCTTATTGATGATTACGCCCGCCACAAGAGGGGGTTGGTCCGATGGCAGCATCAGTATGACGGATTTTTGAAATACCGGATCGGGCATGTTGCGGCTGGCGACAAGGAAAAACGATTTCATGTCATGCGGTGCCGCTCCAGCCGAAGCCGCAGTTAACGCAACTATTGCCACCATGAGAACCATCGCGATTGCACCGCATCTAACCTGCAACCACGAGATTAGCTTCGGCCAGGGGAAATCTCCTTTCTTAGTCCTCAAGCGCTTAGCTCACTCCTTGCGGTCGCGGACCGGTGTAGTGCTCTAACATTCGTCACGATCTGGCGTGATGCTTCGCCATTGACAACTCGCGAACCTCACTCAAGGTGAGGCGAGTACTGATAGCTTCGGGGTCCAGCCGAAGCTCGATTAAAGCGGCGCGCTGCGCGGCCCGAGCCCTCCCGAACGCGCTATCGAAGTCCTCGGTCCGTTCGACCATCTCGCCATGCAGGCCATACGCGCGCGCGAGGGTGACGAAATCCGGGTTGGTAAGAGTTGTACCACTGATTCGTGCCGGGTACTCGCGTTCCTGATGCATCCGGATGGTCCCGTACATTCCATTGTTGATGACGAAAAAAGTCGCGTTAAGCCCGTACTGCGTGGCGGTAGCGAGTTCCTGTCCATTCATCAGGAAACACCCGTCGCCTGAAAACGACAGTACCGGGCGGTTCGGAAAAACGAGTGCGGCGGCAACCGCGGCCGGGACGCCATAGCCCATTGATCCGCTGGTTGGGGCTAACTGACTGCCATAGCGGCGGTACTGCCAGAAGCGATGCACCCAGCCGGAATAGTTGCCGGCCCCGTTGCAGATGATCGTTTCCGGCGGTAGCTGCGCTCGAAGGGCGGTGATTATTTCGGCTAGTTGTAATGAACCCGGGTTAGGCACCGGCCTGCTGTAATCGAGATAGTCGCGGTGGGCTGCTTCGGTAGCTGCGGTCCATCGCGAAGAATCAACCGGCTCGAGTAACCGCGCCGCGGCAGCAAATTGCGCCATTCCAGTATTGATTGGCAAGTCAGCCTGATAGACCCGGCCTAGTTCTTCCGCACCCATGTAGGCGTGTATCAATTTCTGCTGGGGCCGCGGCACTGCGAGATGCCGGTAGTGGTCGGTTGCGGCCTCACCCAGCCGGCTACCCACGGCGAGCACCAGGTCCGCAGCTCTGACTTGAGCCGCGAGCCTCGGATTGGGCGAGATGCCGAGATCGCCTGCATAACAAGGATGGAGATTGTCGAAGCGATCCTGCCGGCGGAACGTGGTGGCGGTTGGCAGGCGATTATGTTCGGCAAATGCCATAATGTCGGCGACAGCCTGCGCCGTCCATGTGGTTCCACCAAGCACCATAATCGGGCGCTTCGCGTTGGCGAGCATCTCTCGCATTTGCGCAAGTTCGGACTCGCCGGGATGGGCTTGTACCGGCCGGTAGGTATCAGCATCTGCCGCCATCACCTCTTCGCGGAGCACATCTTCCGGGAGTGCCAGGACTACCGGGCCGGGGCGGCCTGAGCTGGCAATTGTGAAGGCGCGCGCAACAAATTCAGGAATTCGCCGGGCGTCTTCGATCTGCGCCACCCATTTGGCGAGCTGGCCATACATCCGCCGCACATCGACTTCCTGGAACGCCTGGCGCTCGTAGTCCGAACGGCTGACCTGTCCAACAAACAGGACCATCGGGGTCGAATCCTGATATGCGGTATGGACGCCAACACAAGCGTTGCTGGCGCCGGGTCCCCGCGTTACGAAGCAGATGCCCGGGCGGCCAGTCAGTTTGCCGAAAGCGTCGGCCATGTAGGCGGCGCCACCTTCTTGGCGGCATACAATCAGCCGGATTTCGTTGCGAACGTCATATAAGGCGTCGAGCACTGCGAGGAAACTTTCCCCCGGTACGCAGAAGACAGTATCCACGCCGTGAATTTTCAGCTGATCAACGAGGAGCTGACCGCCTGTACGCATATTGTTTCGAGAGTTCATCGCCGATACCCCTCGCCATCTGACTGGGATCATTGGGAGCGACGGCGCCATGCCTGCTTCTGAATATCTGATCTATGGAGGTCCGGCCAAATCGGGCCGGCGTTGCCTATGCAACAAACACTTTGCGCAAGCGGCGATACCTACAAATCTTTCCTGTTAAACCGCAGTGCCACGAACAATCTTCTTGCCGGCCGACTGCGAGAAATGTCTGGTTCAGGTGAACGGCCTTAGGCAAGATTTAAAGCGATCGGATTGCTCGCGTCGGAAACCTCCAGCAATTCGACAATATTGCCGTCAGGGTCGCGGCCATAAGTCGCACTCACGCTTCCCATTTTTTGAGGCGGACAATGGAACACCATCCCGGCAGCCCGTAGCCGCTCGTACTCGGCCTGAATATCCCTGACGTCAAGACAAAGATGAGTTATTCCGTGATCACAGGCGGGCCGATTCGGATCGCCGGAGCGGGGCGGGGGGCTTGAATATTCAAACAACTCGATACAGGCGTTCCCGGCCTTGAGCATCACCAGCCTCGCGGACGAGTCTTTAAGACCCGTAATTTTGTCCGCTGCTTCAGCACCTCGTTGCCATTCGGATGTAAAAATCTGCTCGAAGCCCAGCAGATCCCGGTAGAATCGCACTGCGCGTTCCAGGTCCGCGGTGGAAATGGCTGTGTGATGGATGCCGCGAATCATGGTAGATATCTCCTCTATGCGAAACAGCATAAGCCGGTCGCGACTGTTTGGGTAACCCTGAACGGCTGATAGCTCGTCGCCGAGCCTTTAAGCCGTCTATCAGGAGTCGCATCTGACTGTTCCGTAGCTGTGCGCCGTGACAATATTTTTAGGGGCCGCCTGGTCCGGCCGCATTTCCGGGCGGTGGTGACTGAGCGAGCGGCACCATTTGGGCGATGTTACACTGCACCATCGCCCTCAATTTGTTGTCGATCTGAAAGAATCGTGTAACCACGACGCCAGGCAGTGCTGCGCGGAATTTGGGAACATATTCGCGCTGCGTGTTCAGGCGTGCTTGTTGGATTGCCATGACCTCGTCGAGTTTCTGATTGGCGCTCGCATCGCTAAGATTCTTGTAGCTGTTGACGTAACTCTTAATCTCGCGGATGTGGCGATCTTCGATTTTGTCCATGCGCGCTTCGTAGTCGTCGTACAAGGGCCAAAAACTCTTGGCTTGGGCGTCGGTCAGGTCCATATTTTGTCCGACGATAGCCTTGCGCTGAGCTCTGGCTGCGGCAATATCAAGTTGCTGCTGCGATCTCGGCTGCGATTCGGAGGTGCCACTTTGCGCGCGGGTGATGGTGGCGGCGAGGCTTAGTATAGTTAGAGCCAAGACGAGAATAGCGAAACGACGCATTCTGAACTCTCCGGGGGCGTCTTTGCCAATGAATGCGCGCGATGCTGGCGCATCGCGCAGGCCCAGTCAAGTAAGCGCTCGAAACCGGACCGCACTAGCTCTTGCCAATAATCTCGCGGGCCGTGACGATCAGGGTGCGTACGGTGTATATGTTATGTTCCGGTGCGGGCACGTAGGGCCCGACCCGGTGAGGGTAGCTAGGGAACATTTGCCAAATCGGCGGGTTTCCATCCAAAGTTCAGACAGAGGTGCCGAAATGACTCAACTGGAGGCTGCACGCAAGGGTGTTATCACGCAGCAGATGCATGAGGTCGCGGCCGACGAAGGCCTCAGCCCCGACGAGGTACGTGGTCTTGTCGCGACCGGTGAAATGGTCATTCCGCATAATATTCATCATGAATTCCGCGCTATCGGTATCGGGCGCTGTTTGCGTACCAAGGTTAATGCAAACATCGGCGCATCCAACTTCCACCAACTAGTCGAAGAGGAAGTCGAGAAACTCTATACCGCAGTGCGCTTTGGCGCCGACTCGGTGATGGATCTATCGACTGGTACCGACTTGGATCGGATCCGGGTCGAGATCCTGTCGCGATGTCCGGTCATTCTCGGCACGGTGCCAATTTACCAGGTTGCCTCGGAACGCTCGATCATGGACCTAGAGGCGCCCTTTTTCCTCGAGGTAATCGAACGCCAGGCCCGCCAAGGTGTCGACTATATGACCCTTCATTGCGGCGTCACCCGTGAGACCGTACGGAAATTGCGCACGCATCAGCGGATCGAGGGCATCGTTTCGCGCGGCGGCGCCTTATTAGCGGGATGGATCGAGCGGACCGGCAAGGAAAATCCTCTGTACGAAAACTTCGACGAGATGTGCGCGATATTGCGCGAGCACGACGTTACGATCTCACTTGGAGACGGACTACGGCCAGGAGCGACCGGCGATGCTACCGACCGCGGGCAATTAGCTGAATTGCTGGTGCTTGGCGAATTGACAGAGCGCGCCCGTGCTAACGGGGTGCAAGTGATGATCGAAGGGCCTGGCCATGTGCCGCTGGACCAGATTGAAGCGAATGTCAAACTGGAGAAGCGGGTTTGCGCCGGCGCGCCGTTTTACGTGCTGGGCCCCTTAACCTGCGACGTGGCGACCGGATACGACCACATTACCGGCGCGATCGGCGGGGCTATTGCCTCTGCAGCCGGTACCGACTTTCTCTGTTACGTCACGCCAGCCGAGCACTTGCGGCTGCCCGACCTGGGCGACGTCCGTGAAGGTGTGATCGCGACTCGCATAGCGGCGCATTCCGGCGACCTCGTAAAGGGCGTTCGGGCGGCCAAAGTCTGGAACGACCAGATGTCGCGCTATCGCAAGGCGCTCAACTGGGATGGCATGTATGCGATGGCGATGGATCCGGATAAGGCCCGCCGTTACAAGGAGGAAAGTGAGGCAGCGGGTTCCAACGTGTGCAGCATGTGCGGCTCGCTCTGTTCGATCAATATCGATAATGCCGCAATCAAGTTCAGCAAACGGCGGGCGGTCGCCGCGGAGGTCGAGGTTCATGCCGCAGCGAGCTGAGGAAATCCGCAATGCCGGGCTGGGGGACCTGCTAACCCTCGAGCTACCAGATCAGCAGGGGCAGCCACGACGGCTGGCCGATTACCGCGGCAGCAACGTGGTGCTGTACTTTTATCCGAGGGACAATACCCCGGGATGCACTGTTGAGGGCAAAGAGTTCCGCGAACTTCACGACCAATTTATCGCGCACGACTGCGCCGTGATCGGCGTCAGTACCGATTCCATTGAATCGCACCGTGAATTTGCTGAAAAACATGGGCTGCCCTTCCCGCTGCTCGCCGACACCAACGGCGAATTGGCGAAATCTTTGGGCGTACTGGAACGCGGACGAGCACAGCGTGCGACATTCGTTCTAGATCGCGACGGGCGGCTGGTGCGCTCCTTCCTCGAGGTTACACCGCGAGGCCATGCCCAACGGGTGCTGAACTTCGTACGCACCCTGTTAGAGTCGCACAGGATGCTGGGCGGTTAGCCTCGTCCGCTGCCGTGTGGCAATGATGCAATACGGCGGCTGCATGGTTATCTTTAGGTTTTTGGCAGTAATCCAGGAGCATATCGCTGCGGTCGCGGCGTAGCTCGCACAGCCGCACCAATTAGCCGGTGAAAAACATGGCGAAGACTTCGAAAAATATCCTCGACGAGGCGCGCTCGACGATTAAACAGATAGACATCGACGAGGCGCGTCGCATGCTGTCCCAGCCCGGTACAGTACTGATCGATGTGCGCGAAAGCGACGAATGGCGCCAAGGCCATATTCAGCAGGCTATCGGCATTCCCCGCGGTTTTCTCGAGTTGCGTATTGAGGAGAAAGTGCCGGATCACCAGACCCCGGTCATCCTCCAGTGCGCCTCAGGCACTCGTTCATTGCTGGCTGCTCGTTCGCTGCAGGAACTCGGCTATGAGCATGTTTACAACCTCAATGGCGGCTTCAACGCCTGGAAAGATCGCGGTCTGCCGTTTACCGCCGAACGTGCCTTTAGCACAGACGAAGTCACGCGCTATTCGCGCCATTTCGTCATTCCCGAAGTCGGTGAGAGAGGACAAGCCAAACTGCTGGATTCCAAAGTGCTGATCCTTGGCACTGGGGCGCTTGGCTCGCCATCGTCGCTTTATTTGGCGGCAGCCGGTGTCGGCACCATCGGATTGGTCGATTTCGACGTGGTGGACCTTTCCAACCTGCAGCGTCAGATCATCCATACCGTGGATAGGGTGGGAACGCCCAAAACCGAGTCCGCACAGAAGCAGATTAAAGCGATCAACCCCGGGATAAAGGTGATCCGCCACGATATCAGGCTCAGCTCCGAGAATGCGCTCGAAGTGATTAAGGATTACGACGTCGTGGTAAATTGCGGCGATAATTTTCCGACGCGTTACCTGATCAATGACGCCTGCGTTTTCGCCAAAAAACCTTTGGTTGACGGTGCCATTTTCCGCTTCGAAGGTAACGCCACGGTCTTCTATCCCGCCGGGGGCGGCCCCTGTTATCGGTGCCTGTATCCGGAGCCAGCTCCGCCGGATATGGCACCCTCATGCGCCGAGGCCGGGGTCCTTGGCGCGCTTCCCGGAATCATTGGATCAATCGAAGCGCTTGAAACAATCAAGCTTCTGCTCGGAGCCGGTAAGCCGCTGATCGGCCGTATGGTGTATTTCGATACCCTGTCGGCCGACTACGTACGGGTGCTCAAGATTCGGCGCAATCCGGATTGCCCGGTCTGCAGTGAACATCCGACACAAACCAGCCTCATCGATTACGAGGCCTTTTGCGGGCTTTCCGCACCCTCAAATGGCGCGGGGTCAACTGCTGAAGTTCATGCGGCTGCTCCAGCCGGGCGCTAAAAGGCCGTTGTGCCACAGAATCGGGCGATGCCGAATAGCGACGGGCACCGAGCAGGTGCCCGTCGTTCATGTCATCGCTGACAGCGCGTTTGAAGGGATTCAGAGGATTGTCACCTCCCCATTTCTCCCGATGGCGCAGGCCTCGAGCTCGTGTTTCCTTGACGAACCCGGAGCCCTCGGGGCGTTGCGGCGAAGACCAAAGTCCAGGCTGGTGAAAACATGGCATTGGGGCCCTTCTACGTGGCGCAAAAACTGAGCGAACCCAACAGTTTGCATGGGACCGCCATCCTGATGAGGCATGGCGAGACTCGCTGGAACCGCGAAGGCCGCGTGATGGGCCGCAATCCGGTCGAGCTTAGCGAAAATGGGCGTGCTCAGGTTCAAGCGGCGGTAGCTCTGGCCCGCTCCCTAAAACTCGATTTAATCGTCACCAGCCCGCTGGTGCGCGCACGTCAGACTGCGGAGATCATTTCAGCTGGAATCGGAGGCATCGAAATTTCTGAAGATCCGACCATCGCGGAGGTCTCATACGGGCGGTGGGAGGGGATGACCTATCATGAGCTGATCAATGATCCGCACTATGCAGTGTATCGTGAATCACCAGTCGAGTATCCTACGCCCGGTGGGGAAACAATACCGGATGTGCAGGCTCGCGGGGTCGATGCCGTGCACCGCGCGGTAGCAGCGAATCCGGCGCGCC
>JAMXLL010000083.1 GCA_024281015.1 Candidatus Binataceae bacterium
GGCTCTAACCTGGCGCCGTTGGGCGTGGCGACCTCGCTCTCCCACAGTCTCGTTCGACTTCGGCAATAACGGTCTGCTACGCCCCAGCTTCTCCCAAGAATGAGCCTCTTGAGGCAAGATACAAGGCATTACCGGGGGGGCGCGCCGGATGAAACGGCGCGGTCCCCCGGCTAATTAACGCACCGGTGATTTATTCATTGTCAGCGCGCGGATAACCTGCTCGATTACGGCGTCGCCCTTGGCTCGAATCTCCTCGTCGGTGGCGTCCTGGATAGGATGAGGGACGAAGACTCGCGGCGCCTCGGGCAAGCCCAGCGCAGATGATTGAGCCTCGGCGGCATCGACAAAGACGTCGGTCGCAATAACGACCGTCGGCTTGCCATTATTTTCGAACCATACTGTGTCGTGCAGACTGCACGTTATGCACGACCCTCAATCGGCGAGGCCTTCGATGACGAAATCGCACTCCTGTAGCATTTGGCGGCGAAGATCGTCGGCGGCGGGCCGCGCCGGGGTCAGCTTGCGATAATAGTTAACCCCGACACCTGGGAGCAGTTCGTTCAATCGCTGCTGCACATGCTTGAGCATCACGTCGCCGCGCGCCTTATTGATGTCGAGCAATCCCACCGTGCCGATCACACCTTCCGGACGGGCCGCCAACGAGCGCTTCACCGGTACTCGTTCATCGGTCGGATCGAGAATTCGCATTAGACTACCTCCTCGATTTTGCGGCTCACTGGCACCGACACGGCCGCGTCACCAAAGCCGTTAAACACCGCGCACCATTTTCCAGCCGGGCCGCCAGCCACGATTATATGAATGTTCCCGGGACTTTTGAACTTGGGCATCATCCGGTTCAGTTGCTCTGCAGTCCGCCCATGTGCCAGCGCAACCTGTTCAGGCATTGCCCCCAGCCCTCCGTAATCATCGGTGGGTAATAACTCCCGGACTGGCCGCGAGGTTATCTCCTGAATCTTCTTTCGCAGGTCGTCCTTGCTCCAGCGATCGCGCCAGAGCGTATCGACATGCTCGGGCGTAACGACGAGGAGCACGTCGCCGACTCCATGGGTCTTGGGGTGCCAGCCACATTCCATCCCGAGCCCGATGCTGCCGGCCAAGGCCCGTGCGGTGCGCGAGGTCTGGTCGGCTATCTGATGCGGCGAACCTTCGAGCTGGAAGAGAGTGACGACACTATCGTTACGGTCGAACCCCCGCTCAACGTGAAGCGGTTCCCACGGGCTCCGTTCTTCAAATTCAGGGTAGCAGGCACCATACTTGGCCGGTGAACCGAGAGCTGCCCGTTCGATTTCACCCGGCCGCAGGCCGCCGAGGTTGCGCAAGATCAACTTGAGCGCCCGACCGATTGTGGCGTTGGCGCGGTTGCCGTGGCCAAGCACGTTGATCTCCATGTTCATACCAATGCGCTTGCGAATCGGGCCATTAACTACGATCACCGGGCATGGGCCGTAGGTCGAAACCAAGGCATGAGCATTGAACTCATGCGAGCATAGTGCTTCCGTTGCAGCGATCACTACCGGCAGGTATTCAGGCTTACATCCCGCCATGACCGCGTTGATCGCAATCTTCTCGATGGTAACCGGGGCGTAATTGGGTGCGCAGGTGCCGACCACCTCCTGCGGATCCCGACGCGTGCCGCTCAGCATTCGTACAACCCGGTCGGGCGTAGGCGGGATCACCGGGAGTCCGTCCGTCATGCCTTGCTCGAATATGAATTCAAACGGATCGTCGCGTTCGGCAATTTCTATCTGACGGGCACGCAATGGGCTGGACTCCGCCTCTGCCGTCAGGCGTTCGAGAATTCCCGGCTCGACCGACTTCGAGCCACATCCAGGACGCAGGGCCGGTAGCTTATCCCAATCGACAGGGGGCGCAGGGAGGCCGGTTAGTGCTGATAACCGGCCGATCAGTTCCTTCCAATCGCCCTGGTGAAAGGCTTCCCAGCGGACGAGCTGAGTGCCGGAAGGGTCAGTAAAAATGATGGTCGGGACGATCTCTACCTGGTACGCGAACGATACTCTAAGCGCGGTGTCATCCAGGATAGGCACCGTGGCTCGATAGCGATCTCGCAGCTTCTGATTGTCCTCCTGGCCGACCACCCAAACGTTGATCGCCTCGGCATAAGCGCGATATACCGCCTCGATCACCGGCATGGAAAGATGGCAGGTTTCGCATTCTTCGCGTACAAAGCATAACAAGGTCGCTTTGTCACTTGGGAAAGAGCATTTGTTGCCTGCCAAATCGGATAATGAAAATGCTGGCAATGAAGTCATCGCGCTAATGTCCCTGGGCTGAGTCAGTGAGAACCGGGCGGCGGGATACACCCTGTTTTTCCATCACCGTCTGAAACACTTCGTAATAGTGCCATCCGGCGATTCGATAACGCCCGAGAACGAAAGTTGGGGTTTTGGTGACGCCCGCCTCGCGCGCCAATTGCAACGATTCGTAGACCCGCCGCCGGTAACGTTTTTCGGCGAGAGCCCGATGTAATTCGGTATGATCGAGGCCGACCCGCTCTGCAGCATCGAGCAGCGTCGAAAAATCTCCGATATCGCGCCCCTCCATCCACAAGGCTTCGAATACGGCCGTTTTGAACGGTAGCGCTAATCCCCGATCCTGGGCAAATTCGAGCGCCTCGAAGGCAAACAGGCTAAAGGGAATCTTGCCGGGGAAACGCATTCGAGCCGCCCGCTCCGGCGCCATCTCTTCAAGCCACGAGCGCGTTTGCGCGCGGCGTTCGGCGGCTTCGGCGGGAATTGGTGCACCTTCCCGCGGCACCTCGGGATGCAGCCAGTGTGGGCGCCACAGCAATTCGATATTGTACTCGCGCACCAGCGCATCCATCTGGTCGAGCGCGATGTAGGAATATGGGCAAATGAAGTCGGCGAAGACCACCACCGGCAGCGGGTTTACCCCATCGTTCGGGTCCGACATTTGTAGTTCTCCCTGGCGTGACGTTCCCGCAAAACATTGATCCAAAAACAGAGCACTCGCGGATCAGAGTCCGGTACCGGACTCTTTTCTTGTCCGCGAAGCGCTCCACGTTTGTAATGATAATTGCGTGACAGCACGCTAGATGGCGCGCTCCATCGCCGAGGCTGCGGCGAGGGAGATTCGATCCCCGGTCAGGCCTCCCAGGCGCGCGTCCTCATCAAATGCGAGCCGCATCAAAGTAACACCGTCGGGACCAGCCTCCAAAGGATCTCCCTTACCCTGGTGAACATAGCGGAATGCCGGTGGAACAAGCCGGCGTCCCGATATCGATGCAGAGCCTGCGAGCACAATTTCATACTGGCCGTTGCGCGCATCAGGGACGTCAATTCGACTCCGAGGCGGGTATTCGAGCATCACGGCTTGCGGCCCTGAAACCGGCGGAATCAACACTTTCGCTCGTGCCCGTTCGAACTCGGGCACGAGGTTCCAATCGGCATCGGCTGCGCCGCCATAGAAATGGCGCCCCTTCAGATTGATCTGGCGCCGCGCGTCGCGGTCGGCCATGGTGATCAGTCCGCCCTGCCTGGGATGCAGCACAAGCATGTCGTGGCTCTCTGCCACGGCGAACGGACCGTAGGGAAAATTGTGATCGGTATAGTGTACTGCGACGCCGCGCAGTCTCATTGTCGATTTAGGGAAATCCATTCGTCCCTCAAGCAACAGCTGAAACTGCGAAGTTAGATGCATATGCGCGAAGACCGAGAGGTTGTCATCGAACCGGAAGCGCAGTGCCTCGGGGCCGCCGTCAGCGCCATTCAGCAGAATCTGACACTTGAACGTGAGCTGGCCGATCTGGCCGCTGCGCCAGGCAGTTCCGGATGGCTCGACAATGTATTCGTTCAACACGCGATGCGATCTATAGTTCCAGCATCTTGCGCGCTTCAGTGGCAGTCGCGACTTCGTGGCCCATCGCGTTGATTATCGACACGGCGCGTTCCGTGATTTGCGGATTACTCAATTGGCTGTTGCGGGCGTATTGATAATCCTCCAGTCCGATCCGCACATGACCACCAAGACTGACGATGGTTGGCACCAGCGGCAGGTTGTCGCCACCCAGGGTCGCGGCGAACCAGTTCACTCGCACATCCTTGAGCATATCCAGGTAGGCTTCTAGGCTCTTGAGCGTCGGCGGCAGCCCGAACGGCAGTTCCGGTCCGCCGAGGTAAAACTTCAGCAACAGTGGTTCGCTCAAGATACCCTGATCGAGAAAAACCAGGGCGGCGCGCAGGAAACTCGGATCGAAAATCTGCAAGGTTGGGCGCAAGCCTAATTCGCGCGACTTACTCAGGAAGTAGCGAATCGTTGCGTATGAGTTGCAATAGACAAAATCTTCGTTGTGAACTTTTTTCGAATCGGGATCGTACGCCACGAGGTTCACCGAACCCATGTCGCCGGCGCCGAGGTCCGGCTTGGTCACAGGGTCCTTTGACAATTCGACAAAATGGCTGAAGCGTTTTGCCGGGTCATCACCGAAGGGAAAGGTTGGCCATAGCAGCGCATCGCAGCCTCGTCGCGCTCTTCGATACACGTCGGCGTAATACGGCACGTCCTGCACCCATTTGCCGGTTTCGGGCTCGCGTACATGAAAATGGATGAGTGCGGCGCCCGCTTTGCACGTCGCAATCGCGTCGGCAGCGATTTCTTCGGAGCTGTAGGGGATGTGCGGATTCAGCTTGCGCATCGCATTGCCGTTGATTGCTGCCTCAATCATTACCTTGGCCATGGTCTTCCTCCTGGTTGAGCCCGGGATGCGGATCGTAAATCAGCACGTTGGCACTCGCGATTGCGCACCGCAAGCCGCCCCGGGTTATGCCGCGCAGCAAGGAACATTATTCGGCTGTTGCCTGCCGCAGTGCGGCACGCGCCAGAATCCGGGTGGAGTCGAGCACTGGCAGCGCCGAGTCAGCTTCGCTAATCAGCAGGGGAATTTCAGTGCAGGCCAGGGCGACACCGTCGCAACCCTGCGCCGCCAGTTCGCGAATTACATCCTGAAAATAAGCCCGCGATTTCGGAAGTATGCGGGCATACACTAACTCGTCATAAATTATCTGATTGATCCGCTCACGTTGCTGCGCGTTCGGTATGTGGTAAGCCGTGCCGGCCTGCTCGCACTGCGAGGCGTACACTGGACCCTCCATCAGGAACCGCGTGCCCAGAATTGCGAGCCGCTTCAGATCCCGGCGCCGCGCTTCGGCAACAACTTCTTCGGCGATATGTATCCACGGGACGGGAGAGCGGATACGGACCAGGTCGAGCCCCTGGTGGACGGTATTGTCGGGGCAGATAAGAATTTCGGCGCCTGCCTGTACCAATCGCCCCGCCGATTCGAGCAGGTGTTCGCCGACTGCAGGCCAGCGCCCGTCATCGATTAGATGCTGATATTCGCTGAGCGGAAAGCAATGGAGGCTAATCTCCGGATGATTATGCGGACCGATCAGGCCGGCTCCTTCCAGACAGATCGTGCGGTAGCAGAGCGCCGCGCCTTCCGCGCTGACTGCAGCGATGCCGATTCGCTTCATGGAACTGTTCCGGCTCCGAGTACATATCAGCGATGGAATTGGTTGCAAGACGCGCCGCGCGCATAAACGACCGAGGCAGCAATGTTAACCAGTTTCAATTCGGACACCCAATTTGTGCATTTGCTGCCGTGCCTTTTCGCCACCCTCTACGGTCACCGGTCTGGTGGCGTTTTGGATGAGCACAACCTCGAAATCATTACGGCGCGCATCGAGTACACTCGCCAGGACACATACGTCCTCTGCCAGACCGCCGACCCATAGCCGCCTGATACCCCTTAGCCGAAGCTCACAAGCCAGACCCGTCGCGTCGAAGATCGAGTTCTGATCCTGGTCGAAGCGTACTCCTTTGGTGATCTTCGTAACTGACTCTGGCAGCCTGAGCCCGGGAGCGAATCGCGCTCCCTGACTGTCCTGGATACAGTGTGGGGGCCATGGTCCGCCCTGCTCCTTGAAGCTGATGTGGCCCGCGGGATGCCAATCGCGCGAGACATAGATGGGAACGTGCCGGGCGACCGCAGCTGCAATCCAGCGATTCAGCACGGGTACAATTTCGTTGCCTTGTTCGATTGGTAAGGCTCCGTCCGGGCAAAAGTCGTTTTGAACATCGACGATAACCAGGGCGTCACCCGGCCGGAAGGCATCCCCTATGCTTTGCAACATTTGCCTTTACCTCGGCCGGAAAGTATAGACGCCGTTGAATCCGGGTGGACGCCAACCGTTGTCGGCACAAGTTATACATACGGCAAAGTAGCGGCTTTGACCATTTTCGCGGCCGGCCAGAGAAACCATCAATTCCGTCGATTGAGTCTTATTGCAGGCGGGGCAAGTCGCAACCAGGGCTTTGTTGTCTTTCGCCTTTTCACTGGGCATAGAGCGCTACCGTAGTTGAAAGAGTTCGCTTCCTCGATCACAGATCTCAATGGGAAATCGCATAGCCAACAGCCATTCCGATTGCCAGCATTATCAACAGCGCAAGCGCCAGCATGGCAAGGGTGGCGATTGTATTGGCTCGTGCCTGGGATTGCGGATCGATGGGCCCGTCAGCATGTGCGGAATGGAAACCGCTGTGATATCCGGCGCGCGAGGTGTAATAGATGCCGGTGCCTGGAATTCCTACCGTGCGGGTTACACCACGACGCCCGAACGTCAGATGAGCACCTCTCATTCCAACGGTTATGCTTGGCCCTGACTTGGACAGATTGAGTGACAATCCTGGGAACAGGTGGACGCGCCGATAGAATCGAAAATTACCCAATTCAGCTCCTCGCGGGACCCTCAGGACGGCTTCACGGCATCGTCATCGCATTCGCATTCACCACGAAATCTGCCGCAACATCGCAACAGACACGAAAACTGTCACCTGCGCGCGGTTCTGCAGCATAGGCTTCCAGACTTCCATCGCCATTCACTTTGACCGCTTCATAGCTGGTCGTGCCTGATGCCCTGGTGACAGCGAAGACATAGTAGTGATCGGGCTGCAGGGGCTGGGGAGGTCCGGAATCGGGAATGGTTGAGACGAAATTAGCCGGTAACCTGCCGTAAACAATCTCCTTTACGGCATACGACTGTCCGTGGCCCAAACCCGGGAGATCAGATAGCAGTTTCTGTCTTATACCGATTTGCCATATCACAAGACCCCCGTCGAATCTGATGATTGAGGCCGACGGGCTTTTGCCGGGTTCGCTGAGAAGAGTTACGGCAGCATTGTATTCAGTTACACTCAGGGAAGTTAGAAAATCTCCCGGCCGGCTATAACTGATATTTATTTTCGCTTCGGGACCAGGCAGCGGTGTGTTGTCAGAGGATTGCGCGGCGCGCGCCGCCGTCGAAGCGGGTGTTCTTTTGCCCGACGCACATCCCCAGGCGAGCAGACAAGCGGCGATGATCAAACAGAAGCGGAACCTGTAAGATCCATACTGAGAATTAATGACCTTTTTTCTGTGACAGGACACTAGCGAGAAAATTCGACGGGCTGCGGCAGGCTGCCGCCTGCGTTATAACCGAAAACCATCCAACCACCATAATCGGCGCCTTTTACCAACACGGCGGCCATCAATACCAGCCCAATCAGGAACAGCGGACGACCTCTTCGCGGCATTGGACGGGCGAGGAGTGCCCAGGCAGCCAGCAACAAGCTCAGGATCAGGACTCCCACCATCAACCATTTATGATATACGAGAATATGGTCGCGCACCGACGGCGCAACCATCACGCCTTCGCTACCCGTCCAGCCGGTATAGGCTGCCACGGCAGCCGACAGCGTTCCCAATCCAAGCAGCCACAGACCTATCACTCCCAATAGCTCATTGCGTAGCATCCAAGCCAGAAAGTAAATGGGCACTGATGCTGTCAAAAAGGCTATTGGATAGTGAACTACCAGGGGGTGCAGATTCTGGAGCTCTTGAAAACCCCGGAACTCGGTGAGCTGCCAGAAGACCGATGGCATCAGTCAGGTGATGGCAAGGCAGTGTGAGGCTTCGGCCCCGCCGTCTTTACCAATCGACGCAATGAACGGGTTGGAGCGTGCGGCTGGTCACATCACCGGGCTATTTGACTGTGTTGACGGTGAGGTAATGGCTCCCGCCTTTGTCGTACTCGTTGCCCGTAACCGTGACCTGATCCTCCATTCGGCTAGTGATGCTGTCTGGAATGGGCTCATCGTTTTTGGATGGCAGCAGGATGTACGTGGTTCCGGTCCCTTTTTCGACTAAGGACACCGGAATGCCCTTCTTCGCACATACCTGGGCGCATTTCTGGTGACTAGCGCCATGCGCGGCCATTGTCACATAACAGAATGAATCTTCGAGCGTTCCGGTAACGCTTTTTTCAGCGGCGGATGCTCTACTGGCCAACGTGACCGGCACTATCAGCGCCAAAAAGGCGACAAGAACATACCTATACATACATGCCTCATCAGATGCGGCTGTCATTTCGAGGCCGCGTATCCGGTCTTAGCCTGCGACTGATCAGCGGCGCATCAAGCGCGATGCTCATGGACCATGCCGCACTGGGCATGCTTACCACCCGAGCAGCATGAGGATTTTGGGCAGCAGCTCTCCTGCTTCTGACAACATGCCGGCGTATCAGCGATACGATTGGCCGTGAATCCAGCGGCGCTCATTAGCATGGTGGCTGCGGCTAGGGAAATCAGCAAGCGTTTCATGGTTGGTCTCCATTAAGGCTGCGTCAAGGGTGGTGGCTACTGTCTAATTGGACGAGATGGCAACCGATTTTAGCGGCGAATCGAACGCACTTCCATCGGAGCCGCAACATCTGCCAGTCTTTCACGCCATCGGGCGCGCCCGGCAGTCGAACTGGAGGGTTCGAGGCGTTGAAGATGACGTTGAAGAACATCCCTCAGCTGTCGATTCAATTGCTCGATTTCCAGTTCGTCAGGAGTCTTCAACTGCTCTTGGCCTTCCGGGACACCGCGTCGGCGGCGCCCATAGAGTTCCTGGAAACGCAGCTCGGCTTTGGCCAGCGCCGCCTTATATTTGTAGTCCAATCGCCGCAGGGATTCGTTCATCTCCGCAACAGCGCGGAAGCGGGCACGTGCGATAATCCATTGAACGACTGCGACCAACATAACAGCCAGCATCAGAGCTGCCGCGCCGGCGGCCGAAAGGGCGGCGCTCCGCCACCATGGCAGCGTCCGAACGTCATGCTTGTATTGCTTGTTGGAAGCGCTCAATTCCTGCACGCTGGCGCGCAGATCGGCTATGGTTTGCTGGTTTTTTTGAGCGCGTTCCTCGAAGCCGCGCTTCTCGGCGGTAAGGCGGTCGAGTTCCGAAGAGAGCTCGCGTTCGCGCGCCAGAAAGGGGTTCGGTATCCGGAGAGTATCCCCGATCATCAGGCTGCTATCGTCATGGAGATGATTCACCCGCAGCAGGTCGGCGACTGGAACTCCGAACAGTGCGGCGATACCACTCGGCGTGTCTCCCGGACGCACCGTGTACGGAAATACCGCGCGCGGCGCAGAGACTGGACCCAGAACTGCTGTTTGGCCCTGGTAGCCGTCATTTCCGGTCCCTTTGTCTGATTGGTCGGGTGCTTGATAATCGCCTTCGGACCAACTGCCGCCACTAGCGCCTGACCTCGGAGGAGCGGTACGTAGCGAGCTTGAGCCCGAAATGTTTTCTTCGGAAGGGGCAGAGTGGGCGCGTGTTGCGGTCGAAATTACCAACGCCAGCGTTACTATGGGCAGGCTGATGCGGACCAGCGACCGTGAGCGACGGTTGTTCATCACTGCTACAAGCGTAGACGATTTTACAAATGATGCAAACGTGATCGCTTTCGCTCTAAGGGTCATATTAAGCCGTATTAGCGCACCCTTGCTGTAACATCGCCAGAAACTCGTGGTTGCCCGATGCTCCCTGGATCGGTGATTCAATAGCTGCCGACACCCTCAGGCCGAGCTTGTGTGCTGTCTCCAGGACTTGTTCGACTGCCGCTCGGTGCTGCAACGGATCGCGCACGATGCCTCCGCGCCCAACTTTGCCTTTCCCGACCTCGAATTGCGGCTTGATGAGGACAATTATGTCGGCAACCGGGCGGGTTAGTTTGATAATCACCGGAAGCAAGATAGTGAGCGAGATAAAGCTCACATCAATAACGACCAGGTCCGGCGAGTAGGGCAGGTCGGCCGGACTGACATAACGGACATTGGTGCGATCAAAAACTGTAACGCGATTGTCCGTGCGCAGCCGCTCGGCAAGCTGGCCGTAGCCTACGTCGAGAGCGATCACGTGAGCGACCCCCCGCTGCAATAACACTTCGGTAAAGCCGCCGGTCGAGGCGCCGACGTCCAGCGCCAATCGACCGGCAACATCAATCGCAAAATGATCGAGCGCGGCAATCAACTTGTATGCTCCCCGGCTGACATATTCCGGTGCGCCGACGATCGCGATTGGAGTGGTCGAATCGACCCGCACGTCTGCTTTCGCTGCCGGTCGTGAATTGACGCGAACCCGCCCAGCCATAATCAGGCGCTGAGCCTTCTCGCGACTGAGGGCGAGCCCCCGCCGCGTCATCTCGACATCCAGCCGCTGCACGATGTGTCTGTCACGATAGCACATCCAGGCGTTGGCTCCGGAATCATTCAAAGATCACCACTGTCCCAAGTCGAGGTCCTTGTAAGGGGGTGTTTAGGTGCGGGCAAGAGTGAAGAGCGTGACCAGGAACCATCGTGAGCGGCGACAACAGTGATTCTGCCGGATAGCTACAGACGTGCTTGACTCACTTCCTGCACATACGAGAATTGGAGACGTGTTTTTCCGGGGGTCACCGAAAAAGCGGCTGCAGAATCAATTAGCTGAAATTGCGGCTGTGGCCGAGCTACTGGCCAATAATCTTACTCGGCACACCGACATGTGCAGTTATCCCACGCTAAAAGCCAGCCTGGCGGAACTGGCTGAGGCTGAAACCGCGCAATCGAATGCGATGCGCCAGCTACTGCTACAACATGGCGTATCGCCCAAACTGGCGAGCGGGCCACCTCACGACGGTTCAAGCAACTGGGAACGGCTGCGCAATGACCTCGACCTTCAGATCGCGATTCTGCGCGGGCTGAATTCCCAATATTCAGCGTGGATCGGCATTGACCCGGAACTGGCTGAGCAACTGCGCGAATATGCGGCTAACCAGGAGCGTCGAATTGGACAGCTACGCGATCTGACGCTCAGGTGCGATCCCCAGGCGCTCGATTGAACCAGGTCTGCTTAACTCTAACCGCCGCACATTGCTGCTGAAGGCTACTTGATCGCGAGCGCGTTTGGCGGCGATCCGACTCCACCCGGAATATTTAATGGCGCCGAGGTAAAGAAAAACTCATAGCGATTATCGGCAGCGCAATCATCGGCAAGCGCCTCGAGATTCCACATCTCACCGATCGGCATCCCGAAGAAAGAGAGCATATGGAAGTGAAGCAGGTCGGTGGCTTCCATAAAATCGCCGGCCTGGGGTGGCGGGATAGCCTCAAGGCCAGGTGAATCGGACCCTACCGCAGCGATATGCTGCTCCCAAAGCCAGCGCGCCATCCGCTGCGAGCCTTCGATGCCCGGGGATTTGGTCTCGCGTGCCAGCTCCTCTTTTTGATCCTGGCTCATGGCGCGATACGCCTTCGTCCATCCCACTCGTACCAGCAAAACATCGCCTGGCCATACCTGTGTTCCTTGTGTCTCCAGGGTGGCCAGCAGGTCTTCCAAGGGCACCACATCGTTGGTGGCGCAGTCGAGCTGTTTGCCTTGCTGTTCATAGTAACGCGCTACGTCCGCCAGAATTGCACGCCCGGCGATACCTCTCTGGGCGAGATTGTCGATGCCCAGCTTGACCCCTCCGTAGCCTGTCACTTCGTTATCCGGGATGCCGTTGTAAGCGCCATGCTGCGGATGTTTCACATGCGAAAGTGCGTCCCATTGAGAGGAAGCTTGGGGATAGAAGTTATCGAGATAGTCGTCGAGGATGTAATTTGCGAAATGTTTGATCTCGTGACGATGCTTGCCGCGTGTGAAGAGGGGCGGATCGGGAATATCAATCGGGAGGTTCAGCGCAAAAACGCGTCCGCTGCGAATGAAGCCGGCAGCCTGGATAACCCGTTGCGGCGTCAGCAGGTTTATAGTACCGAGCTGGTCGTCACTGCCGAAAACGCCCCAGGCCGCGCCTGCCGGCGCGCCTTCGCGGATTGGCAGTTGGTCGTAAGACGGCAAGTCGGCGGGAATTGGCCGAATTTCGGCAGGAGCTCTGCTCTCCTGCTTTATTGGTCTGCGGGATCGTAAGGGTCTGGGCCGCTGAGCGGCCTTGCCCGGGACCGCTCTCTTCGCTGCCTTGACTTTTGGCTTGGCCACCAGCTTGGGCTTCGGCGCAGGCTTCTGCTTAGGCTTCGGTTTGGCCATGGTTCTGCCCCGTGCCGCCGCAGCCTTAGATCGCGTCCTGGTCATGGTTTTGGCCATCGATTACCCCCGCTGAGATTTCGTCTCGCGCCAGTATGCTTTCTTCTAAATACCATCGCGACGTTCCAGACAAGAGCCATTTTCACGTTTTCTGACGCCTATCCCCAGGCCGTTTTCCGGTCAAGTTATCATCTGTGAGGGATTGAAACCTCGGAGAAGCTGTTCGAGTGAGCTGAGAGTTGGTCGCGGTGCTTGTTCGATGAGGACCAGATTGCTAGCATCTCGTTGCTCCTTGCTCCCGCCCGTCGGGGGCTAAAATCCAAAAGGAGGTCAGCGCGTTGCGGCGCTACGACACAATTTTCATCCTCCGTCCCGATCTCGGCGAAGCCGGCCAAAAAGAATCAATCAGACGATTCGAGAACATCGTCCGCACCAGCGGCGGCGAGGTAATCGACACCGATGAATGGGGTTTTCGCGAACTCGCCTATCATATAAAAGGCGAGCGGCGCGGATTTTATGTTCGTTTAGACTATGGCGGCAACGGCGCCACCATGAACGAAGTAGAACGCAATCTGAAGCTCTCCGACAGCGTATTGCGTTACCTTTCCGTGCTGGTGGATCGTGATATAGATCCGGCCACCGTTCGGGCTGAGCTTGAAGCCCATCGCCGCCGCAGCGCTGAGGCTCGCGCCGCCGCGGAGGCTGCTCGCGCAGCTGCTGAAGCCGCTCGCGCCGAAGCCAGTCGCGGATCGGCGGCAGATGCACCTCGTGAAGAGGCCCAATCTTCTCGTTTGGAGGAAGCGACGCCGGCGGCGGAATTGGAGCAGAGCGAGACCGCCGAGCCTGCCGATGCCGTCGACTCGGCCGCTCAAAACGGAGAAAGCGAGGACCAGACATAATGGTCGCCGCTCAAGTCAAACAGCTCGGCGGCTATAGGCAAGCGGCGTACGCGGTCAGCGCAGGATCGAGGTGAAATCAGCAGAATATGGCAGACCAAGATAGAGACGAGTCAGTGGCTTCCGTGCCCGATATGGCGGAACAGCCTCGCGGCCCACGTGGCCGTCCCGATGGCGAAGGCCGCCCGGGAGGACGGCGACGGCCGGGCGGGCGGCGGAAGGTTTGTCGCTTCTGCGCCGACAAGTCTCTCACCGTCGATTACAAAGACGTACGTACTTTAGGAAGCTTCGTCACTGAGGGCGGAAAGATTGTTCCCAGTAGAACGTCAGGAAATTGCGCCAAACATCAGAGGCAGCTTGCTGTGGCGATTAAGCGCGCCCGCATCCTGGCACTGCTGCCGTTCTCGACCTTGGGACTTTAACCTTCGCCCGCAGGTCTCGTGAGCGTAAAGGATATTGCAGGCTTGGCGCGGGCGTCATTCGCCTCGGCGCTGATGTTCCTGGCAGGCGCCATTATGCCGCTCGTCGGTGGTCTCATTATGGTATTCGCGCCTGCGCCGCTACTTGGCTATGCCGTGGGGAGGTCGCGTTCGCTGTTCAGGATTTGCCTGGCAACGGTGTTGAGCGCGGGCTTGATCGCAATAGGTGGGGGCGTAGCGGCAGCAACAGCTTATCTCGCCAGTTTTGGGCTCGCCGCTGGATCGATTTGTTTCATGCTGGAGCGGCGGCAGCCGTTCGAGTTGATCGTCCTCGTTGTAACTACGCTTCTGGTTTTCGCAGGAACCGCGACCGCGTTGGCAGTCGCCGGGTCGCCCAGTGCCCTGGTGCAGATGATACAGGACCAATTGCACGCGGGAATCATACGCGGGCAGGGCTTCTATAAATCCTTGGGCGTGAACGCGGCGATCACCCCTGATACGCAGGCTTACATTATCGATACCGGAATCCGGCTCGCCCCGGTGTTGCTCAGTTTAATGGCGGCCCTGATGGTGTTGCTCAACCTTGCGGTTTTTTGGCGCTGGAGCGGTAAAGAGCAGAGGCTAGGGTACATACTTTTTGGCGATATGGCGCGATGGTCAGCGCCCGAATGGCTGATCTGGCCGTTGCTCGTGACCGGCTTTGGATGGTTTATCCCCATGCCACCAGTCGCGATTGTCGCGCTGGATTTTTTCTTGTGCATAGTCGCGGTTTATTTTTGCCAGGGCCTGGCGATTATGGCCTTTTACTTCAGACAATTGCGAATGCCGCTGGCAGCACGTGCTTTGATTTACTTCGTTACGTTGGCGCAGCCACTCCTGATGGCCATCGTCGGTGCCGCCGGCATTTTTGACCTTTGGGTGGATTTCCGGCGTCTCAAGCGGCCCAATGCGGCGGCTCGTAACCTGGGGAATTTCTTATAGAATCGAAGCTCCGTGCGGGTGTCGCACCGCGGAACAAGCCAGATGCACATATACTTTAGAAGAGGGCAGCTATGAACGTGCAACTAATCCTCAATGAGGACGTGCCGAACCTGGGCCGGCCGGGAGACGTGGTGCGGGTGCGCGCCGGGTATGCCCGCAACTACCTTCTGCCGCGGAAGCTTGCAGTTGAGGCAAATCCGCGCAACTTGAGGGCCTTTGAGCATCAGAAGCGGCTGGCGATGGTGAAGCGGGAAGCACTGCACGTACAGGCGATGGGCGAGAAGGAGAAAATCGAAGCTCTGCATTTGACGCTGGCTGCCCACGCCGGTGAAGAAGGCAAGCTGTTCGGTTCGGTGACTAACCTCGATCTCGAACGGGCTTTGCACGAACGCGGGTTCGCCATCGATCGGCGTCGAATTCTACTAGCGGACCCAATCAAACAACTGGGGGAATACACCGTGACGGTCCGACTGCAGCCCGAAGTAGATGCAAATCTGAAATTCAGCGTTACCGGGGCTAGCGACTGAGCCGCGGTCAGAAATATGATGAAGCTCTATGACTTCCTGCCCTGCCCATTCGGCCAAAAGGTGCGCATCGTGCTGGCCGAAAAGGGCCTCTCGTATGAACTCGTCCAGATCGACCTAACCCAGGGGGAGCAGCGACGTCCGGAGTTTCGGCGTCTCAATCCCTTCGGACGCGTTCCAGTGCTTGTTGATGAAGATACGACCGTTTATGACTCGACCGTGATTGCTGAATACCTGGAGGATGAATATCCCGAACCTCCACTGCTACCCGCAATCGGATCAAGTGCGCTGCGCGCGCAGGCGCGCACGTGGGAGGATATCGCCGATACCTCCTTTACCTTGCAGGTTGGGCAGCTCATGGTCGAAATGAACAAGGCCGAATCTGAGCGGGATGGGGGTCGAATCCAGCGCTTACAGCAATGGATCGACCAGATGCTCAGTTTCCTCAACCATCAGTTGCAGGGTCAGGATTTTCTCGCTTCGCAGTTTTCGGTCGCGGATATTGGCTTCGTGCCACGGCTGCTGGTCTTGAAGGATCTGGGAGTGGATCCGGCGGCCAATCGCGGGAATATCGATGCCTGGATTAAACGCATGCTGGACCGTCCCAGCATTCAGAATCTCGAGGGGGTAACGCTCGAGCCGTTGGCGGGATTATAGGTACTTTGGCAACCGAGACCGCAAACGCGCCGTCAGCAAAGGAGCCGCCGCCGGCGCGTTTTGAATTCAGCGTCTAGTAGTATCAGCCAGCACAGCCTACAAGCCGATTGCCCTGGAGAGATTCTCAGCGCAATCCGGTCGCGCCCGGGAGTTCATCTTCGTCCAGGCGGGGCCCTATACCGGTCAGTCGAAAGACCAGCTTAGCTGAAAACAGCTTATTTCCCAGGCGGCCCTGCGGCTTCAACATTCCTCCGTGGCGGCGGCACCGGGGACAGGGCATGGTACCACTCAGCAGGCTGGCATTGGCCGGTGTGACTCTGAGATCAAACGTGTGGCCACAACCAGGATTCTGGCAGGATGTGCGATAGACAACGCCACCCTCGGACTTGTTTTTGTGGTTTTCCTGAGTGACGGGTTCGGTTTGCATTTCTGTTACCTCCCTCCCTGGACGGAAAGGGTCTGTATTGTTGGGCTACCTTCTAGCGTCTAAATTAGACGCCAACGCCCGGTCAAAGTTTCGCAAGCAACGGTCGTGCCGGAGTTTAGTAAACTGTTCGAACGGACGGTGAAAAGGCGTGGAACTCCGAAGGAAGTCAGGCAAATCGGAGTCCAAGAGCAAATTATTTTGGCGGCTTTTCGCCGCATTTGAGATACATTTTGGGACAAGGTGAGGAGCGGGATGAAGCGTCTGGTTGGGAGAGCTGTTTGCTGGAGCGGCGCTTCTGCTGGAGAGCCAAAACTGGACGCATTTTTTGTGGTTAGGATTGTATATCCCAGCCGCTAGTCCCAGCCCAATGACGAAACTCGAATGAGAACCTTGGCGCTAATTATGGCGGGTGGGCAGGGCACCAGGTTATTCCCCCTTACTCGAGACCGGGCCAAGCCTGCTGTTCCGTTTGGGGGCAAATACCGCATCGTTGATTTCGTCCTGTCCAATTTCGTCAACTCGCAAATCTATTCGCTTTACGTGCTGGTGCAATGGCGGTCGCAATCGCTTATTGAGCATCTCAAAGACGGCTGGCAGATGGGCCGTATTATCCGGGACCATTTCATCATCCCTGTACCGGCACAGATGCGGCTCGGCGAGAGCTGGTACCAGGGCACTGCTGACGCGATCTTTCAAAACCTCAATCTCATTGATGATTACGCCCCAGATCTGGTGGCGGTGTTTGGCGCGGACCACATCTACCGGATGGACATTAATCAGATGATCGAATTTCACCTCGAGCGCAAGGCTTCGGTGTCCGTGGCGACCTTGCCGGTAACGCTGGAAGAAGCGAATCAGTTCGGCGTGCTCGAGGTGGACTCGGGAATGCGGGTCTTCAACTTCGACGAAAAACCATCGGAGCCTCGGGCGATGCCAGGCGCGCCGGGCAAGTGCCTGGCGTCGATGGGAAACTACCTGTTCGACCCGCAGGTTTTGCGCAACGCATTGATTGAGGACGCCGCGGATAGTCGCAGCCGGCATGATTTCGGACGAGATCTAATTCCCGCGCTGATCGAGCGGGTGCCGGTGTATGCTTATAATTTTATGACGAATAACATCCGCGGTGATTCCGAGGAAAACCTGAGTTATTGGCGGGATGTCGGAACACTCGACGCCTATTATGAAGCCAATATGGACCTGCGCGATGCGCGTCCGCGTTTGAATCTGTATAATCAGCTCTGGCCGTTGCGCACCGCTTATTTCGATCAGCCGCCGGCGAAGTTTGTGTTCAACGAAGACTCGCGAAGCGGCCGGGCGCTGCATTCAATCGTTTCTGAAGGAAGCATCATATCGGGTGGCAGCGTGCGTAATTCGATTCTGGGCAGGTCGGTGTTTGTTCATTCCTACAGTCAAATCGATGACTCAGTCATAATGGACCACTGCCATATTGGTCGCCATGCCAAAGTACGGAGAGCTATCATCGACAAGAATGTTCATATCGCTGAAGGTGATGAGATCGGTTACGACCTGAGTCGCGACCGCAAACGCTTCTTCGTCACGGAATCGGGGATTGTGGTGATTCCTAAAGTTTCGCGGCCGGTCTCGAACTGATTGGCAAATTGCTGACCGCATCAGGATCGCCGCCTGCGGAACCGGCGCACGCCCCAAGTTTCGGGTATCCTTCTACCAACGAGCGATCATCCCGGGGGGTTACCCGGGCAAATCGTCGCTACCAGAATTCGACTACTGCGGTCTCATTGAGCCTCGGCGGCAAGGTGATCTTTTACGCCATGGTCGCGGCGATACATTTGCTCAGCCTCCTTCCTGATTTCGTGCTGTCGGTGCTAGGCCACATGGGTGGCTGGCTCGGATACCTGCTCGACGTTCGCCATATTCGTATCGGTCTGCGCAACCTGGCATTTGCATTTCCGGACAAGAGTCCACGGGAACGAAAACGAATTCTCCGCGCGTCCTATATCAACCTGGGCCTTAGCGCTGCCGAATACATCCGCTTAGGCGGATTTTTCTACCGTCGCTTGCGGCGACGCGTTAAGTATAGCCGGTTTGAATACTGGGCCACGATGAAACGGCGGTACCCGGGAAAAGGGGCCGTGATCCTGACGGCCCATTTCGGCAATTTCGAATTATTGCCTGCGGCACATGCACTACACGGTTATCCCATAACCCTGGTTCACCACACCCAGCGGTTCCTGGCCGGGGACGCGCTGATGACGTTCGTCCGCGAGCGGACCGGGATTAAGGTGATCAGGAAGCACGCGGCCGCACGGGCAGTGCTGAAGTCATTGAAAGGCGGCGAGTTGGTCGGTATTCCGTTCGACCAGAATGCAAAGCGCAGCGAGGCGGTATTCGTGCCTTTTTTCGGTGAACCAGCGGCGACTTCCAGCGGCCTTGCGCGGCTGGTCGCGGTTGCCGAGGTGCCGGTGATACCGGTCTTCCTGCTTCGCGAAGGCAATCGCGGCCGTCACCGAATCGAGATTCTGGACGAGATTCCTATCCAACGCAGCCACGATCCGGCGGCAGATATTGAAGAAAACACACGCCGCTTCACTAGCGCTATCGAGGACTTCGTCCGCCGCCACCCTACTCAGTTTCTCTGGACCCATCGCCGGTATCGGACTCGCCCTCGGGGGATGCTGCCCGTTTACGATTAGGAGGACGGGACGTTCCCCCTGTCTCTTGGCGAAAATGGCATAAGCTTTGTCTGGTCAATGACCGATGCCTGGGCCGCAGCCAGATGAAGATCATCATCAGCATGATTATCGACAACAACCAGGCTGCCGGGGCAGCGAGCAAAGGAACCGAGCCCGGACCTGCCAACCATCGCGGAAGTTCACCGCTGATTGCTACTCGCCAGGTTTTTGCTCCGAGCACGAATCCCGCATGCAGGCCGACCGAAGCATAGGCGCGTCGGGTCAACAGAAATGCCTCGCCCAATGCCAGACCG
>JAMXLL010000084.1 GCA_024281015.1 Candidatus Binataceae bacterium
CTCGAAGTACGACGGTTCCGTTGGATCTGCACCTAACCGGTAGAGCTTAGGCAAATACCCATTCGCACTAATGCACAAGCCCATGAGCAGGACACCGAGGCAGCCCGACTGAATCAGTAATGCTGGCCTGACGCGGACGACACTCCCCAGTTCATTGATTCTGTCGACGACTACGAAGAAACACCCTACCGCTGCCAGGTCAAGCAGAGGCAGAGCATTGAATGTGTAACGAGGTCCATACTTGGGCAGGAAAAATGTGTACCAGAATTCGAGCATGAACAGGGAAAGCGACACGTATCTTAGGCCTCGATGGGATCGCCCCAGCAACACACCGCAAATAGCCAGAATCGTAAGGACCGTATGATTCTCGGCCAACAGGAAGCCGCTGACATAGTAGAAAGGCTCGAACATGGCTCTGTTGAGAAATACCGGGGCCGGCGTGCTGACTTCACTCAAATCGTAAGCCACACCGAGGTAATCAGGGGGCAATAATAATTGCCGTCCACAGAGCTGTAGAATGACAAGAGCTGACGTTAGAGTTACCAGCAGCCATAGATATCGGTCCCGAATCCAGTCAAAGCGACCCCATCTCATTACTATGAGAAGTGCAAACAACGTAGGCAGTATGAACCCTGAACCTTCCCAGGAGAAATACGTCAATAGGAACGTGACCGATGAGAGCGCGAGATATCCGCGATGCAGCTGTTTTTCGCTTCGGACTGCCTCATAAAAAAGCCAAAACGTCAGAACCGCAAAAAAGCAGTCTTGCGATGGATAAAAGCCGTCGCGAGCCCACTGAATCGGGCTAGGTAAAAACGCGTAGACCAGTGCGCTTGCAATCCCGGTGCGCCAATCGAAAATACGATAGGCAGCTAACCCGACCGCGCCGACAGTCAGAGATCCGAAGATCAGTGCAGGAAGACGGTAGGCAAAGACGGTATGACCGAACAATAGCGATGACAGCGCCATCGGATAAGGCACTAGTTCGTACGTGGTCAAAAACCTTTTATAGACACCATAATCTATATAAGGCAAACCACACTTAAGGATTCCTGTCGAAAACCGCGCCATAGCGGCTTCGTCATGGCCGAATGAAGCATCCAGCAAGCCGACCGCGCGAACAATGAAACCGGTGGCGACAATGACCCCCAAGACGGCCGGCCACCAACGGACTTTATCGCCGGAGGATGTGTGCCGCCGAACGACAGGCAGGCGCGAGGCGGGCGCTGACGCCATTTGCGTCGAAACAACGATAGATCCGAGCAGCCAGGCGAACACCGTTAGTATCACCCCACGAGTGAAGAAGCCATTGCTGGGAAACCGAATATCGCACGAGAGCAGAAGCAAGGCGAGGAGCAGGGTGCATACCGGAAGATGGAGCAGGGCATCATAGGTCCATATTCGTACTGCCCTCTGGCCAGATCTAAAGGTCAGTACTGGGGTCAGGAACCACAGTCCGACGAGAGACAAGATGACAATCCCGACTACAGCCGCCCACCTGGTGACGAAGTATAGATCCTCGCTGGGCGTTGACGGGGGAGTGGCTATTGCACGAGGCAAAGATTCCCCCGGTTGACTTAAGTAATCGCCTACTACTGAAGCATTGGTGGCATGAACCGGCCCTTCACGGCCGAGGGGTGCTACTCGCCAGCTTTCCCCGGTTGCGAAGCGTTGGGTCGTACTCGCTGCCAGGCGTGTGTGACCGTCCGCCAGCAGTAATGGCGGACCCAAGTCGGAACGTTCGCGAATAACTATGGTATTCTTGCCCGTTCTCAGCCACGGACTGATATTGTATGCCAACAGCAGCGGGCTCCCCAGCGCGGATTGCAGTGAAAAGCCGTGGGGAATGCGCTCAATAGCAGGCGGCACGCTCAACGGAGTGATCGCCGCCAAACTCTCATGGCTCGTAACCGCTTCCGGCTGCGTTGCTGATGCAGAGGCGGCCTTCTCGGTGGACGAAACCAGAGCAGGACTCTCTAACCTCGATGTGCTAGGTGGAACGGCAGCAGGAGTTCGCGAACCGGGAAGGCCGCTGTCCGCAACCACGACTGCGGGCACGTCGGTGACCGAATGGGCAATCTGTAGGCTATCCAAAACGGGGGTCATCGCCGATTGGCGAGTCGCTCGTGGTGAATGGGCCTGGGTGGCGACAAGCCATCCGTTGACGACCAGGTCATAACCACCGTTAGCAGCGATTCGCAGCCAAGTCTCGCCTCGGGCAAACGGAATTTCAAAGGTATACGCGAACGATGCTGCGTCTACCTCATTCTCTCGCGGCGCAATCCAGCGCGCCGCAGGAGGTTCCTCGATTACTGCGGGGTCGAATGCAACCGGCTGAACGGTAGAGAGCAGCTCGTGGACATAACCTTCCGTTGCATGACTCCACGCCGAATCGTCCAAATACGCCGACGTCCAGGGATAGCTCCCGACGATAGAGGTCGCAACCTCCGACACCCTCCAAGAGCTGTCTGAGTAAAACTCTTGCCCGGGCGAACTGGCGAGAGAATACACTCCGCGGACTCTGAGCTGGTTTGGGCCCGGAAAATTCCCTGCCGCAAGTTTCACTGCAATAACGTTCTTGCCTTTTGCCAGCAAGGAGGTGAGATCGTAAGCTCCCGTTGTCCTGACACCCGGGTAGCTGTTCTCGTCGACGACAATGTTGTTGACGTAAAGCTTGTAATAGCCAGTCGCCGCGATCTGAAGCCAAGCGTATTCAACCGCGGACCCCGCGTAAATCGTTTTCCGAAAATAGGCTGGGCGCGAAGGCTCGGCTCCAGCGACCTGAATCCATTTGGCGGGCCCGAAATCCAAATGATATTGCTCGGGTAATCGCAAGAAAAAGGTACGTCCAGTGAAGAAAGCGCAGAGCAGACAAGTGGTGAGTACCAGGGAGAAAGCAGTCAGGCCCTTTCTGGTCGACAGATAACGACAAAACTGGCGCGACAACTGCATCAGTTATTGTCCCATCGTTGAACGTAGTGCCCGGCGGTTGAACACATAGTCCAAGTCATAGGCGCGCTTGTATAAAATATGCGCTGCAGCTAGAGAATCTTCGCGACTCAGAGCGTCTCCCCGATTGCAGTATGCGTTTGCGCGAAATGTGGGATCGCTGATATTGGACAACTCGTCAGCGAGGTTCGCAGCTTCATGGTACATTCCGATTGCGAAGTATCCGCGCGTCAAGCAAAAAGCAGCCAAATGGTTTGATGGTTCGTATTTTAGCGCCTGTCGCCAGGCGTTCACCGCCTGACCAAAGGCGCCAGTTTCATAAAGCTGCACTCCGAGGCCGGTCCAGAGGTCAGCGAGCCGCGTCCGAGCAACGGGCGCCACCTCGTTCTTCGAAGCAGCGAGCTGTTGATACTCCGTGATTGCCTCGAGCGTGCGGTCCTGATGGACCATTCGCTCGGCTAAATACATTCGTGCATCTGAACTGTCTGTCCGGCCGAGAGTTAAATCAACGAATCCCAGCCGCTCATGAAAATCTATTTGGAAGCTGTTCCATTCATCGTACTGCTTTGTCCGGAGATAATAATAACGCGCTGTATTCAAATCACCCTGTGCTTCAGCCCGCGTTCCTTCGACTGAAGCGTATTGGGCGAGAAGCGGCCGCGCCAGCAGAACTCCACATGCTAACAACATCAGAACTGCCGTTAGTAGCGCGAATCGGAGACTCGACCTAAGGCTAACGCCCTGTAAACCGGTTATCAATAATAGCAACGCAATGAGCAGCGCGGCATACCAACCTAGTCCCATAAAATACCATCCGGCGACGCTTCGGTCAGCTACAGTCCTGAGAGGCAGAGTCGACCATATAATCACTTCAGATCCGAGATTGGCGGGTAAAAACTTGCTGGAAAACTCGATGGCGCGCTGCTGCCAGTCTGCCTCACGAGTGAGTCTGTCTAGCAACTCCGGGTCGACAAATGCTACTTGTAAGGGGGCCGACACAACCAGGAACAATAGCGCGATGGCTGTGAGGCGAATGTTCCGGTAATTTCCCCGGCAGAAGGCGACGCCGGCGAGCAGGAGAAGGATACCGCTGAGGCCCCCATACGAGATGAAGACAGGTGCCTGGCTGGAGCTGAAGTGCATGAAAAGGGGGAAGCGAATCCCAGCAATTGGTGGGCTCAACGGATAGCTAACCCAGCCGAGGCAGCATATTGCGATTATAAATACGATGACTGGCGGCCATACTATCGCCTGTACAGCGTATGCCTTCACTGCGGGGTTACGCTTCGGTCTGTCGGAGAATGGTCATGGGTCCGAGACTCATGAGGACCCTGGCCGATCTCGGGCGACTTTGCGCGGTTATGACGATCCGCGCGCTCGAGGCTCGCCCGTGCCGCCGGTGCCCAGCCGAACTCTTCGACCAGGTCGGCTACCTTATGAACCTGGATTAGGTTCATACGTGTACCCGAGCGTGGATACACTACACCGGTCACCAGAATCAAATCGTTCTCCTCTAATTTCCCGAGTTCATACAATTTATAAATGCAGGCTTTAATGTGGTCAGCGCTGCCTCGTGGAAACTGCACATCGCAGTAGACCCCCTCGACCCCGGAATAGAGATTGAATGCGCGTACCATTGCCTCATCGTCGCTAACCGCCAGGATAGGTTGTGGAACAGAGCGCGCCGAGAGCATGCGAGCAGCGTAGCCGCCGCGTGTGATTGCTACTACTTTGGTGATGGCAAGAGAATTAAGAATGCCGGCTATAGCGTCCTCGATAGCGTGCGGAGGCGTCGATCTTTGAAATTGACCTTCCAATCGGTCCGTAGTCATGAGGTGTCGGCAGGCGGCGTCAGCTATACTGCGCATAACTCGCACCGCTTCGATCGGGTACTGACCGATCGCGGTTTCCCCGGATAACATAATGGCAGAGCATCCATCCAAGACCGCATTAGTGATATCGGCCACCTCGGCTTTCAAGGGGAATTCATTGCCGATCATAGAATTCAACATCTCGGTCGCGACAATAACTGGCTTCCCACTTTCCCGAGCGCTTTTGATAATTCTCTTCTGGTAAATCACAAGAGTGTCGAGACTCGTCTCGACTGAGAGGTCGCCGCGATCGATCATGATAGCGTCCGCAGCGTCGACAATCTCATCCAAATCATCCATTCCACTCTGATTTTCGATTTTCGCGAGAATCAAGGGCG
>JAMXLL010000085.1 GCA_024281015.1 Candidatus Binataceae bacterium
GAGACCCTCAATACGTGCAGGAGCTGCAAGCTCGCTGGCCTCTTCGGGCGGCAGATCGACCACCAGCACTCCATCTATTCCGGCGCGTTTGGCATCGGCACAGAACTGCCCGCAGCCATAACGAAAGATCGGGTTAAAGTAGCCAAACAGGACAATCGGTATTTGGGTGTGCTTCCGAAGCTCGCCAACCAAGGCCAGGATTCTCGCTAAAGTAGCGCCGGCGGCAAGTCCCCGTGCGGCCGCGCGTTGGTTGGCTGGCCCGTCGGCCATCGGATCTGAAAACGGCACCCCCAATTCGATCAGGTCTGCGCCATGCGCCTCCAGGTCGAGCACCAGCCGTGAGGTACTTTCCAGGTCGGGATCGCCGGCCACAATGAAGGGAACGAAGGCGCTCTGGTTGGAGCTCAGCCTTGCAGCGAATGTGGCTGCGATTCGCCCGCCGGGATTAATGTAATCGGTGGCCGCCGAGCCCATCAGAGACTCACGCCCAAGGACCGCGCGACGGTCTGCATGTCCTTGTCGCCGCGGCCCGAGAGATTGACGATCATCACCTGCTCCTTAGATAGCGTTGGCGCCAGCTTCGCCGCGAGAGCAACTGCATGGGCGCTCTCCAATGCCGGAATAATTCCCTCGGTTTCCGATAGCAGCTTTAAGCCATCGAGCGCCTCTGCATCGGTGACGGCGGTGTACTCGGCCCTCCCGCTATCCTTCAGCCAGGCCAGTTCTGGTCCGACACCCGGATAATCCAGGCCAGCAGCGATCGAGTGGGTCTCGCGAATCTGGCCCATTTCGTCCTGTAGCAGGTAGGTGCGGTTACCATGTAGCACCCCAACGACCCCTGCATTGATTGTCGCGGCGTGCGATGAGCCGCTCAGCCCCAGCCCTGCGGCCTCAACCCCGATCATCCGGACACCGCGGTCTTTGAGGAATGGATAAAAGAGGCCGATCGCGTTCGAGCCGCCATTCACACATGCGACGAGGACATCGGGCAACCTGCCCTCCCGTTGCATCACCTGCATACGCGCTTCACGCCCGATCACCGATTGAAAATCCCGCACGATCATTGGATAGGGATGAGGCCCAGCGGCGGTGCCAATCAGATAGTACGTATCGCGAACGTTGGCGATCCAATCACGCAGGGCCTCGTTGAGTGCATCCTTGAGGCTCTTGCTGCCCGAATTAACGGGCGTGACCGTCGCGCCCAACAACTTCATGCGGAAGACGTTAAGCGATTGGCGCTCAACATCCACGCTCCCCATAAAGATCTCGCATTGCCGCTTGAACAGTGCGGCCATCGTGGCAGTGGCCACACCATGCTGTCCGGCGCCGGTCTCTGCGGTGATGCGCAGCTTGTTCATCCGCACAGCAAGGAGTGCCTGCCCAAGCGTATTGTTCACCTTGTGTGCGCCGGTATGGCAGAGGTCTTCGCGCTTGAGATATACCCTGGCGCCACCAAGGCGGGCGGTGAGATTGGCGCAATAAAATAAAGGCGTGGGTCTTCCGATGTATTCCCGTGCGTAGGACCGCAACTGAGTGCGGAATTGAGTATCACGGCGCGCCTCCTTGTAGGCCTGCTCGAGCTCAAGCAGCGCCGGCATCAGGGTCTCGGCCACGTATCGACCGCCGTAGGGTCCGAAATGCCCGCGGCTATCCGGCAGATGTTGCATTGCGAATAAAACTCCTGAGTTTCGATGGATCCTTAATGCCTGGCTTCGTTTCGATTCCGCTGGCAACATCGACCGCATAGGGGCGCAGAGCTGCCGCTCGCCCAACGTTTTCAGGATTGAGGCCGCCCGAGAGAAATACCCGGTCCAGCGCGAGCCCCCTCAAACTGTCCAGCGAACGCGCTTGTCCCGTGCCGCCGAACAAATGGGGATGCCACGTGTCGAGCAGGACGTAGTCTGCCCGGCAGCGCTCGATCTCATCGGCAGAGGCGTTACCCTCCAGTCGGAGTACACGGATTACTTTAAGCGGCCATCCTGCCAGTGCGTCATCATCTTCCGCGCCGTGAAATTGCAGATAATCGAGCTTCAGGTCGCGCATTCGCTCCTCGATATAGGCACGGTCAGCATTGACGAACACGCCGGCTACTTCGCAATGACTGCCAATCACGAGGCGAATGGCGCGGGCCTGTTCAAGCGTCAAGCAACGGGGACTGGGCGGATAGAAATTGAGGCCGATGATATCAACGCCGAGGCCAATCGCCAATTCGGCGTCCTCGGCCCGGGTGATCCCGCAAATTTTGACCCTTACGCCCATCTGTCAATCGGTTCGGAGTTCGAAACAATTCATCAGGCTGGCCAAGGCCTTGCGCGGGGTGCCGCCACGCAAAAGGCTTTCGCCGATTAAAAAGGCGCGCGCACCATCGGCGTACAGCTGGCGGATGTGCTCGGGGGCTTCAATTCCGCTTTCGGACACTATCAGGGCCGCACCCCGGTAGCCACGCAAGAGTTGGGAGCTTGTTGCCCGATCGGTTTTGAAAGTATGGAGGTCGCGGTTGTTGATGCCGATGAGTCCGGCGTCGAGCCTTTGGGCGCGGGAGAATTCCTCCTGATCGTGCACTTCAACCAATGCAGCCAATTCCAGTGCGCGTGCGACTTCGGTTAAGGCGGCAAGTTGCGAGTCTTTCAGCATCGCCGCAATTAACAGTACACAATCGGCGCCCGCGGCGCGGGTTTCGTAGAGTTGGTAGGGATCGAAGACAAAATCCTTGCGCAATATCGGCAGTCCAGTCACACCCCGAACTGCCGACAGATCGGCCATCGAACCCTTGAAATGTTTGTCGGTCAGGACCGAGATCGCGACCGCGCCGGCAGCCTCGTAATCTCTCGCAACCCCAGCGGGGTCGAGGCCGGGCAGAATATCACCCTTGCTGGGTGAGGCGCGCTTCACTTCAGCAATGATCGCCGGTTTGCGGCGGCGCAAGCCTGCGACGAAGTCACGCGGGCGGGGAGCACGCAGTGCCGCGGCCTTGAGTGCCTCCAGTGAAACCCGCTCACGTTGCTCGGCGAGTTCCAGGCGCTTATCGGCAAAAATCTGATCGAGTACGGATGTCATCAACTACTATCTCGCAATAGACGCTGCTTTCTCTGAGAAATCTGCAGGGCTTCTAACACCAGCCGTTCAAGCCTGCTTGCTTTCTGCCTGCTGGCTCGCATTGCGCAGCGCCGAGAGTGTTTGCAGTGCGCATCCCGAGGCCAGAACCTCTCTCGCCCGCTCTACACCTTCTGCGAGCGTTTTCGAGGCGCGGCCGATGTAGATAGCAGCACCGCCATTGAGCGCCAGCACGTCCGCGGCCGGGCCAGGATCGCCCGCAAGGGTAGCCTCGAGCAGTTCCGCAGCGCTCCGGGTATCGGCGGTGAGGAATTCGGCCGGGCCCGCCCGCGTCAAACCAAAATCGCCGGGTGAAAGCTGATACTCCTCAATTTCCTGCCCGCGCACCTCAACCACCTTGGTCGAACTCGCAAGTGAGATTTCGTCGAGGCCATCATCTCCATGAACCACCATCGCGCGCTCAATTCCGAGAGCAGCCAGCGCCAGTGCCATCGGCCGCAACAGCCGCCGCTCGGATACCCCCAGAAGCTGATAACGCGGCTGCGCTGCATTAGCCAGCGGAGCCATCAGATTAAAGATGGTCCGCACGGCGAGCGTGCGGCGCAGTACCGCGAGCCGGGCCAGGGCCGGATGATAAGCGGGGGCGAACACGAAGCAGATGCCAGCTTGTTCGAGGCATCGTCGCAGCCCTGGAGGATCCAGCTCCAATCTGACGCCGAAATAGTCGAGCACGTCGGCAGCTCCTACCCGGCCACTGACCGCCCGATTGCCGTGTTTTGCGACCCGTACCCCGGCGGCTGCGGCGATCATCGCGGCGCCTGTGGAAATGTTGAAGGTACCGGCACCGTCGCCACCTGTGCCAGCAGTGTCGAGCAGCGGGACTCCATCAAGCTCCAATGGCCGCGCCCGTTTACGCATCGCCCGCGTGGCGCCGGTCAGCTCCGGTCCTGTTTCGCCTTTCATCTTGAGCGCCACCAGGAAGCCGGCCACCAGCGCATCCGGCACGACATCGTCGAGAATTTCCCCGATTACCTTCTCTGCATCTTCGGCCGTCAGCGAACGGCCCTTGAGCACGGTTTCGAACGCCTGACGGGCCGTGTTCATCGTCATTGTGCTGTGCCGTGTTGCTTTGCTGCATTCTGCCCAAATCGGCCGGCGCTGGTTGCGAGCCCGGCCAGGAAGTTACTCAGCAACAACTTTCCTTCGCCTGTACCGATTGATTCGGGATGGAATTGCACACCTTCAATCGCGTAGTCGCGATGACGCAATCCCATAATCTCCCCTTCTGCAGTCCATGCGCTGATTTCCAGGCACTTCGGTAGATCATCCGGCTCCGCCAGCAGGGAATGGTAGCGCATGGCCTCGAAGGGGTTCGAGAGCCGCTCAAAAATAGTTTTGCCATCGTGCTTTACGGCGGAGGTTTTGCCATGCATCAGGCGTGAGGCACGCACGATCCGTCCACCGAACGCGGCCGCGATACACTGATGGCCGAGGCAGACACCGAGGATAGGCCGGTGGCCGGCGAGCTGCCGGACCAACGGTACCGAAATCCCTGCTTCAGCCGGAGTGCACGGCCCCGGGGAAATCACGATTGCATCAGGCGCGAGCCCGCCCACGGCCGCGACATCGATCGCGTCGTTGCGCCGCACGATGACTTCAGCCCCCAGTTCGCCCAAATACTGGACGAGGTTGTAAGTGAACGAGTCGTAGTTATCGATCATCAGGAGCTTCGGCTTCATCGTCGTCATCTTCATTGCGTGAGTCTTGTAGGAGCGCTCCTTGTGCGCATGCCGCTCGAGGGCTGCGCCTTACCGTGGTGCCTGCGTTTCGAACTCGCGCGCGGCGCTGAGCGAGCGGATCATGGCGCGCGCCTTGTTGCAGGACTCCTGGTACTCGGTCAGCGGGTCGGAATCGGCGACGACTCCGCCGCCTGCCTGGATGTAAACGCGATCGCCCTTGATCAACAAGGTGCGCAAGGCGATCGCGGTGTCAGTGTTGCCAGTGAAGCTGAAGTAGCCCACTGCGCCTGCGTAGACGCCCCGCCGGACAGGTTCGAGTTCGTCGATGATCTCCATCGCCCGGATTTTTGGCGCGCCGGAGACTGTCCCTTGCGGAAAGGTAGCGCGAAAGGCGTCGAACGAGTCGACGCCGTCGTTGAGCTCACCGACTACATTCGAGACGATGTGCATCACGTGCGAATAGCGCTCGACCGTCATGAGTTCAGTTACTTTGACCGAACCAATTTTGGCGACCCGGCCGACGTCGTTGCGACCCAGGTCGACGAGCATGATGTGTTCCGCGCGCTCTTTGGGATCGGCGAGCAGTTCGTGTTCCAACGCCAGGTCTTCAGCTTCATCACCGCCTCGCCGACGTGTGCCGGCGATCGGGCGAAGAGTTACCTGGCGGCCTTCAACTCGCACCATGGTTTCGGGCGACGCCCCGACCAGGGTGAAATCACCCAGTCGCAGATAGAACATGTACGGGGAGGGATTGATGGTGCGAAGGCTTCGATAAAGATTGAAGGGATGGGCGGTCAATGGTGCCTCAAAGCGCTGCGATGGAACCACCTGAATAATATCGCCCGCCGCGATGTAGTCCTTGGCCCTGGAAACCATTGCTGCGTAGTCCTCGCGGGCCATATTGGAAATTGTGGGAACGTCGGCTCCTTCGCCAGTTGCCTGACCGGGCGAAGGATGGGACAAACAACCTCGTTGGTTTCTCAGCCAACCATCGAGGCGTGGTGGTACGACAGCGCTGTGCAGTCGTTCGATGGTGCGCTCAATCTTTTCATGCGCCGCCTGGTATGCTGCGCTGGTTGTGCCGAACTCTTCGAGTGCCAGGTTGGTGATTATCTTGAGCGTCTGGCGGACATTGTCGAATACCAACACTGTTTCTGTGAACATCAGGTAAAGTTCCGGCACCCCAAGATCGTCATGCACGCGGTTGGGAATCCTCGGCTCGAACAAGCGCACGAGATCATAAGCCAAAAAACCCACTGCTCCGCCGAAGAAGCGGGGCAATTCTGGCAACTGGGGAGCACGAAATCGTTTCAATTCCCGGCGCAAGGTCTCGAAACAGTTCTCCGCCGGACGGGATTCAATGCTGGCCATGCCGTCAGGTCGCGCAGCAGCAGGCCGTATAACGTCTATTTGGCCGCCACTCGCCCGCAGTACCATTGAGGGTTCCGTGCCGAGGAATGTGTAGCGGCCCCATTTTTCGCCGCCACGAACACTTTCGAGCAAAAAAGAATACTCGCCGCGGTTAACCTTCAGAAAAGCCGACACCGGCGTTTCCAGGTCTGCAGCAATCTCACGCGCGACTGGAATTAAGTTGTATCCCTGGCGGGCGAGGGCCTCGAATTCGGACAGTGTTGGTGTGAGCATCGTCGCCTCTCCCGCGCGTTGGCACCCGGGGCACGGCCCAGGCTCGCAGCCCGCGATTCAGACAAATAAAAAAGGCCACAGGGTTTTCGCCTGCGGCCTTTGAAAATCAGTTTTGTCAGTGACTACAAAACCGTAGCGCAGGCGCTAACGCCGCTGTGCCAGCGCCAGCCTACCCACGTGATACGGATAATGCGGTCGATCATAGCTGCATATAATTAGCCGCAGTCCGACCCGTTTGTCAACTATTGCTCCTCGATGCGGCTACACTCTGCGAGCTCAGCGGATCGCCGCTCCACCTCTGCGAGCCATTCGCGCTCCGCCTCCGGATCGACGACTTTCTGCAAACTAGCAATCAGCCTTTCCGCCAGGCGTGCCCTTGAGCGCGCGGGCGGCTTTAACGCCCATCCTCCATTTCCTTGAGTGCGTTAGCCATCGCACTAGTGTTATATGCCATCAGCTCCGCCGTGTGTACTCGCGGCCGCCCTCCCCCCGGAGTCATGCAGGAAGTCTGTCGAATGAGGATCAGCGCTAGTATCGTGTCCCGCAAATAACTTTATATCGATAATGGAGCGCTACGCGGATTCAGAAACCGGTGCCTGCTTCCCGCTGAAGCGTGAAGCTGTCCGAGATCATTCGACTTCGTTCGCGCTGCTCACTTCGCTCACGATG
>JAMXLL010000086.1 GCA_024281015.1 Candidatus Binataceae bacterium
AGCAGCTTCTAATCGGCGGTAAATGGGTCGATGCCGTCTCGGGAAAGACGTTCGCCACGCTCAATCCCGCTACCGAGGAGATACTCGCCCAGGTAGCGGAGGGCGAAGCTTCGGATATCGACAAGGCCGTCAAATCTGCACGTATGGCCTTTGACGATGGGCCTTGGCGGCGTATGACCCCTTCAGAGCGCGGCAAGATGATTTGGAAGCTTGCCGACCTGCTTGAAAAGAATCTCGACGAGTTCGCAACCCTGGAGTCGCTCGACAACGGCAAACCACGCATCATCGCTGCGGTGGCCGATGTTCCACTGGCAGTCGATTTGTTTCGTTACATGGCAGGCTGGGCGACGAAGATCGAAGGAAACACTATCCCGATCTCGGTGCCGTATGCTCCAGGCACTCGTTACTTTGCCTACACGGTTCGCGAGCCCGTGGGCGTGGTGGGTCAAATCATTCCCTGGAACTTTCCGTTATTAATGGCGGCATGGAAGCTTGGACCAGCGCTGGCTTCGGGCTGCACCGTCGTACTCAAACCCGCGGAGCAGACTCCTCTATCCGCATTACGCCTGGGTGAGTTGATCTGCGAAGCAGGATTTCCGGAAGGCGTCATTAACATTATCACCGGTTTTGGCGAGACTGCCGGGGCCGCGCTGGCCGCTCATTCGCAGGTTGACAAGATAGCATTCACCGGTTCGACGGAGGTCGGCAAACTGATCCTGCAGGCCGCCGCCGGCAATCTCAAGAAGGTTTCTCTCGAGCTCGGCGGCAAGTCACCCAACATCGTCTGCGCTGACGCTGACTTGGAACTGGCGATTCCCGGGGCGGCCAACGCCGTGTTCTTCAATCACGGGCAATGCTGCTGCGCCGGTTCCCGGCTGTACATCGAGAAGAAGATCTTCGATAAGGTGATCGACGGGGTCTCGCAGCAGGCGAAACGTATCAAATTGGGCAGCGGTATTGATGCCGGTACGGAAATGGGCCCGCTGGTGTCGTCCGAGCAATTGCAGCGGGTGACCGGCTATCTCGAATCCGGATTAGCGCAGGGCGCCAAGCCAACCGTGGGTGGAAAGCGCGCCGGCTCCAAGGGCTACTTCGTCGAGCCAACGGTGTTGGTCGACGTCAAGCCTGAGATGAAGGTCGTCAGGGAAGAAATCTTCGGCCCGGTAGTGGTCGCGATGCCGGTCAGCGACGTGAACGAGGTTTCAGCCGCAGCCAACGAAACCAATTACGGTCTGGCCGCCGGAATCTGGACGAACGATATCGCCAAGGCTCACAGCCTCGCATCCCAACTGCGAGCCGGCACGGTATGGATCAACTGCTACAACGTTTTCGACGCAGCGCTGCCCTTCGGCGGCTACAAGGAATCGGGATGGGGCCGCGAGATGGGGCACGATGTGCTTGAGTTATACACCGAGACTAAAGCGGTGTGCGTGAAGCTCTAATCGGCCTTTGGCGGCGCGGGCCCACGCATTAACAACTAGTAGCCCGCGCCGCCTGCTCTTTTCGCGAGCTCACAGGCCCTTGCAAACTTTCCGCCGATAGCTAACCTTCCCTTCTGAACTACGGCATGCGGAAGCGGACGCGCTTCGCGTTTTTGTTAGAGCTTTCTTGACCAGCGCGCTGGGCACTCCGAGGAAATAACGCCGCCGGAGCGTGCGTGCCTCGGATAAAATTGTCACAGCCGCGGCGGGGGACGTTCGCGAACCATGGTGTCTGGTGCTTGATGTCTCCTTTTCAAGCATTTTGACGGCAGGGAGAGTTATTATGGCGCGCATAAACGGCGGCGAAATGCTGGTTCGGGCACTCGAACGTGAGAATGTGCACGAAATCTTCGCGCTCCACGGCGGCCACCTCGACGCGGTGTTTAAGGCCTGCCGTGAACACGACTTTCGGGTGATCGATACCCGCCATGAGCAGGCCGCCGCTCATATGGCCGACGGATGGGCACGCACGACGGGTCGCCCCGGGGTGGCGATGGTGACGGCGGGACCTGGTGTTACCGATGCGGTCACCGGGGTCGCGAACGCCTATCTCGATGCGATTCCTATGGTCTTGATTGGTGGCCGGAGCCCTCTGCTTGATGATGAACTTCTGCCTCTTCAGGGCGGGATCGACCAGGTCGCGCTGATGCGGCCGATCACAAAGTGGGCACGCTCGGTGGCCCACACCGCCCGCATTCCCGAATATGTCGCGATGGCTTTTCGACAGGCGATGTCCGGCCGTCCCGGACCGGTTTTCCTGGAGCTACCGATTGACGTTCTGTTTGCGCGCGCCGAAGAAGAAAGCGTGGTGTTCCCACAGAATTACCGGCCGAAATCACCTGCTGGGCCGAGTAGGGCAGCTCTCGAACAGGCACTGCGGTGGATTGACGAAGCCGAGCGCCCCGCGATTCTCGCCGGCGGCGGAGTATGGTTCGCCGAAGCTGCAAAGGAGCTTGTCGAATTTGCCGAACTGGCCCACGTTCCGGTGCTCGCCAATGCCAAAGCGCGGGGTGCAATCTCCGAGGAACACCCTCTGTGTTTCGGCGCATTCGGTGCCATTCATCCGGCCGCGCACACCCGTCGCGGCGGCAAAAGCGCTGACCTCGTAATCCTGCTTGGCACCCGCATCGGACTGGCAACGGGCGGACGCAACAGTATTATTCCCGGGGATGCGCGTGTTATCCAGGTTGATATCGAAGCCGAGGAGATTGGCCGCGGCCGGAGCATCGATTTGGGGATTGTTGCGGATTGTGGTGAGTTTCTGCGCCAGGCGATTGCGGCCGGGCGCGGCATCAAATTCAACGGCCACGAAGGCTGGATCGAGCAGCTTACCACGATGCGTGCCGGACAGCGGCAAAAGTGGGACGAGGCAATGAAGGTGGAGCGCCCGATCCATCCAGCGCGAATGGCGCGCGAGGTGGCCCAAGCGCTCGATCGCGACGCCATTATCGCGGCGGATGGCGGCGAGACTGCCGCCTGGATCGCCAACGCGTTCAAGGCGCGTGAACCGGGCAGTTTCCTCAGTCATGGTTATCTGGGGTGTCTCGGTATCGGGATTCCGTTTGCCTTGGCTGCTAAGGTGGCGCATCCGCAGAAGCAGGTGGTCTGTGTAATTGGCGACGGTTCCGTCGGGCTCAATTTCGCGGAGTTCGACACCGCTATTCGGCATAATCTCCCCGTCACGGTGGTGATCAACAATGATATGCAGTGGGGCATGTCTAAGCATGGGCAGGTGCTCGCCTGGGGGGCTGGCAATACCGTCGCCACTGAGCTCGGAGTGGTTCACTACGAACGCGCGGCGCAGGGACTGGGCGCCCACGCGGAATTTGTGGAGCAAGCGAGCGAAATCGCGCCTGCGTTAAAGCGCGCGCTCAACAGTGGACGCGCCGCCTGCGTAAACATCATGACGGATCCCGACGTGATAGAGCCGGGAACCCTCGCAATGTACAGCGCATTCAGCGGCGGCAAGGCGCCGAAAACAGCGCAGGCTGAAACCAAAACAGACGAGACAATGCTGCCGTATTATGGCAAGCGCAAAATCGATTGATTGCTGTGCAATCTTTACTTCGGGCCGGTGGCGGCCGAATGATCGCTGATTCCTAGTTCGGCCAACACTTCAGCGGTATGCTCTCCGGGCTTTCCTCCAGCCCGAATCGGCCCGAGCGGGGTGCCGCTGAATTTCCATGGGAGCCCGTCAACGCTGAGGCGGCCCCAGTGCGGCGTGTCGATTTCGACGATTTGGTCATTCTGCCGCACTTGCGGATGATAGCGAAGTTCGTTGAAGGCCATTATCGGGCCGTTGGGGACTCGTTCCCTGGTGAGCCGAATCATCCACCAGGCTGCGGGCTTGCTCTTGAAGCGCGGTTGGAGAATTGCTGTCAGTGCGGCGCGATTTTTCACTCTCAGCGGGTTGCTGACGAAGCGCGGATCAGCACTCAGTTCGGGCAGCTTGATGGCGCGGCAGAACCCAGGCCACTGCTCATCCCGTTCGACACCCACCGCCAAAAACCGCTGGTCCTCACATTCAAAAACCTGATGCGGCGCGGTTGTCGAAGCGGCACTGCCCAGTGGTCGAGGTTGCATGCCGGTCGCGAAGAATTCCGCCCAGCGGGTCGTCTGCAGGGCCATCGCCGCGGCCAGCATCTCGATTTCGATCCGCTGACCTTGACCGGTCCGTTCACGCGCTATGAGGGCTTCGAGCACCGCCTGGGTGATTGTGGTGGCAGTGGTCAGATCGATATGGGCCAAGTGGCGGAACATCTCGCCACGCCCTGCTTCCGGTCCTGTGATACTGCACCATCCGCAGAACGCTTGCACCGTTGGGTCGACGCCGGCCTCGGCGGCCATCGGACCGTTGCGCCCGTAAGCGGAAGCGAGGACGTAAATGATGCGCGGGTTGACCTGCGCGACCACATCGTAAGCCAGACCCAGCCGCTCGACGGCGCCCGGACGCATGTTGTTTACGAAAACGTCGCTTTTTTCTACGATCTTGAGAGCTATGGCGCGGTCAGCTTCCCGTTTCAGATCCAGCTCGATCATGCGTTTGTTGTGGTTGGCCGAAATATAGAGCACCGAATCGCCCTTGATGCGCGGCGGCACCGCATGCGAGAGCTGATCGCCGCCCGGTGCTTCGACTTTGATAACGTCGGCACCCATGGCGCCGAGCAGTTTGGTCGCCCATGGTCCGACCGCAGCGACCGTCAGATCGAAAACCCGGATCCCATCAAGTGGCTTGGCCATCAGTTCAGCTCCCGCTGGTGACAGGTCTAAATTTCGCCAGCGTGACTTCGCTGGTCACATCTTCGAATACAATCTCGACCGGCATGCCCCCGTAAATCTGATCATTGGCGATGCCGACGAGGTTGGTAAGTAGCCGCGGGCCCTCATCAAGTTCTACTTCGGCGACGTTGTACGGCAATTCGTTATCGAAGCCCCTGTAGTACGACTGATGAAACACGACCCATGAGTTCACCCGGCCGCGGCCGCTCATACGCGACCAGCTGGACTTGCGCGACCAGCATTGAGGGCAGAGAGGGGAGGGCGGATACGAGACACACCCGCACCCATCGCATTTCTGCAGCCGCAATTCATGTTTTTTCAGAGCGTCCCAAAAAGGTTTGTTGAGCGATGAGATCGCGGGCAGTGGTTTTTGGTATTGTGCTTCGGCCATCGCCTGATTGTCCTCGAGGCGCCACATGCAGGTGGTTGAAACAGTCACCGGTGATAGATGAGTGAATCACCGTACGAGTTCGCCCATTGGATAGTCTCCACCTGCTTAATTTGTCTCGCACCGCATTCGCCGCGCAGCTGCCGAACAATTTCAACCTGATGATTCCAGCCCATGATATGGCCTTCTGACAGCAGCCCGCCATTGGTATTCATCGGCAATTCACCGCCGATTTCGATTCTCCCATTCTGGGTGAAACCCGCCGCCTCGCCGGGTTTGCAAAATCCCCATCGCTCCAAGGCAATCCATGCCAGTATCGAAAAAGCATCGTAGGTGAACAAAGCGTCAATGTCTCGCGGCGTAATTCCCGCCATCTTGTATACCGGTTGCAGTTCAGCCTGGTACTCAAAGGTGGGTTGTTGGGCGACGCCAAGGCCGGGATAAGCCCAGATGAATTCGTCGTGACCGGCAGGCAGACCCTGCATGCCACTGATGTATACCGCCGGCTGCCGGCAATCGCGCGCTCTTTCAGCGCTGGTGACGATAACGCATGAAGCGCCGTCATTGATAAGGCAGTAATCGAGCAAATGGAGCGGCTCACAAACGAAGCGCGACCGCTGGTGGTCTTCCAAGTCGAAGACGTCACGCATAATTGCGCCTGGATTCATGGAGGCGTGCTTGCGAAAGGCGATTGGGACTGCGGCAAGTTCGCGGCTGCCAGAGCCATAGCGTTCGAAGTAACGGCGCGCCACCAACGCAGCACCAGCACCAGGCGAAGTCATGCCATAGACAGGGTCTTCGCCATGACCGCCGCCAGCCTCGCGCGCTCCTTCGCGGTCACCACTGCCGCCCATCATCGGTCGGCGCAATCCGGAGAAGCTCACCGCTGCCAGGCAGGCGACCGCGTTTGCGAGGCCAGCATTGACCATCATCGCGCCCCATTGAATACAGCTTGCCGTAAACCTGCCATGCGCCCAGGTTTGGCTGTACGCGCGTAGTTTCAATCCGAGGACTTGAGCGAGCGTATCGCTGTCGGCGCCAATCGGTGAGCCAAAGCTGACAATCATGCCATCCAGATCCCCACGTGCCAGCCCCGCGTCAGCAAGGGCGTTGGTGATCGCGTCGCAAGCGAGGTCGATGGCACTCCGCATCAGCCGGCGGCCGAATACCGAGTTACCTACCCCGACGATCGCGGAACGATCCTTCAAGTCGAAGTTTCCCATGGGGCTCGCTCCAAGTTGTATAACGATTAGCAGCGATGCGAAGTCAACCGGCTACGGCGTCATCGACGGACCGGGACGCTGTCGCATCGGTTCAAAACATGACGCAGGGCGAGCCTACAGCCAATAAGCCTTGCTGTCCAACAATTCAGCCGTGGACGAGCTTCGGAGCGCGAGTGCAGTCGCGCCGTGGAACTGAACGGGGCCGCTCCGGCAACGCGGCCCAAGGAGTAATCCGCCGCAAGCGTTGAAAGTTGACGTGCGGCGGTGAGCACGGAGCGCGACCGTTAGTTAGAGAGCTTCCTGGGCGTCCTTACCCTGATAGCGTTCGAGGCGATTGTAAAGCGTCTTGAGGCTGATGCCGAGCACTTCGGCCGCACGCGATTTGTTGCCACCCGTAAACTCGATGGTTCGCATAATCAGTTCACGTTCCACTTCATCGAGCGACATCCCGAGGCGCAGTTCAAAGCTGGAGCTCGAACCAGTGGTCCGCTTCATATCCGGCGGCAGGTCAGCAATGGTGATCAATGGTCCCCGGCTGACGATCAGCGCGCGCTCGATGACGTTGCGCAACTGGCGTACGTTCCCGGGCCAACGATAGGATTTGAGCACTTCGAGGCATTCGGCCTCTACGCCGGTGATGTTCTTGCCTTCGGGCTGTTTGAGCTCGCGCAGGAAATGATCGACCAGACCCGGAGTATCCTCAGCGCGCTCACATAAAGCTGGCAATTCGATGGCAAAGACATTGAGCCGATAATAAAGGTCTTCGCGGAATCGCCCCTCCTTTATCGAGTTATCCAGATTCCGGTTAGTAGCAGCCAGCACCCGCACATCGACTGCCACTTCGGTCGAGCCGCCCAGGCGCCGCAACTTGGATTCTTCCAGCACCCGCAACAGCTTTGCTTGCAGCTCGGGCTTCATTTCGCCGATCTCATCGAGTAGCAGGGTGCCGCCATTGGCCAACTCGAAGCATCCTTCGCGGCGCCGATCGGCGCCGGTGAACGCGCCGCGCTCGTGACCGAATAGCTCGCTCTCCATTAAGGTCTCCGGCATGGCCGCGCAGTTAATCGCTACGTAAGGGCCGTTATGGCGCGGGGAGAGTTCGTGGATCGTGCGTGCAACCAACTCCTTGCCGGTGCCGCTTTCGCCGACGATGATGACAGAGGCAGAGCTGGGTGCGACCTGTTCGATCAGCGACATCACTCGCCGCATTGCCAGGGATTGCCCTATCATCGGACCGAGCTGTCCAGCATTGATGAGGCGGCGGCGCAAGCGCTGGTTTTCCTCGCTAACCGTCAAATGGGTACTCAGATTGTTCAGCAGCAAGCGTAAATGGGACGGGTCAACCGGTTTCCGCAGATAGTCATAGGCGCCCAGCTTGATAGCTTGCACCGCATCGGGGATTTCCCCTTCGCCTGAAATCATTACGGTAGGAACCTGGAGCCCTTTCTCGCGAAGCTCGCTCAAGACTTGAATGCCGTCCTTCAGGGGGATGCGCAGGTCGAGCAGCAGAATGTGCGGCTCATAGCTCTCCACTAATTCCAGTGCACGCTTACCGTCCTCCGCAACCTCGACCCGGAAACCCCACGCCGCTATCAGCTCGCTCCAGGCCTGGCTCGTCGCGAGATCATCTTCGGCAACCAGAATCCGTTTTTCGTTCGGCATAAATTCCGTTCCACTACCTCAAGTACGCGCCGCTAGGCGCGGTTTCTGGGTGGGTTTTCCCGCAGTCAGCCTCTCACCAATGCCGCAACTATAGGGACGGTAGGTGGAGGCATCAGGAGTTTCCGTCGGCCTTCTCGAATTGGCATCTCGATTTCCTAAAGGATCCTGGATTGCACAGCGGACGTACTCACGGGCCACCACTACTTTTATCCTAGCACTCGCTGCCAGATTTGCCCACGAGCTACAAGGGCGGCTTTAATTTGCTTAACCCAACCTACTTGTGGGATCGATCAGCGGGTCCTAACACCACTACCCTGTTCGCCGGTCGTTGCGCGCGTCATATCCAGAGGGGCATCGACCAAACACTCTATCATTTGCCAGTGACGATGAACTATATTTCAAACCTTAAGGTTTCCTCGGTTACAACTTACATATATTATCTTATCTTGCGAATTAGGGGATGTCAGATTCGTTTTGGCGAAATCGGCATCTTAGGGTGCCTTCATTCAGCTTGATTCGAAGCGTGCGACGGCTTAGCGAGTCAGAATGATTGCTCGTATTGGCACCACAGCCATCGAAGCCTCGCGCAGGGGCTATAGCTATTGTTCTGAAGTCGTAATGACCTTTATCACGCGCCGCATCTCATAAGCAGCAAGCTTCGCCCGCGTGCGGCCGCGAGCGCGTCGTAAAACGGCCGGCAATCGGATGATCACACCGATACCGCCTTAAGCCGGTTCGTTGAGTTTGACCCCGACCGCGATGTTGAGCGCTGGAAGCCGCTACTCTAGTTGTGCTAGGACGCCCATCGTGAGCGTAATCCGGAACGGCAAGGCATCGACGCGAGCCAGGTGGTTTCACGCGCCGCCCATAGCTGCTGGGCTTCTGCTGACGATTGCAACGATAGCAGCGTGTTCTCATGGTGCTCAGAACGGTCCCCGGCAATACCTTTATGCAACGATACCCGAAACGGGATTAGTCGTCGTTTATCCCCTCTCAGCTGCAGGCGCTGAACAACCGTTAGCCACCATCAAGGAAAATCCCCCCGACAAGCCCATCGACGTCTCTGTGGATATGGCCGGGGAGGTGTTTGTGGCCAATGAAAATGGCAATGTTCGCGCATATGCTGGGCCAAACTTCCATTATGAGCTGATTCACGTCTTGGAGGGTCCGCACACCCAAATTAATCATCCGACCGCGATTGTGGCCAATCTCGACGGCACCTTTTATATTGCTGATACGGGTGGCGGAGAGGATAAGCCGCGTGTGGAGTGGTTTCCTGCCGGCCAAAACGGCAACGTGTTTCCGAATCGTGTCATTACCGGCCCACACACCGGAATTACCGCCCCGCGTGGGCTCGCGCTTGATGGCTCGGGGCGGCTGTTCGTCGCCGACCAGGACACCAACAAGATTCTCGTCTTCAGACCTGACGCCGCCGGAGATGCAACTCCGGTGGTGACGCTTAATGGATTGCGTTCACCGGGCCATTTGTTCGTGGATCAATTATTGAACATCTACGTTAGCAACAAGCAGGATAATAGCATTGCGGTATTCATCACGACCGGACCCCAGAGCTGGAGGCGCAGCAGCACTATCAAGAGCGCTGAAATGCGCGAACCCGCAGGAGTAGCTGCCGATCAGACCGGACGGATAGCAGTCGCCGCAACCGGCGGAATTTTGTTCTTTGGGCCGGATTCGAACGGGCAAGTCGAACCCGCCAGCGACCTGCGGGGGCGCTCACCGATGAATCCGGCCGGCATCTTCATTCGTTAGACAGGCAGCATTCAAACGTCGGCTTCAGGCAGCCGAATCCTTTACCACTTGGGACGGCAGCTTTTTTGACAGGAAAGAGGAGCCAAGCAAATGCGACAAGCTAAACCTGTACGTTCAGCCTTGTTTGTGCCCGGCAACCGCGAAGATCGCATGCAGAAAGCCCCGCGCTTTGGCGCCGATGCCCTCATTCTCGACCTCGAAGACGCGGTTGCATTGCCCGATAAGCCGAGAGCACGGCCATTGGTTCGCAAAGTGCTCGAGGAACTTGGCAGAGCCGGACAGACATTATTTGTGCGTGTGAATGACTTCGAAACCGGACTGACCTGGGCCGACCTCGACGCAATCGTCTGTCCTGAGCTTTATTGCGTAATGCTGCCCAAGGTTACGGGACCGGAAGACGTAAGAAAAACTGACGTTATCCTCGAGTTTCTCGAGCGCAAAAATGGAATGGAACCGGGCTCCATCCTGATCGATCCGGTGCTCGAGACAGCACAAGGCATGCGTCAGGCGTACGAAGTCGCGATGGCGTCGAGGCGGGTCGCACATTTGGGTGGACTTACCGGCAAAGACGGCGATATCGCGCGAGCTATCGGATTTAGATGGACTGACGAGGGTCACGAGGCCTTTTATTACATTTCCAAGGTGCTGCTCGATGCACGAGCCGCGAATGTGCCGTATCCAATCGGCGGGCGGGGATGGTGGGACATAAAGGATCTTGCCGGGCTGCGGGCTGAGGCCGAACGCACCAGGAACTTCGGCTATACCGGAATGCTGCTGATACATCCGTCTCACGTAGCTATTGTCAATGAAGTATTTACTCCAACCAGGGAGGAGGTTAGCCACTGGAAAGAGCTGATAGCGGCGGTGGAAGAATGTGAACGTGAGGGTCAGTCGGTTGTGACGTTCAACGGCATGATGGTGGATACAGCCCATGTGAAGGTCGCCCGAGAAATGTTAAGATGGGCCGCCGCCCTGGGTACTGATAAGGCCTAAGCTGTAGACTGAAAAAGCCTTAACAATGACGGCATGCCCCGGACAAGAGCCGGGTTCTCCGTAGTTCCCCCAAACGCTCGTTTTTATTTGAAATAATTCGGGAATTGGGTTTAGTTGTTCGGCTTCGCCGGCGCTGGCGCGGAGCGGTTTTTTAACCGCCCAAACCATCTCTACCTGGTCGCTGCGGGTGATTCCTGCGCTTGTGCTGCGGCGGGGCTCGATTCTGCTACTAATGATATAGTCAGTCGCGCCTGCCTGCCATATGAATCAAAATGTTTCATAGGTTAGTAGCTACCTCTCTGTTACAATTGTACATGGCCTCAAAACTGCCCATAAGGGTTCCGAGCCGCTATATTCGTCTCTTATCTAAAACAGAGTACCGAGAGCAGAACGCATGAATAACCTGGCGGTCTGGAGGGGCAGGCCATACCCATTAGGTGCGACGTGGGATGGCGAGGGTGTCAACTTCTCCCTGTTTTCAGAGCACGCTGAGAAAGTAGAGCTTTGCTTGTTCGACCAGGGCGGACGGCACGAAACCGCGCGTCTTCCGGTGCGATGGCAGACGGATCAAATCTGGCACTGCTATCTGCCCGAAGCGCGGCCTGGGCAGCTCTACGGATACCGTGTATACGGTGCCTACGATCCCCGCAACGGCCTGCGTTTCAACCCAAACAAGCTGTTGCTCGATCCATACGCCAAACAGCTCATCGGGCAGCTTGCCTGGAGCGACGCACTGTTCAGTTATCGGGTTGGTTCCGCTCGCGAAGATCTGACGATAGATCGCCGTGATAGCGCCCCCGGAATGCCCAAATGCCGCGTTATTGATACGGCATTCTCATGGGGTGATGATCGGCCGCCGCGCACCTCGTGGCACGACACGGTGATTTACGAAGCGCACGTCAAGGGATTTACTTATCTGCATCCCCACGTCCCGCAACGTCTTCGTGGCACTTATGCCGGACTGGCGAGTTATCCAGTCATCGAGCATCTCCAGCGTCTTGGAATTAGCGCTATCGAACTGATGCCGGTCCATGCGTTTGTCGATGACAGGGTACTAACTGAGAAAGGACTGCGTAATTATTGGGGGTACAATTCAATTGGCTTCTTCGCTCCTGAGATGCGCTATTCGGAAAGCGGCACCGTGGGCGAATTCAAGTCGATGGTCAAGCGCTTTCACTCGGCAGGGATCGAGGTGATTCTCGACGTCGTTTACAACCACACTGCCGAAGGTAATCACCTGGGACCGACTCTTAGTTTTCGCGGCATAGACAACGCGTCGTATTACCGGCTGATGCCTGACAACCAACGTTACTACATGGATTTCACAGGCTGCGGTAATACGCTGAACATGGTACATCCGCGAGTGCTCCAGCTAATCATGGACAGTCTTCGATATTGGGCCATCGAAATGCATGTTGACGGGTTTCGATTTGACCTGGCCGCTGCGCTTGCCCGTGAACTATACGACGTCAACCGTCTGAGCGCGTTCTTTGAAGTGGTCAATCAGGATCCGGTACTCTCGCAAGTTAAGCTCATTGCCGAACCGTGGGATCTCGGTGCCGGTGGTTACCAAGTTGGCAATTTCCCCCCGGGTTGGACCGAATGGAACGGCAAATATCGCGACTCAGTGCGAGCGTACTGGAAAGGCGACGGTGGACTGATTGGGGAACTCGGTTACCGCTTGACCGGGTCAAGCGACTTGTACGAGAAAAGTGGGCGGCGGCCTTACGCGAGTATCAACTTTATTACTGCCCACGATGGATTCACCTTACGCGATTTAGTCAGCTACAACGACAAACACAACGAGGCGAACCTCGAAGGCAACCGTGACGGGGAGTCGAACAATCGAAGCTGGAATTGCGGCGCAGAAGGTCCGACCGCTGATCCTGCTATATTGCAACTGCGGGCGCGCCAGACCCGCAACCTGCTTGCGTGTTTGGTGCTGTCACAGGGAGTGCCAATGCTTCTCGCCGGGGATGAGTTTGGCCGCAGCCAGCGGGGCAACAATAATGCCTATTGCCAGGATAATGAATTGAGCTGGGTTGATTGGCGGCTCCAGCAAGAGGATTTGGACCTGGTCGAATATATCCGCCGCCTGATATCAATCCGCCGCACTCATCCTAGCTTCCGGCGCCGCAACTTTTTTCAAGGGCGTCCGATCAGAGGGGCTGCGGTCAAGGACGTTACCTGGCTGACTCCCAACGGCGATGAGATGACCGATGATGAGTGGAGCAAGTCATTCGCTCGTTGCCTGGGCATGTTCTCCGCTGGCCGTGCTTTGGGAGAAGATGACGATCGTGGCTCGCCGCTGCAGGACGATGATTTTATTTTACTACTCAATGCTCACCACGAGCAGATTGATTTCGTGATCCCTGTCCTGCCGGAGCCGGGTATCTGGAAGATGGTGGTTAACACCTCAAATGCCGACGGTGGAGCGGCTGATCAACGTACATTTTCGGCCGGTTCGCTGTTCCCGGTCCAGGGGCGCTCGCTGGCGCTGCTGATGCGGTCGAAAGAGGGACTGGTAACGGGGGACCCGCTCGTCCTGTCGCAGTCGATAATCATGCCCACTCCGGCCGAGCAGGGTCCGGACGGTGCGTAAAGACTGACAGCTGACCACGACTGTTTCACGAAAACTGGTCTGCTAAAATGGCGGCGAGGGTTGAAATAAGACTTGCGCTCCCTTACCACCGGCAAACCATGCTGGGTTGCGACTGTGCAGGCGAGCACATTGAGCAGAGTTATAGGGCGGGGAGATGGACGTGCCGCTCCGAACCGCGCATCTTGCGCATTGTTCTCCGCCCACGATGATAAACAACATTGCGAGTCAGGGCTATGGACGACCGATCTTTTTCCGATGTCAGCGAAGCTGCGTTGCTCTCCCATGCACCTGTAGCGAGGCTCCCCAGGCATATAATTGAGGCGGTTTCTCCCGGCATCGACTGCGCACGGTTCCCCATAAAGCGGATTGTTGGGGACGATTGCGTAGTTGAGGCTGATATCTTCCGCGATGGCCACGAAGTGATTCGCGCCGCAGTTAAGTGGCGGCGCAAACAGGAGGCCATTTTTGATCAGCTGCCGATGGTACCGGTCGGAAACGACCGCTGGCGCGGTCAGTTCCCCATCCGTGACAACACCCGTTACGTCTTTACCATCGAAGCGTGGACGGATCGCTATGCTTCGTGGCTGCAGGATTTTGTCAAGAAAGCCAACGCCGGACGAGAAGTAACTTCGGATTTGCTTGAAGGAATCCGGCTGTTGCAGGAACTTAGCGCGCGCACTACCGGTACGGCGCGAGACACTATCGAAACGGCGTTGGGGCGCGCGCGCGAATGTCTGGCAACCCATCCCGCAGACGCCGCCGAATTTCTGGCGACACGCGAAATAGACGATATAACTGCTCAGTTCGGCGAGCGCTTTGAAGCAAACAGCTACTCACCGTTGATCGAGGTTGTTGCCGATCGCCCCCGGGCGCAATTTGGTGCATGGTACGAGATCTTTCCACGTTCGCTGGGAAAGCCCGGGCAAGCCGGCACATTGCGCAGTGCTGAGCATCACCTTCCGTACATTCGAGACCTTGGATTCGATGTTGTGTACCTGACCCCAATCCATCCCATTGGGCACACCAACCGCAAGGGCCCCAATAACCGCCTGGCTGCTGACGGCTCATCGCCAGGCAGTCCGTGGGCGATCGGAGGAGCCGCGGGCGGTCATACCGCGGTCGAACCCTCGCTGGGAACACTGAATGATTTCGACCATTTCGTCGCAACGGCCGAGCGCCTTGGACTTGAGGTAGCCCTCGATTTCGCCATCCAGGCCTCGCCTGACCATCCGTGGGTGCACACTCACCCAGAATGGTTTCGTCATCGGCCTGATGGCTCGATCAAATACGCGGAAAATCCGCCCAAGGAGTACCAGGATATTTATCCGATCAACTTCGACACCGAGCACCAGCGTGAGTTAATGGAAGAGCTGCGGGCTACCGTGATGTTTTGGGTCAGACACGGAGTGAAGATCTTTCGCGTCGACAATCCCCATACGAAGCCGGTGTTGTTCTGGGAGTGGCTGATCGGGACGGTGCAGGAGCGCCACCCTGAGGTAATTTTCCTCTCAGAGGCGTTTACCCGGCCGAAGATGATGAAGATACTGGCCAAAGCCGGGTTCTCGCAATCGTATACCTATTCTACCTGGCGCAATAGCAAGTTAGACCTCACTGACTATTTGACGGAGTTGGCGCACGGCGAGATGCGCGACTATTTCCGTCCGAATTTCTTCGTTAACACTCCGGACATTCTCACCGACGTTCTGCAGACCGGCGGACGCCCGGCCTTCAGAATGCGGCTGCTGCTTGCCGCAACCTTGTCGCCATCTTATGGAATCTATAGCGGCTACGAGTTATGCGAGAACGCGGCGGTACCGGGGACCGAAGAATACCAGGATTCGGAAAAATACCAGCTAAAGTGGCGCGACTGGGACCGGCCCGGCAACATCAAGGAATTCGTCGCGCTCCTCAATCGAATTCGCAACAATAATCCGGCGCTTCACGAATTACCTAACGTGCAGTTCCTGCCAGCCGACAATGATCAGATTCTCTTTTATGCAAAAAGTACCGCTGATCGCAGTAACGTGCTCCTGGTGGCGGTAAATCTTGATCCTTGGCAATGGCATGAATGCACCGTCACGGTTCCGCCGAGCGTGGTGGGGACCGCTCCGGGGCAAACTTACCGGGTGATCGATCTGTTGACGGGATCGGGTTACACCTGGGGCGAGCGCAATTACGTGAGACTCGATCCGCAGGCTCAACCGGCGCATATCATGAGGGTTGAGAGGGGGACATGAAGCATCGCAACGATATCGCCGAACAGCCGCTTTGGTACAAAGATGCAATATTCTACGAAGTTCGTGTCCGTTCGTTCTACGATGCTTCTGGGGACGGCATCGGCGATTTCGCCGGACTGACGGAGAAGCTGGATTATTTACACGATCTGGGGATTACCGCACTGTGGCTGTTGCCGTTCTATCCTTCGCCATTGCGAGACGACGGCTATGACATATCTGATTACATGGACGTTCATCCCGATTGCGGCACTCTCCAGGAATTCAGAACCTTTCTGCGTGAGGCGCATCGGCGCGACCTGCGCGTCATCACCGAGTTGGTGATCAACCACACCTCAGACCAACATCCATGGTTCCAGCGGGCACGGCGAGCGCCGAAGGGCGATCCGGCGCGTGAGTTTTTCGTCTGGAGCGATTCTCCCGAGCGCTATGCGGACGCCAGAGTAATTTTCCAGGACTTTGAGCCGTCGAATTGGAGTTGGGACCAGCGAGCGAAAGCGTATTACTGGCATCGCTTTTATTCTCATCAGCCGGACTTGAATTTTGATAACCCGGAGGTGCGCAAGGAAGTACTGCGTATCCTGGATTTCTGGTTCGAGATGGGAGTTGACGGGCTGCGGCTCGACGCGGTGCCCTATCTTTTCGAACGTGAGGGCACCAGCTGCGAGAATTTGCCGGAAACTCACGCCTACCTGCGGGAATTGCGTGCTCACGTTGATCGCGAATTTCGCGACCGGATGCTGCTAGCCGAGGCAAACCAATGGCCCGAGGATGCAGTCGCCTATTTCGGCTACGGGCGCGAGTGCCACATGGCATTCCATTTCCCGCTGATGCCCCGGATCTTCATGGCGGTTCGAATGGAAGACCGCTTTCCGATAACGGACATCTGGGCGCAAACTCCGTCGGTCGATGAAAGCTGTCAGTGGGCCTTGTTCCTACGGAATCACGACGAACTGACCCTCGAAATGGTCACCGACGAAGAGCGCGACTACATGTATCGTGCGTATGCCCAAGAATCGCGCATGCGCCTCAATCTGGGTATCCGTCGGCGGCTCGCGCCGTTGTTGGGCAACAACCGGCGTGCCATTGAACTCGTTCACGGGCTGCTCTTCGCCCTGCCAGGAACTCCGGTGCTCTATTACGGTGATGAGATCGGGATGGGCGACAATGTTTATCTGGGTGACCGCGACGGAGTACGGACGCCGATGCAATGGAGCGGCGACCGCAACGCCGGCTTTTCTACCGGGGATTCGCAGCGCCTGATCCTGCCGGTCATAATCGATCACGAATACCATTATCAGACGGTTAATGTGGAAGCCCAGGAGCGCAACCGCCATTCGCTCTTATGGTGGATTCGGCGGCTGATCGCGATGCGCAAACAGTTCAAGGCGTTTGGCCGGGGCACCATGGAATTTCTGTCGCCTGACAACCCCCGGGTACTGGCGTTCGTCCGCAGTTATGGCAATGAGCAAATCCTGGTGGTTGCCAACCTGTCGCGCTTCGTGCAGTACGTCGAACTTGACCTGTCGCGATTCAAGGGAAGCGCGCCAGTCGAATTGTTCGGGCGCACACAATTTCCCCGTATCGGCGAGCTCCCCTATCTGCTGACCCTTGGCCCCCACATGTTTGATTGGTTTTCGATTGAACAGCGCGAGGATACTGCTCATTTCGAGGTTCGGTCGCACCATGTGCCTCGCCTGGAGGTGACTGAGACCTGGGACCGCCTGATTCGCGGCGAGGATAGGGAAAGGCTGGAAGCGGTCCTCCCCGCCTACCTGCCCCATTGTCGCTGGTTCCGCAGCAAAGCGCGGCAACTCAAGACGGCGCGGATCAGCGAAGTCTTGCCGGTGGCGGACGAGAGCTCGAATTCGTACCTCAGCCTGGTTGACGTCGAGTATGGCGATAACGAGCCAGAAACCTACGTGCTGCCACTGGCCGCGATCGATAGCCACGACGCACATCATCATGCAATAGCCAATCACGCCGCACTCGCTCATCTGCGAGTGAATCGGCGCTCCGGCAATTCAGGAACACATAATGGCCCCGTGGAACAGGTAATCTTCGACGCTACCGGGGACAAGCAATTCGAACATGCAATATTGGCTGTCATTGAGCATCACCGGCGACTACGCGGAATTCGAGGCGAGGCAGTTGGCGCCACCTCCAGCGCTTACCATTTGATGAAACCCGCCGGCGAGCCGCATCTGCTCAAAGCTGAACAGACCAACTCCTCAATCGCCTATGGGCACGAGTTGATTTTTAAACTGTTTCGCCGCATCGAACCGGGAATTAGCCCGGATCTCGAAATCAGCCGATTCCTGACTGAGCGGGCGGGCTTTCCGCATTCGCCAAAGCTGGCGGGGTGGTTGGAATACCGGGTGGGGCGGGCCGAACCCCTCACCATGGGGGTAGTGCACGGCTTTGTACACAACCACGGGGATGCCTGGGAATACACCCGGCGCGAGTTGAATCGTTATTTCGAGCGCGCCGCAACACGGACGCAACTTGTGCCGCCTCCAGGCAAACCGCTCGTCGCCCTCTTGGAGGAAAATTCTCCGGATCGAGCTGGCGCCGATATGGTCGGAGCATACCTCGACGTGGCTCGGCTGCTCGGTATTCGTACCGCTGAACTGCACCTTGCGCTCGCGTCGGAAGAGGAGGACCCGGCCTTTGTGCCCGAGCCGTTCATGGCTCAGCTTCGTTCGACTTACCAGTCCATGAGAAATCTTGCTGGCCGCACCTTCCGGCTGTTGCGTGACCGTTTCTCAACCCTGCCCGAAGATGCGAAAAAACAGGCAGCCCGGCTGATCGAGCATCAAGAGCTAATCAGCGGCTGTTTCGATACCATGCTCAAGCGCCGCACCAGCATCGTCCGTATCCGTACCCATGGTGATCTCCATCTTGGCCAAGTACTTTACACCGGCAAAGACTTTCTCATTATCGATTTCGAGGGCGAGCCGGCCCGGCCGCTCACTGAACGGCGTCGAAAACGCCCCGGCCTGCGTGACGTCGCCGGGATGCTGCGGTCATTTCACTACGCTGCGTTTGGCACCTTGCTGGATGAAACGCGTAGCGGTGTGCTGGGCGGCCGCGATTTCGCGTCCATGGAGCCATGGGCGAAGTTGTGGCAGGAATGGACTTCGTGGGCCTTTCTGAAGGGTTACGTTGAAACCGCCGCTCAATCTCCGATAGTGCCGAAGGATGCAGACGAGCTCAAGGCATTGCTCGATGCTTTCGTGTTGGACAAGGCCATCTACGAGCTGGGCTACGAACTAAACAACAGGCCCGACTGGGTAAGTATACCGCTTCACGGAATCGAGCAGATTGTGCAAACCGTCAAGCCCTGATTGCTCCAACCCCGCGGCGGCATTGAGTGCTTGATCAGGTCGCTTGCCTGCTCCGGCGGATCCCTCACCTCAACGGTTTACTGTCGGTTAGGCACTTTGCCGGCGCGACTGATCTTGCGCCCAGACGCCGCGGCTCGAGAACCTGGCATGCGGAGTGGGGACAGGTCTACCGGGGAAAACCGGCGAACTTATTATTGTACGAAAGAAGCAATGAATTTTCGGCGTGTAAAGAAAACTGCGTCAGCATTATCGCGTACGTGGTATTGTACCAAACAGACGATTTCCAAAGGGTCAGGAACCGCCCGGCCGGTTTATTCTTTCTCTGAGACCATGCATGGTTAACCCGCTCGCATCCTATCGCGTTCAATTCCATCCGGGCTTCGGCTTTGATGATGTGGCCAAATTGACCGGCTATCTCAGTGAGCTCGGTATCACCCATGTCTATTGTTCGCCTTATTTGCAAGCTGCTCCGGGCAGCCAGCACGGCTACGATGTCATGGATCCGCGGCGCGTGAACTCCGAACTCGGCGGCGCCGCAGCTCACGCGCGGATGTGCGCGGCGTTGCACGAGCACCGCATGGGCCAGCTGCTCGACATCGTGCCCAATCACATGGCGATCAGCGGGCCCGGTAATCCTTGGTGGTGGGACGTGCTGGAGAACGGCCCTTCCAGCACGTACGCCAGCTATTTCGATGTGGAATGGGAACCGCCGGAGACGCGCTTGCGTAATTCAGTCTTGTTGCCGGTGTTGGGAGCGCAATACGGTCGGGTGCTCGAGGCCGGTGAGATCCAGCTCGCACGCGAGGGTGCGGCGTTCATTATTCGCTACTATGAACACAAATTCCCGATCGCGCCCCGCTCTTTACCGGCCATTTTTGAACCTGCCGCGAGCCGATGCGGGTCTGAGGAATTGGCCTTCATTGCCGATTCCCTTTCGCAATTGCCGCTAGCCACTGCTCTCGATCATGCCAGTTTGAGCCGCCGTCATCGGGATAAAGCAGTGGTTGGAAAGCTCATTGCGCGCTTACTGGATGAGAATCCCCGCTGCGCGGCTGCAATCGACGAGGCGATCGAGCAAATTAACCACGATCCCGTGGCGTTGCATGGGCTGCTGGAGCGGCAAAATTTCCGACTTGCCTATTGGCGAGCAGCCGGGCGCGACCTCGGCTATCGGCGCTTCTTTGATATCAACACCCTGGTGGGTTTGCGGATGGAGGACCCACGAGTTTTCGCCGACACGCACGAACTGGTGCTGCAATGGCTGGCGGCAGGCGAGCTCGACGGAGTTCGGATCGATCATATCGACGGTCTGCGGGATCCGGAACAGTATCTGGAACGCTTACGGGCGGCATCGTCTGAGGCCTGGCTGGTGGTCGAAAAAATCCTGGAGCACGGGGAGGAACTGCCCGGTTCATGGCCGGTGGATGGGACCACCGGTTACGATTTCCTCAACCAGGTGCTGGGCATCTTCATAGATCCCGTCGCAGAGAAACGGCTGACAGAGCTTTATCGCGACTTCACAGGAGATACCGCGGACTTTGAGACAGTCGTGCGCGATAAAAAAGATCTCATAATGCGCGAGGTCCTCGGTAGCGATCTGAATCGGCTCACCGCGATGTTCGTTGATGTTTGCGAGCGGCAGCCGCTATATCGCGATTTCACTCGCCACGAGCTTCATGAGGCACTGAAGGCGGTAGCGATTCGCTTCCAGGTCTATCGAACCTACTTTCGTCCGGGTAGCGAAAAGACCGGGCCTGAAGAAGAGCATTATGTGCGCGAGGCGGTCAGGCTGGCCAAAGAAGACCGGCCCGACCTCGATAGCGAGCTGATGGATTTCCTCGGCGACATCCTTCTTCTGCGCAGTCCAGGTCAACTCGAAACCGAGCTGGCCCTCCGCTTTCAGCAATTTACGGGTCCCGTGATGGCCAAAGCGGTAGAAGATACCGCCTTCTATTGCTTCAACCGCTTTGTCTGCCTGAACGAGGTCGGCGGTGATCCGGGCAAGTTCGGCACGAGCATTGAGCAATTCTACCGCGCTTGCGCCGAACGTCAGCGGCGCTGGCCGCGGGCGCTGCTGGCCACTTCAACTCATGACACCAAGCGCAGCGAAGACGTGCGGGCGCGCCTGGCGCTCCTGTCGGAAATACCGGACGAATGGGAGAGGGCAGTGCGCCATTGGGCCCGGCTTAATCAATCCCGATGGAATGGCGCTGCGCCAGATCGCAACGTCGAATATCTGCTCTACCAAACACTGGTCGGCGCATGGCCGATTGAGCAGGAACGAGTGCTCCGCTATATCGAAAAAGCGATTCGGGAGGCTAAGCGGCACACCTCGTGGACTACCCCCAATACAGAATACGAACGCGGTGTACTAGACTTTGTCGCCCGGGTCCTTGATGACCGTGAGTTTATCGATAATCTCGAGCGGTTCGTGGCGACGTTGATCTCGCCGGGCCGGACAAATTCGCTGGCCCAGCTATTGCTCAAGCTTACTGCTCCGGGTGTGCCCGACATTTACCAGGGCTCGGAGTTGTGGCACTTCGCATTGGTCGATCCTGACAATCGCCAGCCGGTCAACTACGAGGCGGCCAGAGCGCTGTTAGACGAGCTCAAAAAGGATTCGTCCGAGATCATGCGCCGCAGCGACGAGGGCGTCCCGAAGCTATGGGTAATCCAACAGGCATTGGCAGTGCGACGGCGCTGTGCACAAGCGTTCGGCCCGGATGGCTCGTTCACCCCGATGTGGGCGCGCGGTGCGCGTGCTGAGCATGCGGTCGCCTTCTGCCGCGGCAACAAGATAATCACTTTGGTACCACGCCTGATCATCAAACTTGCCAATGATTGGCGTAACACGACCATCGAAATGCCACGGGGCGATTGGCGTAACCCTTTCACGGACGAACGATGGCAAGGCGGTGAGGCCGCGGTCTCGAGCCTGTTGGCAAAATTTCCGGTGTGTCTACTGACACGCGATTAGTTAACTATCGCGGAAGCCAGGCTAGCCGCTGAAGTTACTCTGCGAGATCAGCAATTAGCAAAATGACGAAACTGCGAGTTTGGGCACCTAACGCTGCGCAGGTGGCGCTTGAAATCCACAATCAGCGCTTGCCGATGCATGCCGAGCCAAAAGGTTGGTGGTCGATCTCAACCCACTTGGCGGTACCGGGTACTGATTACGCTTTCGTGCTTGACGACCGTAAGTCGCTGCCAGATCCTCGCTCGCCCTGGCAACCGCACGGTGTCCACGGTCCCTCACGGATTGTCGACCATGATTCGTTCGCATGGAGCGATGGTCAATGGAACCCGCCGCCGCTGTCGTCAGCCGTCGTCTATGAACTTCATGTTGGTACGTTCACGCAGAGCGGAACCTTCGAGGCTGCGATCGAGCGCTTGCAGCATTTGAAAGATCTCGGGGTGACGCACGTCGAGTTGATGCCGGTGGCGGAATTTTCTGGCGATCGCGGTTGGGGCTACGATGGCGTGGATATATATGCGCCTCATCATGCGTACGGAGGGCCCGAGGGCCTGAAACGCTTGGTGGATGCGTGCCACGCACGAGGGCTCGCGGTGATACTGGATGTGGTCTACAACCATTTCGGACCAGCGGGTAATTATCTCGCGCAGTTCGGCCCCTACCAGACCTCTCATTACCAGACGCCCTGGGGTGATGCGCTCAACTTCGATGGTCCGGGCAGCGATGAGGTTAGGCGCTTTTTGTGCGATAACGCCGTGATGTGGCTGCGAGACTATCATTTTGATGCACTGCGGCTCGACGCGATTCATGCGATTGTCGATACGTCAGCCATTCATTTCCTCGAGCAGTTGGCCGTCGAGGTCGCGGCTCTAGAGGGGCGGCTTGGCCGTCACCTGGCGCTGATTGCAGAAAGCAACCTGAATGATCCACGCATCGTGCGCTCTATTCAGGCGGGCGGCTATGGCATCGATGCGCAGTGGAGCGACGACTTTCATCATGCTCTTCACGCGTGGCTCACCGGTGAGCAATCAGGGTACTACGAGGATTTCGGGAGTCTCGCGCAACTCGCCAAGGCGCTGTGTAACGCTTTCGTATATGACGGAGGCTACTCGCGATATCGGAACCGCCGTCATGGGCGGCCGCTCGGCGGGCTTGGCGCCCATCGGTTCCTCGGTTATTTGCAGACCCATGATCAAATCGGGAATCGTGCAAGCGGCGAGCGCAGCTCGATGCTGATGAACGTCAATTACCTCAAAATCGGCGCCGCGCTGGTGATGACCGCTCCTTTCATTCCAATGCTGTTTGAGGGGGAGGAATGGGGTGCATCGACTCCCTTTTTATACTTCAGCGGCCATCCCGACCCGGAACTGGGGCAAGCCGTAAGTGAAGGTCGAAAACGGGAATTCGCTTCTTTTGGGTGGAAGCCCGATGAAATTCCAGATCCGCAAGCCTCCGAAACGTTTGTCCGCTCGAAGCTCGACTGGAGCGAAATCGGCCGGGAACCGCACACGGAATTACTGCAATGGCATCGCGGTCTTATCCGGTTGCGGAAGCGGACCCCGGAGCTGGCCGATGGGCGCTTCGACGGGATCCATGTGACTTTCGACGAACAGGCGCGATGGCTCACCATGTCGCGCGGCCCTCTCATCGTCATGGTAAATTTCGCTCAGCAGCAACAGACACTTCCGCTCACCGGCGCAGAGAATTATAAGCTTCTGCTGGCATCGCATCCGGATATAGCAATCGATGGCCCATCTCCCAGAATGCCCGGCGAGTCCGTGGCTGTCGTGCGTACACTCTAAGTTGAGCTAGATGGCGGGACGGTTTAAGAATTCACTCGGATTTAGGAAGTACGTCGGTTGGCGCCGCTAACCTGATTGCTCAAGCGGTGCGGGTTGTCTGTCATCCTGAGCCGCCTGCGTATCGTTCGTCCGTGTCCTTCGTTGCCCGCAGGACTCTTCAGAATTCGCTCGCACGGACGCAGTTAGAGTCCTGTTTAGGAACCACATCGTCCCCGGTTGAGTATCTATCCTCAATCAGAACTAGCCCAGATGCATTAATAGGGTTAGGCTTCGCGTTACGATTAGACCTTGGGGTGAGTTGCCCTTAGCGCCTGGTCCGGTACTTGGTCAAACAGGCCGCGCAGGAAAGGATAATAGGCGCGCCAGCGGCCGACAGACCGGCGGTAAACCGGTTCGCGGACCTGAACGACACTGGCAGTGCGAACAGGGCGCGGATTTGCCTGAAAGTTGAGGCATGCGTCGTCCCAAGCAAAGCCAACCCAATCTAGCATTCGACGAACGGTCGTTTCCTGATTCTCGACCAGCTCTTCATACTGTATTTCGAGCATTCTGTTCGGCAGGACGCGATTCCAATGATGAGTGACACGCAGATATTCTCGTATGCGTTCAGCGATATGCTCCTCGGTTGAGGCCCATCGAATCGAACGAAAATTGGTGAGCCAACATGACAGCGCAACATCGCGAAGATCGCGCCGGCAATGAATGATTCGGGCACGCGGAAAAAGGAGATGCAGGAAGCCGACGTGGAGATAATTGTCGGGCATCTTGTCCGTGATTCGAGTCTTACCTGCTCCCAATCGGGGCAGCCGCTCAAGATAACGCCTCGCTACCTCCTCAGCGCTCTTCTGGTTCAGCTGAGGGACGCATTCCAGCGGTGCGGCGTTAACGCCGCAGATAGCAGGCAGCGCGTCGAAGCATTCTCCGATAAACGGCAGCTCCCCCCCGCCTTGGACCAGTGAATGGCTAGCCAGGATTTGCTCAACGAGAGTTGTTCCCGAGCGGGGCAGCCCGAGGATAAATATCGGAACTTGGTTGTCAATGCCGACGCCGCGAGAGCGTTCGAAAAACTCCGGAGTAAACGTCGAGCATATCTTTTCGACGAACGAGCGATGCTGCTCGAGATCAAACGCCCGGTCTTGATTGAGCGACTGCTCCTGCTGCAGAGTGTTGGCCTTAGCCGCGTGTTCCGCCGCCTCGGCGAATTGGCCACGAGCATCGAGTACGTGAGCCAGTGCGAAATGTAATGGCATTAGTCGGCTTTTTCGGACTAGGGTGCCCGCCAACAGCTGCATACGCGCAAGATCTTCGTCCGGCAGTCGGCCGCGCAAGAGCGCTCCGAGGGAGGCATAGCCACTGCCATTTTCTGGATCGCGACGGATAGCATCGCGGAACGCTTGCTCCGCCTCCCCGAGGCGTCCTAGTTCCATGTAGGCCTGCCCTATTCCTGCGTGCCCGGCAGACAGTTCGGGCTTTGTGGAGATCGCTTTCCGGCAATGCGCGATCGCTTGCTCATACTCACCCTCATCGCGAAGAATTCCGGCCAGTCCGGCGTTCGCGTCTGCCCAGGTTGGGTCGCGCCGCAGCGCTTCTTCGTAAGCCGTGCGCGCCTCTACTTTACGCTCCTGCTCAGCCAGGCAGCTCCCGAGATTTGCGTAGGTTCGCGCCGACGATGGATCAGCCTGCAGGGCGCGGTCATACCAGGTAAGGGCTTCATCCAAACGGCCTTCTTCCTGCAACGCCTGGGCAATGTTCCCCAAGATCATTCCGTTACGCGGGTTGAGGTGCAGAGCTTGAGCATAGGAGCGCTTGGCTTGCCCTAGCAAGCCGGCTTCTCTTAGAGCGTTGCCGAGGTTGTTGTGGGCCTGCGGCATATTGGGCAGCAGGGCTACCGCGCGGCGGCAGTGTTCGAGAGCATCGGCCACATTCATTTGCTCAAGCAGAAGCTGGCCAAGATTGGAATGCGCCTCGCCGTAAGCTGGTTCGGCTGCTATTGCGCGGCGGAAAGCAGCGATAGCGTCTTCGCGACTCCCGAGCATCCGCAGTGCGTTTCCGAGGTTATTGTGGGCTGCTGCGAAACCGGGATTGAGGCGCACCGCCTCCGAGAGGGCGTCTCGTGCCTCGGCGACCCTGCCATGCTCGGTTAACGCTACGCCCAGGTTATTGAGCGCTCCAGCGTGCTGAGGATCAATCATCAGTGCAGCCCGGCAGGCTTGGATCGCACGTTCCAGATCTGCTATCTGCCGGTAGGCCTCACCGAGGTGTGAATAAAAATCGGGATTACGTGCAAAAGCGATCGCACGCAGGATGCGCTCGACGGCAAGTTTCGGGTTTCCGGTCTGCATTGCGAGGACCCCCGAGAGATGAAGTGCATCACTATTGGTCGGTTGCTGTTCGAGTACTTCCTGATAGAGACGATCGGCCTCGCGAAAACGCCCCTGCTGGTGATTAGCAAGCGCCTCGTTTAGCGCATCTCTGATCGAGAGTCTGACCGCGTGTTTCAAGGCCTGCCTCCAGCCTGCCTTGCGTATAGCATCAAAGCCCATAAACGAATGCTTGGGCAGGTTCCCCGGATGTTTGTTACTTGGAGAAAATAATCAGTTAACACATCGCCAAGCAACAGATTGAAAGATGGGTGAAGCAGGTGATACAAGCACGCGACGAGGATTGGGCGGGTCAGCTCCAGAAACGGGAGTTGTCACCCAGTAATCAAGGAAAATCGGGCGCACTGAGACAACGACGCATGCCATAGTGTTAGGGGATCAATGAAAACATATCAGCGGATCGCGAAAGAGTTGACGCTGGTCAGACGGGCGGCCATCTGGAACCCGGGGTTACGGCAGCTTCTGAATGCCGCGCCGCTGGTCGTGATGTTTTTGCTTTTGAACACGCGCACGGTACAAGCATCGTGCAGCTTCAATCCTGCGCCTGATCCGACCGCCGATGGCAGCTCGAACAGCCTCCGCCATGCGATCCAGATGGCCAATGCAAGCGGTGAGGATTGCACCATCGAACTGCAGGCCGGCACCTACACCTTGACCATCAAGAATACCCACGGGCAGGAGAACGCTGCCGCAGAAGGCGATCTTGATATCACGGATAGCGGCCATACGACGACTGTCCTGGGTCAGGGAGTTGGCGTCAGCATTGTCAACGGCAACGGCATCGACCGGGTGTTCCAAGTGCGGAACAATGCCAATGCGGAGTTCAGGTACTTAACGATCAAAGGCGGTGTGGCGAGAGATGACGGCGGTTTCATGGCGCAGCCCGGCAAGAGTGAAGCCAAGGGCGGCGGTATACTGGTGCAGGGCGGCGGCCATGTCGATTTGTACCATGTTCAAATTCGCGGAAATCGAGCAATTGGTGGTCCAGGCGGTACAATAACCACGAGCCTCGGTTCTGTATCCGGAACGCCGGGTCAGACTGCAGCGGGAGGCGGTCTTTTCCTCGCTGCTGGCACGGTTTACCTAACGGGCTCGAAAGTCTCCGGCAATATCGCGGTCGGTGGAACGGCGGCTAGTAAGTCCTTCCTCTTCAGCACTGGTGGTATTGGTGCGGGCGGAGGGCTTTACCTGCACAGCGGCAGTGTGGAACTCATTAGTTCAACTGTTTCGGTTAACAAGGCGTACGGGGGACGAGGTCGGGGATCCGGTGGTGGCACTGCACAGGGAGCCGGGCTGTTCGCTGAAGCAGGCGCTCTTCTGACCACACAGACCACGATCTCCAGCAACTCGGGTTTCGGGGGAGCAAGCACCGTTAATGGTTATGGCGGTGGCGCTCAGGGCGCGGCCTGTTCGTCAGCAGCGGAAGTCTCCGCCTAGTCAACACTACGCTTTTCGGGAATCAAACTCTGGGGATGACCCCTCCTCCACTTACCTTTTTTGCATTCTGCCCTGGAGGCTCGGGTGCCGGTCTGTTCATCAGCGGTGGCACTGTTTCGCTAGGGGGTGTCACAGTTGCATCGAACCAGAACCATGCCGGTCCAGGTGTTGAAGGAGACTTCTGTGGTGGGGGCATCGCAAATGCCGGTGCAAACAGGTTGGTAACTAATGCGACATTGATCGGCAACAATAGTTCCTTTGGGTCTCCTGACGACGTTTTGGGCCCTATTTCATGTTCGTATTCGCTGATTAGTCAAACCGTCGATTCAGTAATCACGAATAACGGGGGCAATATCTTCGACCTCAATCCTATGTTGGATCCAGGTGGTCTCAAGTCAAACGGGGGACCAACCCCAACCGTCGCTTTGCAGCAGGGCAGTCCGGCCATCGATGCGGTTCCTGTAGACCGCTGTACCGATGGGGCCTCGCCACCGCATCTGCTGACCATCGACCAGCGCGGCTTTCCGCGCCCTGATGCAAGAGAACAGGCCTGTGACATAGGCGCGTTCGAGTCACGGTAGAGTTTTGCGAAATATATAAGGGAGAGCCGGGCTCGACTGAGCATCTTGACACGGACCGGCATTATAGGAAGGGCTGGCGATCTCATCTAGGGGGAACTAATGAAGAAATACCGGGGCCTTGCATCGACGCTGATGGTACTCGAGCGGACTACATGCCAGAAGCCGCGGTTACGGCAACTTCTGAATGCGGCGCCGCTGGTCGTAGTCTTTCTACTTTTGAACACACGCGCGGCGCACGCATCGTGCAGCTTCAATCCTACTCCTGATCCGACCGTCGATGGCAGTCCCGAGAGCTTACGCGCTGCGATGCAGATGGCCAATGTGAGCGGTGAGGATTGCACCATCGAATTGCAGGCTGGCACCTACACTTTAACCATCAAGAATACCCAGGGGCAGGAGAACGATGCTGCCGAAGGCGACCTGGACATAAACAGCACTGGTCATATGCTGACGATTAAGGGGCAGGGCCCGCGCCTCAGCATCGTCAACGGCAACGGCATCGACCGCGTCTTTCAGGTGCTGAACGGCACGAATGCGGTATTCAGTAGCTTGACCATCACGGGCGGCGTGGCACGCGACAACGGCACGTATCACTCGCAACCCGGGAAGAGCGAAGCGAAGGGTGGTGGCGTATTCGTCGAAGACAATGGTCATGTGAAATTCACCGATGCCTGGATCGACCAGAATGAGGCACTTGGCGGGGCAGCAGTAATAGGACCTAACGGGAGACCTGCCCAGACTGGATCGGGAGGCGGTGTTTTCCTCGCTGCAGGAAAAGTCGATTTGATCCGCTCTAAAATGTCTGACAATGGCGCTCTCGGCGGAGTCGGAGCTAAGGCGACAGGATTTAGTGGGGGCGCAGCCGGAGGAGCTGGGGCGGGCGGCGGGCTCTATGTACACTCAGGCAGCGCGAGGCTTTTTTCGTCCATGGTTTCTGATAACAAAGCACATGGGGGGACGGGCGGCAGAGGACTTGGTTGCAACCTCAGCGACTTTTGCATTGATGGCGGTGCAGGCGGAGCCGCGCAAGGAGCTGGCCTGTTCGTTGCGCGCGGGACTCTTAGCATTGAGCGAAGTACCATCTCTGGCAATTCGGCTTTGGGTGGGACCGCTCCCCAAGGTGCTACCAGCGGTCTTGCTGACGGAGCCGGTTTGTTCGTCGGCAACGGCAATATCAATCTCGCCAACACCACGCTCTTTGGCAACACGGCGTCTGTCGGTCCGTGCTTTTCGGACAGCAGCGGCAATGGTTCCTGCAGCGATGCAGCTGGCGGCGGTATGTACATTAGCAGCGCGAGCGTGTCACTGGCGGGCGTCACGATCGCTTCCAACCAAGCTCTCGGTATGACCGTCGGGCGATTCGGATTCGCATCTGGCGGTGGAATAGCAAACGTGGGCGCAACCAGCCTCGCAGCCAACGCCACTCTGATCGCCGACAATATTTCAGATTCTGGTGTTTATACAGGAGACGTTGTGTCCGGCCCAATCACGCTATCGTATTCGTTGATTAGCCAGAGCACCGATGCGTTACTCACTAACGACGGGGGAAATGTTTTTGACCTCGACCCAAATTTAGATCCAGGCGGCCTCAAGTTTAATGGGGGACCAAATAAGACGATCGCGCTGGAGCGTGGCAGCCCGGCAATCAATGCGGTGCCGTTAGAGCATTGCACCGACCTGGCCTCGCCGCCGCATCCGCTGACCATTGACCAGCGCGGCTTTCCTCGCCCGGATGCAGGAGAGCAGGCGTGTGATATGGGCGCATACGAGTCACGGTAGACCTTCGCCTCGCATTCCGTCGGTGAAGTGTGGTTGGTTGCCTTACGCCGCAGTACGCGAATCGCTGAAGCCGACAGGGAAAAAAGGTCTAAGAGAGTAGGAGATACGGCGCCGCCTGGGCGCTGGAAATAGCCGCTGCGCCGCTAGAAACTTCAGGGGTTCACTGATAATTCGCTGCCTTTCAATTGCCGGGCTCGTGACCACGCTTCGGCGTCTGCTGTAAGCTGCCGCGATACAACTCGATGCGTCGGCGTCGGGCAATGGCAGTAGCCCAACGCTCAACAGCCCGAAGGTGTCGCGTGGCGAGCCGTTTGCGCTCGCTGGACCGCCGCAGTATGGTTCCGGAACAATCACGTTGTTCGTCAGCAGAGGTGGAATTATGAGCATTGAAGACAACAAGAAGATCGTCGCGAAATTCTTCGAGGATTTGAGCTCAGGGAACGGTGCCGGGGTGCTCGGCGCTTTAGCTGAATCCGCTACTTGGTGGGTAGCGGGCAGTTTCCCGCTATCGGGTACGAAGACCAAGGCCCAGTTTGCCGAACTGATCGGCTCGCTCGGCAATAACATTGATGGCGGGCTGCGCGTGTCACCTACCGGAGTGACTGCGGAAGGCGACCGCGTTGCAGTTGAGGCGGAGTCATACGCGAAGATGAAGAACGGCAAGACCTACCAGAACAAATATCATTTCCTGCTCGTTATACGAGACGGCAAGATTCAACAGGTCAAGGAGTACCTCGACACCATGCACGCCAACGACGTGCTGTGTAGCTGAAGAGCTCATCCCTATTGGGGCGGGTTCTGTTGAGCCATCGGTGCATCGGGGACTGCGCTCGAACGGCGCCACCAAGACGGGGTTAACGCCACTGTTCGCGCCGGGATTCGCTCACGGCGGACTTCAAAGAACCGCCAGCCGCGCTAGAACGCCGCGCGAGCCCGCCCCCGTTCCGCCCTCCTTGATGAGTTGAACCGATCTCAGTCACGAGACTGTCGATCGCTGACGGGTTTGCAGAGAAGCGGCGAACAAAGCTGTACCGTTACTTCCGCTGAGATGGTTTCCGCGTCCCTTCTTTGCCAGCGGCGCGCGGAGCGAGTCGCGCGAGAATTTGTCTATCCTGTGTAGAGCGTAAGAACGAACGCAATGCAAGCGGCCCAATCGCGAGCCGCGTACAGCGCACTACCAGCCATTGGCGTTTTCTGCATGGTGACGACCAAGCGCGCATACGAAGCGCCAAGCCGCAATGACGGGATGCGGGTCCTGGTTGACCGCCTGTGGCCGCGAGGCCTGAAAAAAGCGGATGCACGCATCGAGAAATGGATGCGGGAGCTCGGACCCAGTAACCAGCTTAGAAAGTTTTTCGGTCACGACCCAGAACGTTGGAGGGAATTTCACCAGCGTTACCTAAGGGAACTCAAGCGGGCCGAAGCGCGGCCGCTTCTTGAAGAACTCTTGATGATCGCGCGCCGAGGAAAGCTCACGTTGGTCTACAGCGCCCGCGACCAGGAGCATAATCAGGCGGTAGTGCTGAAGGAATTGCTCGAATCTCAACTGTAGGATCGCTGCGGAGGATCTCCAGTCGGGCCGCGTTCACAAGCTGCCAGCTATCTACTCCTGAGTCGGCGCATCCAGGTGTCTGGCACGATCATCTGACACCTGTTCCTCCAGATTGGCGGCGCGCCGCTTTGTAGGTGGGGATTTTCGCAACTTGAGCCAGCGATAGAGACTTGCATCGCGATGCGACCATGAGTTCGATTCAGGCAAATTAGACCTGCTAATCGCTCTGAACTCGGTAGCGGAGCCAAACCGCGCCGCCCTCAAGTACCTCACTACTTTCGAGCGTCATAGAGCGGAGCGGAGCTAGCGTGTCGGCCTCATCGTCGCGACAGTCGAAGACGCACGGCGCACCCCTTGCGCCGTCCACAGCCGGGAAAATCGCGAGGCTTATCTCGTCGATCAGGGCTGCGCGAAGGAAGGCGCCGTTCGTAATTCCGCCGCCCTCGAGCAGCAAGCGATTTATTTGCAGTTCCTGGTTGAGAACTTCGAGCGCCAGCGCGAGGTTTAGCTCGCGCTGGCCGGCGAAGATGTAAGAAACACCATCCTTCCGTAATCCCGCCAAGTGGGCGTCTGAGACCCTCTCGGTCAACACGGCGACGATCGGATCGCCGCCGATATCGGCGCGTCCCCATGCGATCTTGCCGCCGGCGTCGAGCACCACACCATAAGCGACCGCGTTGCGCTGGGCGAACCAGGGTTCGCGCGGATAGCTCTGGTCGGTGTGATCAGGATAGGCGTCCAGCTTGGCATATTCCTGACCTGTGACACGACCGACAAGCCATGAATTTCCGCCGAGCCGTTCGTGCAAGCGGTCCCCCAACCCTCTCCTGTATGCGTCCTTCGGTTGCCACCGGCTTACAAGGGTACGGCCGTCCACGCTCGCGACCATGTGGCAAATCACGTGAGGTTTCATAAGATTTCCTTTCAAGAGCCGCTCTTCGGTCCGGTACGAGACTCGTCGCGGCATCGCTCCCCGACGCTTGCTTAGCGAAGTTGACTGCAGGAGTTTGTCGTAATGAACATTTCGGAGCGATTCATGATTCCTCGGCTCAGCAATCGTCGCTACCCCGGATGCCGCAATCAGAACGGGTGTTGGGTGATGAAACCGGACTGATTTCCACAGGCAATCCATCGCCCCATCCATATTTGCGATCGGCGATTGCAGCGACCCGATCCCACAGTTCTCGATCGTCTTGACGGTCGAGTATACGGGCTGTCCCATTGATTTGCAGGTTTCCGATCCTGACCACGACCTTGGGATTGCGTTTGATGTTCTTAACCCATCCGGCGGCTTCGCCCGTTTCCGCGAACAGGTAGAGACGCTCGCTAAATGCAACGAACCAGATTTCGATCTCACGCGGCAAGCCCGTCGTGCGCCCGATGGTCGTTAGATAAAGGACCTGCTCTTCCGCGAAACTCTGAAGACTCGGCTGCTTCTTCCGCGACAGTTTGAAGCTCATGATTTGCCTCACTCCCACTCAGCGATGGTCAGGCGCTCCAGATGCTCGGGGTGCGAGACTCCCTGCACAGTAATCTGTGAAGCTACAGTTTCGAGCTCGTTGAGATCATTAGTGTAAGTTCGACAGCGAGCGGTTGTACGCCTGGGAGTCGAAAAAGGGGGGGCGCGCAATTGAGAGTGCACGTTGAAGGCCAGCTGGTCTTTAATGCGACGAACCAGATGCTGAATGCCGCGCTAGCCGGATTCGGGTTAGCGTATCTGCCGAGGACTTGGCCCAACGCCATCTCGCCAAGGGTCGCCTGAAGCAAGTCCTCGGGGATCAGTGCCCTCCATTTTCGGGGTACCAACCTCTATTACCCGAGTCGCCGCCAAGCAACCCCGGCCTTCGCCTTTTTTGTTGAAGCGCTTCGCCATCGAGGCTGAAATGCAGCGTTCCTCCTGCTGATCGGGCTTTTAGCGGCTCGTGATTCATGGGGCGACGATTGTTGCGAGTGCCATGCGGTAGACTTCGTCGATGATACGACCACGGCGAGTATAGTCCTTTGAGGGATCGTACCAGGTATAAAACCAGTTCATCGCGCCGAACAACAGAGAAGTTAAGATGCGGGCTCGCTCCGCATCGATTCTAGCTGAGTGTTTGGCTGCGACGCCTTCGATGATTCCGCGAAAAAGGCGGGAATAATCGCGCTTGAGTCTGGTGATGTCCGCGGCATAAGTACCCGATAGTGAATCTGCTTCGCGCACCAGGACCTTCATCTCCGGCAGATTGCGCATGTGATATTCGAGGTGACTTTTAATGAACGCCTGAAGCTGCTGCTCGGGGTCTCTGATATCCACGATTTCATCTTCCGCCAGACGAATCAGCCGCTCGAAAGCACCTCGCGAGATTAGATAAAGAATTTCTTCTTTGTTGCGCAGGTAGTAGTAAATACGCGAAAACGCGATTCCCGCCTCGGCAGCGATATCACGAATGGTGGACAGACCGAAGCTCTTTTCGCTGAAGACTTTGGCGGCGGCCCGCAGGATCAAATCAATATTGGCATCGTAGCGGTCTGCCAGGTGGTCGCGACGATCTACGATCGACGATTTGGGAAGCCCATCGGTCATAGCATCTGCCATTGTTTTTCACTTGTTGCGTGTCCGGCTGCCATTTTCTATTCCGCGTCGAGACAATATTCAACTCACATCTAACCTATCACTCCTGTTGCTGATGACTAAGGGGCCGCGAGCCCTCGGGTTAATGCGAAAAGGATTTGCTTGTGCTCGACACTTGACGGGCTCGGAACGAAGAGTTAGAACAGGTGTTCAGAACGTTTGGTCTAGAGAAGTTGCGGCTGGTCGAGGTTCCGATATGCGGGTGGTTCTCGACCACGATTGGGCCCATTCCATCTATTTCAAAGACCCCAATGGGCTGCCCTCGAGGCGCCGCAGCGATGACTTCGGCAATAGAGAGCAATTTGACAGCCGGAACCAGACACTGTTATCGCACAGGCGGAGTGGGGGGAACGATCGCGCCGTGTAAAGCTTCAGTTATCCAGAGACCCC
>JAMXLL010000087.1 GCA_024281015.1 Candidatus Binataceae bacterium
GGCACGGGCGCTTTCGCGAGCGGGAAGGGCGGCGTGTGGAGCTGCGGACCATTACCAGGCGGGACCTCTGCACCCACCAGCGTGAGCTGCTCGCATCAGGCGAACGTGGTCGGCAGCGGCGTTTTTAATGCCGGGGCGACCAATAACTCGGGCAGCTTTACGACGCCACAATCGAGCACGGACAGTGATAATTGCACGGTGACCTTTTCGGTGCCGTCGCCGGCGGCGCGGATGTGTAATTGGAGCGTGACGAATCAGGACGGGTCGGCGTCGGTGGCCGGGGTCGCCGATGTCACGACGACGACCACGGCCAAGGTCGATTTCGCCAGCGCGGGAAGCAACGTGAATGGAGGAGTGCTGACGATTGGATATTCGTGCTTCTAACAGAACCGGTACCGGCCGCCTCGCGAAGGCTCGGCGGCTGTCCGAGATCCCTCGTCGCCTTGCCTTCGCTGCGGCGCTCGGGATGACAGGAAGGGGCGTGCCTAGAGGCCTGACGATGGCTGAACTATACGATGCGTACGGGCGGCCAGCACTAGGCGGAGCGAAAGCGGAGCCGAGCAAAGGAGTCTGCGACGTGCGCATAGCGGAGCGGAAGCGGAGCGACTGAAAATGCCCTTGTTGGATGCATACGGACGTTCTGTAGTCTTCGAGGCATTGCGGCAAGAGCAGGCGCCGGCGACGCTGGCCGGCGTCCGCAACATCTACTCGATTATCGATACGTCCATGGGCCTCACTCCCGAGAAGGCGGTGGGAATCCTGCGGACAGCCGAATACGGCGACCCCTGGCTTTACCTGGAGCTGGCCGAGCGGATGGAAGAAAAGGACCTGCTCTACCAGGGGGTACTCCATACTCGCAAGATGGCGGTGTCGCAGCTCGATATCGATGTGACGGCCGCCGATGACAGCGAGGAAGCCACGGCTGACGCGGAGTTTATTCGCGAGACGTTAATCGATTCCAGTCATATTGATATTCACGACGTTATTTACGAGATGCTGGATTCCCTGGGCAAGGGCTTCTCGGCCACGGAAATCATCTGGGACACCGACGGGAGGAGCATAGCGATGGGCGGCCCGGCCTGGCTGCCGGTTGCGCTCAAGTGGCGCGATCCTCGCTGGTTCATGTTCGACTGGATTTCAGGGGAGCAACTTTTAGTGCGCTCTTTGTCTATCGATGGCCTGCAGCTCCCGGTCGGTAGAGACTCGTGGGACTCGAGGTTATCCCCGATAAACTTCAGAATCCGTGATACCTGGGGGCACGAGATCGGGATTCAGCCGGCAACGCAGCCATTGGCGCCGTTCAAATTCATCACGCATGTGACACGGCAAAAAGCGGGACTACCGATCCGGGGCGGCCTGGCGCGACTGGCGATTTGGGTTTACCTTTTCAAGAATTACGTGCTCAAGGACTGGGTGACCTTTGCCGAGGTCTACGGCCAGCCGATGCGCCTGGGTAAGTACGGTGCCGGCGCCACGGAGCAGGACAAGGCGGCGCTGCTGCGGGCGGTGGCAAATATCGGCACCGATGCGGCCGCTATTATCCCGGAGTCGATGGCGATTGAGTTCGTCGAATCGAAGGGCGGTGGGCAGAAAAGCCACGAGATGTATCAGAATTTTTGCGAGTACCTTGACAAATTGTTGACTATCGGGGTCCTCGGCCAGGAACTGACCACGCAGTTGCCCCGCGGCGCCGGAAGCCGCGCGGCCGCCGAGGTTCATGACGTGGTGCGGCGCGATATCGCGACCGACGATGCCCGGCGAATTAGCGCGACGTTGAATCGCGACCTGGTGAAGCCGCTGATTGATTTGAATCGCGGGCCGCGCCGCCGTTATCCGCAGGTTAATATCGGGTTCAACGAAGAGCCGGATTTGCAGCTATTGATGGAGGCGCTGGGACCCGCTATCGACCGAGGGCTGCAAGTTAGTGAGAAGTGGCTGCGTGAGCAATTCGGCGCGCCAGATCCGCTACAAGACGAGACAGTGCTGCATCCGGCGGAGCGGATTTCGTCGGCGGGTGACGAAAGTGTTTCGACGAGCCGGAATAGGTCGAATTTCGCGGGCAACCGGCAGAGGTGAGCGTCGGCGAGTGACTCTCCGGCGCTCGTACGTGAAGCATTCGATTTGCTATGGTGCAGGCGTGAAGTCCATCAGCAGGAGGAGCAGTCGTGGCGAATTTCGCTGAGATCAAGGGCTCATGCTATTGCGGAACAAACCAATTCGCGATTACGCAGCCGGCGGTCGACACCCACCATTGTCATTGTTCGATTTGTCGTCGCCTGCAGGGCGCCGCGTTTGTAACCTTGTCCATTTTTCCGAAGAACGGCTTCCGATGGACGAAGGGTGGAGACCTTCAAACATTCAATAGCTCTGACAAGGTCCATCGTAATCGGTGCAAGAATTGCGGGTCGCCCTTGACTATCAACCTGGATGCGCTGCCGGATGTAATTGCGGTAAGCCGGGCCTGCATAGACGCGAACGCCGATCCAGGTCAACCAGTCCAAAGTTTACGTCACGCGTTTTGGCCGGATCGAGTGCCTTGGCTCGAGGGTGCAGAGCAATTGCCCAAAGTGGCTGGTTTCGATAAGTAGCAGTCGAATTACCAAGACAGAAACTAACTGTTAGGCCGGCTGCGGCTTGCCAATATTCGCTGCAACTCGGCAAGCTGTACCGGCTTTACCATGTAGTGGTCGAAGCCGGCTTCGCGAGCGCGCGTGGCGTTGTTGTCAGCAACCCAGCCGGTGAGTGCGATCAGCGTCGTATCCGGTAGCATCTGGCGTATCCGGCGGCCAACCTCATAGCCGTCCATGCCCGGCAGACTAATATCGAGAATGACCACGTCCGGATGATATGTCTTGGTCAATTCGAGTGCGGCATTTCCGTCGAAGCAGGTCTCAACGTAATAACCGGAACTCTCCAGCAACACGGTCATCGCACTAGCTGCGTCCTCATGATCATCCACAATCAGAACTTTTAGATTGGAGGGGGAAGCTTCGCCGGAGGCGGTTAACCGGTGTTCTTCTGGAGTTGAGGCTTCACGCTGCATCGGCAAGCGAACCACGAATTCGGCGCCCTTTTGTAAGCCTTGGCTGTAGGCTGCGACGCTGCCGCCGTGCAATTCGACCAACTGGCGCACTAGAGCAAGCCCAACACCTAGTCCCTTGAGACCTGCACCGGGTGAGCCGCCGCCCTGATTGTACATGTCAAAGATATGCGGCAATACTTCAGGGCTAATGCCGACGCCAGTATCCCGCACACGAATAGTCACTTCATGATTCGTGACTTCCACCGACAACTCGATCCGCCCGCCGCTGGGAGTGTATTTGAAGGCATTATGCACAAGGTTTGCAACGACCTGGGCGATGCGGTCAACGTCAACCTCGAGCGTGACGGGCTCCGAAGGGATCGAGGTATGGAAGTTATGACTATTGGGATCGATCATGGGACGGCAAATTTCCATCGCCGTTTCTATGATCTCCGACAAAGTTGCGCGCTTTTTCTGAAGTGCGATTTTGCCGTGGGCGAGCCGTTCGACGTCGAGCAGATCGTCGACGAGGCGGAGCAGATGTCGAGTTTGCCGCTCCAACACTTTGCTTGCACGCTCGGCCTCTCCACTGTTGCTGGGTGAGCGATCCAGCAGCTCGACCGCATTGAACATTGCGCTGAGGGGGTTGCGCAGCTCATGGGCGAGGGTGGCAAGGAATTGATCTTTGTTGCGGTCCGCCTCAACCAGGGCCTCTTCGGCCGCGCGACGCGCGGTAATATCGTTGTTGACCTGGAGCACAACGGGGGGTCGATTATCCTCGCTACGATGCCGAACCCAGCGGCTGACGACGACTATGCGGTTGCCCGCCCGGCCATGATGAACCAGTTCGCCTTCCCATTGGCCGTTTTTTTGGAGGGTCGCATTGATCTCGGTGAGCGGGATGGGGAATTCGGTCTTGAGCAGTTCATGTACCTGCTTTCCGAGCGCCTCCTGCCGGGTATAGCCGTAAAGGCGCTCGCAGCCGGCGCTCCACAGTAGAATCCGATCGTTGGCATCGCGGACCAGCAAGTCGCCGAGATCGACGATTTCGGCCTGCTCACGCAGACGGCCGGCCTGCTCGCGCAACTGCTGCTCGACGCGCCGGCGGCTGGTGATATCGATAAACGTCAGCACTACTCCGTCGATCTTGTCGTCCATCGTGCGGTAGGGCAGCAGACGCGCCAAATACCACGAGTCATTCGAGCTATGTACTTCTCGCTCGATAGTTCGCAGCGTCCGCAGCACTTCCTGGGCGTCGGCAGGTAAGGACTCATACTCAAGTTTGTGCGTGAAATGTTGAAGCGGGCGTCCAATGTCCGCTTCGACAATATTGAACAATTGCTGGGCTCGCGGGGTGTAGCGCTTTATCTGCAGGCCGCGGTCCAGGAAAATGGTACCTATATCGGTCGAGGCCATGAGGTTCTGCAGATCGCTGTTGGCCCGGCCGACTTCTTCAATCTTTTCGCGGTACTCCTGATTGACGGTGGTCAGTTCTTCATTGACCGACTGTAATTCTTCTTTGCTGGTCTCCAGTTCCTCGGTCGCGGAGCGTAATTCTTCGTTAATCGCTTGCAGCTCTTCGTTGGAGGCGCGAAGTTCCTCGGTGGAGGTCTCGTACTGCTCGATCGTTAACCGAAGCTGCTCCTTGGTATGTTGAAGTTCCTGCTCGAGGCGGGCTACGGCGTCGTGGTCGCGAGGGTCTTCTTCTCCTTCGGCCAGGGGTTCCGACCCCGATGGAGCGACCGCTGTAGCCTCGTCAAAGATCACGAGGTAAAAGCCACGAGCCGCTTCCGGGCGACCAGTCGCCTGCCTGACACTCAACGTAACCCAGCACGGTTTGCCCTCCAATTCGGTGCTGAGTCGCCGGCTTTGCACAAATCCACGAGATTGCCGGCTCTTGGCCTCCAGCAGAGCCGCATGCAGGTCAGGCCGCAGGTTGGGGTGGATCAACTTCAAGAGATTGCGGGTTGGTTCACCTCCGGAAAAACGCAGATAACGCCCCGCGTGGGAGCTCATGTGAATGATGTCGAATTCTTCATTGATCAGTAGACTTGGTGGTGCAATTTCTTCCACGACCTGTTGATGCAACTCACCGACCGAGCGCATGCCGATAAGATTGTTGACCGTCTTGGCATCCACGGGGCGCGGCTGCCATCTTGGAGTGAGCCAATCGGTCGCAAGATGGTTACTGGTCTGCGGAGCAGGCCGATGGCCGTATATGCGCCGTTTCTTGTCCACTGGAACAAACAAAGACGGCGTAGTCTCTGCTGATTCGGACGTGCCGAGAAAAAGATAGCCGTTAGATCGTGAGGCGAAATGGAAGGTGCCGAGAATCCGTTCCTGCATTTCGCGGTTGAGATAAATTAGTAGGTTGCGGCAGCTAACTAAATCCAGCCTGGAAAACGGCGGATCACGCAGGACGTTATGCACCGCGAACAGCACGATCTCGCGCAATTCTTTCCTGACTTTGTATCGTTCGCCCTCTTTGACGAAGAAGCGCTGGATACGCTCGGGACTGACATCCAGAGTGATCGTCGCCGGGTAGCGAGCGTCGCGCGCGTCGCTAATCGCCCGCTCGTCTATATCTGTGGCGAAAACCTGAACTTTTGGGCCTTCAGGGAGCCTCGAAGCATACTCGGCCAGCATCATTGCTAGCGAATAAGCTTCCTCTCCGGTGGCACAACCTACGGACCAAACTCGCACCTGGTCGTTGGCCCGTTTGCCTTCGAACAGCCTCGGAATGACCTCGTGTTCGAGCACCTCGAATGCTTCATGGTCGCGGAAAAAATTAGTCACCGTGATAAGGAGATCACGGAACAGGGATTCCACCTCTTGCGGACTCTCACGCAGCAAATTCAAGTAGCCAGCCAGCTCGTTCAATTCGTGCACCTGCATGCGCCGCGCGATGCGGCGCATCAGGGTGGGGCGCTTGTACTGTGCAAAATCATGGCCGGTACGGAGACGCAAAAGGAGCAATATTTCGCGCACCGTCACCTCATCAGCAACGTGCGGGGGTTCCTCCTGCTCCATCGGCAGCTGCAAGCGCTGAGCACCATCGCGGAGCGCGCGCAGCTTGTCAGCCATTTCCCCCACCGGCAGCACAAGATCGACCAAGCCGCTTTCAATCGCGCTGCGCGGCATCTCGGGATATTCGGCTTCGGCAGGTTCTTCGGCGATGACGAAGCCGCCAGCCTCTTTGATGCGCCTCAAGCCGAAGGTGCCATCGGTACCAGCGCCCGACAACAATATCGCAATCGAATCTTTGCCATAGGCGTCGGCCAGTGTACGGAAGAACAAATCAATAGATGTATGGCTGCCGCGCGTAATCTCCGGCTCGGTCAGGCGGATACTGCCGTCGGCCAAAACCAGGTACTTCGTGGGCGGGATGACATAGATGTGGTTGGGCTCGAGCGTGATTTCCTTGTTGACCTGCGTTACCGGCACCGGCGTTTGGCTTTGGAGAAGGGCCGGAAGATTGCTTTCGTGCTGCGGAGAAAGGTGCTGAATGACGACGAACGCCATATCACTGTGCGGCTTGACGTTACTGAAAAACTCCCGTAACGCGGAAATACCCCCCGCGGAGGCACCGATGCCCACGACAAAGAAGCTGGGTGTACCAGGGCTTGGCCCAGCGCTCGATGGCTCCTGACTATTGCTATCGTCGACCATGACCCTTATGGACAGCCGGCCTCGCTGCGGTTGAATGCTCTTTTCCAGCTAACTCCATCATGAGCATTGTAAGTCCAATCCGGCGCATGCAGCAAATAGTGACCAACCAACATCTAGTCACGCCGCGCTTAGTCGGCAAGGTCGATGATGAGTCCGATTGACGGCATCATCCTGGCCCTTCTACATTAAAAGCGCGTTTGCGACAAAAGTGCGGTTGCGACGGTCGTTGCGGAATCGAGTGAGAGCGGCTTCCGCGCAAAGAGGGCTACAGAATGAGCCGGTATCAGGTCGACAAGCTGTTGCGCGATATTAGGCGAGACCCTGACATGGCCTTGCGGTTTCGCGACAATGTCGATAGCGTTCTCGCCGCTTACCAGCTAGACAGTGAGGAACGCGAATTGCTAAAGCGATGGGAGATACGAAAGCTCTACGATCGCGGAGTGAACCCATTGCTGCTGCTACTGGCGCATGGGCCCGCCGGCAAGCACATGCGCGATTACAGTATGGCAATGAACCCCGGCCGTGTTGGCGGAGAACAATGACATGGCAGAAATAGTGGCGGGAATCGCCTGCTCGCATGTTCCCTTCATGGCGTCGGAAGAAAACTGGCAGCGGTTGGCTGAACCCGAGCGAAACAAAATGCGGGCGGGTTTTACGAGCGCACGCCAACTACTTGAAGAATCGCGGGCCGAGGTGCTGATAACTTTTGCGGACGACCATTTCGACCGCTGTTTCTATGACAATTTGCCGGCTTTTCTGATCGGCGTGGGAGAAGAAGCAGCCGGTCCTGCGGTACCCGGATTCGGCCTACCCCAGGTACGCCTGCCGATTGCCGGGGATTTGGCGCGTTTTATCCTGCGTCAGGGACTCGAAAGCGGGGTCGACTTCGCCTTTTCTGAAGAACTGGCGCTGGACCACGCCGAGATGGCGCCCATGATGCACTTAACGCCGCACTGGAATCTTCCCATTATTCCCATAGTCGTGAATGCGTTTGCGCCGCCGATGCCGACCCTGAAGCGATGTTTTGATGTGGGTGCATTCGTCGGCCAATGCGTCGAGCGCTGGCCGCACAACCGACGAGTCGCGGTGCTCGGTACGGGAGGTCTATCGCACTGGGTCGGGCCGCCGGAAACAGGCAAGATCAATGAGGAATTCGATAGATGGTTCCTTGAACGTTTGATTGCCGGCGAGGTCCCCGAAATAGCAAACCGGTACGCGCGCTATGAGGATCTCGAAGCTGTCGCCGGCAATGGCGGCCACGAGGTGCGGGATTGGCTAGCAGTCGCCGGTGCAATGCCGGCGCATCTCCAACCTCGGCTGCTTGCATACGAGCCGCTCAAGGCCTGGTCGACTGGCACGGGGATAGTGGCGTGGTCGGCTAATTAACGTTTAGCACGGCGACCAGCTCAACTGTAATGACGCGGCTCATAGATGGCGAAGATCCCACGAATCTTACGGCAGCATATCGATTCTGCAGCTTACACTGACAATGTTTGCTTGATTGCCACGGTTCTCCCCAACGGCTTCGCCCAGGTAACTCCCCGTGGAAGCACGATGGTGTTCGACGATGAGCACATTGCACTCTGGGAACGCGGCCGAGGCTCGACTACCGAGAACCTCTCTGATGGCAGCAGGGTAACCATCTTCTTCAGGAAATCCTCGCTGCGAGGCGAGGGTGTTCTTCCTTTAGCCGGCATAGCCCGCTTTTATGGGACCGCATCAATTCACAAATCCGGGCCGGTGTATGCAGAGGTGTGGGAGCGCCTGATCCAACCGGAAAAGGAACGTGACCCCGAGAAGAAGGGGTTCGCGGTCTTGATCAGAATCGAACGTGCCGAAGACCTGATGGGTGCGCCGCTAACACTGGAATAACTTGACTTGGTTATCGCTTTGAGTATTGCGGGCGCTTGCGTGCCTTGTGCCGGCCGTACTTCTTGCGTTCGACTTCACGCGGATCCCTCGTCAGCATCCCGTTCTTCCTGAGCGCAGACCGCAAAACGTCGGAGCTGGTGAGCAACGCCCGCGAAATTCCGTGGCGAACGGCGTCGGCCTGCGCCGAGCTGCCCCCGCCTTTGACGCTGATAATCGCGTCGAACTGCCCCGCCGTTTCCGTTACTTCAAACGGCTCGAGGATCCTCATGCGTGCCGTATCCCGCGGGAAATAATCTTCGAGAGTTCGCTGATTGACTGAAATCTGGCCCGATCCAGGCACGAGCCGCACACTAGCTATGGCAGTTTTGCGGCGCCCGGTACGTCGAATGGTATTCTTATTTTCTGGCATGAGTCAGGTGGTCGCGAACCAAGTCGCGGACGATGTTGCTCGAGATCCTTTTCACCCTACGTTTTTCAGAGGGAGATAGCCTGAGGCTGCTGAGCGGCGTGTGGATGTTGGGAGCCGCGATAAACTTTAAGTTTGGTAAAAAGCCGGCGTCCCAATCGATTCTTCGGCAACATCCCGCGCACAGCCATCTCAATCAGGCGTTCGGGTTTTTCCTGGCGCATCTTACCGGCGCTGGTCGTTCGAATCCCGCCCGGGTAGCCGGAATGACGATGATATAGCTTTTCTTTCTCCTTGGCGCCGGTGAGCTGTACTTTGTCTGCGTTGATGACGATGACAAAATCACCAGCGTCCTGATGTGGAGTAAAGTCGGGACGATTTTTTCCACGCAAGACGGTCGCCGCGCGGGACGCGACGCGGCCCAACGAATACCCGTCCGCATCAATAAGCATCCATCGCCGCCCACGCAGCGCATCTTCGTGGGAGACGCTTCTGGTTTGTTCCGTCAGTTTCAAATTCGCCAATCGCGATACGCCGCCCGAGCATATCGATTCGCTTGAATTGGCGGGGCCGATGGGATTTGAACCCACGACTTCCGACGTGACAGGCCGGCGTTCTAACCGGGCTGAACTACGACCCCGCCGCGAACCATCTTTTTACCGCTTCCCTTCGCACTACACAACCACATTGAGCTGAACCCTCGTCCGATTGAGCCATTCCGGGTGGCGCAACAAAACACCGATGCCTGACAGGAGACCGGCCTCGAACAGAGCGACGCCCAAGACCACGGCTAGTCAGAACCATTCTTGCGGCTGGTCTTGCCCTTGGCCTATGTTAGGACGTTCGCTCGACCTTCAATGAAGGCGAGCAGGCCAACCGGCCTTGGAGATTCGTAAAGACACCCGCGTATGTGGATCGTAAGTCTGGCCCTGCGCCGGCCGTTGTCAGTGGCGGTTATGGCGCTGCTGATGCTGGTGCTTGGGGTGCTGTCGTTCACCCGAATGAATGCCGATATCTTCCCGGCCATTGATCTGCCCGTGGTCGTGGTGGTCTGGAACTATCCAGGCCTGTCCGCAGTCGATATGGAACGCCGGGTAGTGATTATCGACGAACGCGCTTCCGGGAGCGTTGTCAACGATATTGAGCATATGGAGTCAGAATCGCTGGCGGGAGCGGGTGTGATTCGCTTCTACTTTCATGCCGGTACCACGACCGCCGCTGCGATTGCGCAGCTTAATGCACTTTCGGAGACGCTGCTCCAGGCGTTTCCGCCAGGGATCCAGGCGCCTAATATAGTTGATTACAACGCCGCTAACGTGCCGGTGGCACAGCTTAATCTCTCCAGCGATACGCTTTCGGAGCAGGCGATCTTCGACTATGGCCTGCAATTCATCCGCGTGCGCCTTTACAGCATCGAGGGAATCTCCGTTCCCTCTCCCTTCGGAGGGCGCAATCCGGCGGTGATGGTTAACCTCAATCCAGGTCAAATGTACGCCAACGGGCTGTCGGCCCAAGACGTGGGCAATGCACTGACCGCGAGCAACATCATCATCCCGGCAGGTTCGGCCAAAATCGGCAATCGTGAGTACCGCGTCGAGCTGAACGGCAGTCCCGGCCAGGTGGCGAATTTCAATCGCCTGCCGGTCAAGGTAGTTAACGGCACGCCGGTTTTCCTGGGCGAGGTGGCACCCGCAACCTTCACCCACATGGTGCAAACCAACGTCGTACGAATCGATGGCAAACGCGCTACCTATTTGCCGATTTACAAGCACGCGGCCGCCTCTACCCTGACCGTCATTAACAAAGTGCGCGAGATGATTCCGCTCATTCAGCAGATTGCGCCCAAAGGAATGAGAGTGAATCTCGGCTTCGATCAGTCGGTATTTGTTCGCGGCGCCCTCTGGGGTGTGGTGCGCGAAGCGACTATTGCCGCCGCCCTGGTTGCCTTGATGATCCTGGTTTTCCTGGGCTCGCCGCGCAGCATGCTGATCGTGATTCTGTCGATTCCGCTCTCGATTCTGATGGCAATAATCGCGCTGAAGCTGTCGGGGCAGTCGATCAACATCATGACGCTGGGGGGGCTGGCGTTGGCAGTCGGGATGTTGGTGGATGATGCCACCGTGGCCATTGAAAACATCCACCGCCATCATGCGATGCACAAGCCGTTGCTGGTGGCCATTCTGGATGGCTCCAGCGAAATTGCCACTCCGGCGTTGATCGGCACGCTCGCCATTTGCATTGTCTTTTTTCCAGTTGTCCTACTTTACGGGGTCGCTCGTTTCCTGTTCACGCCGCTGGCGCTCGCGGTCGTGTATTCGATGCTCACGTCTTATCTGCTCTCCCGCACGCTGGTCCCCGCGATGGCCCGGTACCTGATGCCTGAAGCGCATGAAATCGAGGCACGCCGGGGAGTTTGGGCACAATTCGCGATGGGGTTCGAACGCGGGTTCGAACGTTTGCGGGAAGGATATCGGGAAAGTCTTGGCAAGTTCGTTACACGGCGCGGCTTCGCACTGGCGTGCGTAGCCTTGCTGGTGTGCTCATCGGTACTGCTAGTGCCGGTAGTCGGCCAGGATTTTTTCCCGCGGGTTGACGCCGGCATGATGAAGCTGCATTTACGCGCGCCGACCGGCACCCGGGTTGAACAGACCGAACTTATCGTGGATCAGGTGGAAAGGGCGATTCGGCGCATTATTCCCAGGAACGAGCTCGATCAAATCAGCGATAATATCGGGCTGCCGCCATTTGCCTACGTTCTGGCCTTCTACCAGACCGACAGCATAGGGCCACAGGACGCCGATCTGCTGATTTCGCTCAAACCAGGCCACCAGCCCACTGCTCAATATCAACAAAAAATCCGAGCGATGGTCGCGCAGGATTTTCCGGGCGTTCACGTCTATTTTCAGGCCGCCGACATTGTTAGCCAGGTGCTGAATTTCGGCCTCTCGGCGCCCATCGATGCGCAGGTATCAGGCCTTAAAATCGATGAGATCTACGGAATTGCCCAGCGCCTGGAGCAGTTGATGCGGGCGATACCCGGGCTGACCGATGTGCGCATCCCGCAGCTGCTGGACTATCCGACGATTCGCGTCAACGTCGATCGTGTCAAAGCGCTCCAGATGGGCATCGACCAGCGGTCAATTGCCTCTGATCTGTTGACCTCGCTCGCAACCAATACGATTCTCGCGCCTAATTGGTGGCTCGATCCGCGCAGCGGCGTAAGCTACAGCGTGCTGGAACAGGTGCCGCAGCACATGATCAATTCGGTGCAGGCGCTCAACAATACGCCGCTCTCACCGGCATCTATGGACCATACGATCGGAGCACCCCAGCTTTTGTCCAACGTTGCAGCGGTCCATCAGGACGTCGAGCCCGCGGTGGTCAACCATTACGATGTGCAACGCGTGATCGACGTTGATAGCGGTGTTGAGGGTCGTGATCTTGGGAGCGCCGCAATTGCGGTGCAGCACGCCATTTCGCAGCTTGGAACCTTGCCGCTAGGGATGCGTATTACAGTCCGAGGACAAAGCCAGGCGATGAATGACTCCTTTGCTTCGCTCGAATTAGGGCTGATTCTCGCGGTCATTCTCGTCTATCTGCTAATGGTTGCGAATTTCCAATCCTGGATGGAGCCGTTGGTGATAATGATGGCGGTGCCAGGTGTGCTCGCCGGTGTCCTGTGGATGCTCGTGCTGACCGGGACCTCAATCAATGTGGAGTCGCTGATGGGCACGATCATGGCCGTGGGTGTAGGCGTCGCTAACGGCAACCTGGTAGTCATCTTCGCCAACGAACTACGCGAGCAGGGTTATTCGCCGGCCGCGGCGGCGGTCGAGGCTGCGCGCACGCGCTTGCGGCCCGTACTAATGACAGCGCTGGCGATGATCCTCGGCATGTTACCAATGGCTCTGGCGCTAGGCGAGGGTGGCGAGCAGAACGCTCCGCTTGGCCGCGCGGTGATCGGCGGGTTGGTGGTCGCTACTTTGATGACCTTGTACGTGGTGCCCGCCGTATACTCAACCCTGGCCGGAAACGTCAAAGGTAAGCATGAGCGTGACGCCGAGATTGAGGCAGTCACTTCGCCGGGAGCATAGTCGATGGTTGTTGTCCCGAACCAGGAAAGCACGGATGTAATCATAGCTGGGTGCCAGAATTCGCCCTGCAGGAGGTGCAAAACTGGTAACGGCAAATATGATTGAATCGAGAAGGGTTTAATGGAGGGAGATCCCAGGGAATACAGTTCAAATCCACCCGGCGGCTTCTTTTATGTGGTTGGGGTCTTGCTCGTGCTGGTGGTGCTGGGCTTAACTGCCGGTCTGGTGATGGCGCACAGCCGGTTGCTTAGCAGGCAAAGCACAGAACTGGAATCACAGGAAGAACAGGGTCCCCGGGTCCTGGTGGTGCCGGTCCTTCACACTCCAGAGACGCGGTCGATCGAGGTTCCTGCCACGATTCATGGCTATGTCGAGACTCCGGTATACGCCAAAATCGCCGGCTATCTGAAAAGCATCTACGTAGATAAAGGCGACAGGGTACAGAAGGGCCAGGTGATCGCTCTTCTTGACTCGCCCGAATTGGACCATCAGGTGGCCAATGCACGAGCGACGTATGAACTGGCGCGAACCACCGACCGCCGGAACCAGGCGCTGCTTCGCTTTGGGGTCATTTCGGAGCAGCAGGCCGATAATGCGAGTGCGGAAATGAAGGAGGCGAAAGCGTCTTTCGATCAATTTGCCGCGACCCAGGCTTATGAAGTGATTCGCGCTCCGTTTAGTGGAATTGTGACCGCACGTTACGTTGATCCGGGCGCGCTAATTCCGCAGGCCGTTAGCCAATCCGCCACGCCAACACCGATCATCTCGATGGCCACAAACTCATCAGTACGGATCTATTCCGATGTTCCGCAGAGTGCCGCGCCATTTATTCGTGACGGCGACCCGGCGACAGTAACGGTGACCGAATATCCGCGTCGTGTCTTTGTCGGCACTGTCACTCGCCGCTCGGACTCGCTGACCAGCCAAACCAGGACGATGCTGGTCGAGGTGGATTTGCCGAACACGGACAGCGCTTTATTCCCAGGGATGTACGCGACGGTGAACTTTCGGGTGAACCTCTCGGTGAATGCGCCAATGGTGCCGGACGACGCTCTAATCTTTCGCGATGGGAAGCCCTTTGTGCCAATTGTCGGCAGTGGGCATCTAAAGTTAGCGCCGGTGACCCTGGGCTATGATGACGGAGTCAATATCGAAATCACCCGAGGTGTGACCGAACAGGATTGGGTCGCGGTGAACGTCGGTCAATCCGCCCGCGATGGCGAGCCGGTGCGTCCGATCACGATGGCTGGCGCACATTGATCATAGCTGCTCGTCTGAGTAAGATTACATGGCGATTTTATGGCGCCACAGAGGACCTCAGTTGGCGTAGCAGGAGAAGTAAATGGCTTGGAGCAAACCCACTTTTATCGAAATGCGTTTCGGCTTTGAAGTAACGATGTATATCTGGAATCGCTGAACCCGGCGATAGAGATGCTGAGTTAGCTGCGCGTACGGCAGCGCCGCATATTTGCGCTGCCGCAAACGCGTTTGTCGCACCAATCCTCGACCAGAACGCGTCAAAGCGCAACGCGTCTAGCGAAGCCCTCATGAGGGTTCTCGTCCTAGGCTCTGCAGCGGGCGGCGGGTTTCCGCAATGGAACTGCAATTGTCCTAATTGCCGCGGCGTACGCGAAGGATCGCTCAAGGCAGCATGGCGAACGCAATCATCTATTGCGGTCAGCGCCGATTCGAAAGACTGGGTCCTGATTAACGCCTCTCCCGATATTCTTGCGCAGCTCAAGGCACTTCCTCAGCTTCAGCCAGCGCGCACCCTGAGAGATTCCGCGATAACTGCAATCGTTCTGGTCGACAGCCAGCTCGACCATACTCTCGGTCTCGGCATGTTGCGCGAGGGCAACCGGCTGCAGGTTTATTGCACGGCCAGCGTGCGGACAGACCTGATGACCGGCAATCCACTCCTTCGCATCCTCGAAAGTTACTGCGGGGTTGATTGGCATGAGATTAAGCCCGCAAACGCTGGTTTTGAGGTCCGGGGTATTGAACATTTGCAGTTCGCGGCGGTTCCGGTGATCAGCAAGCCGCCGCCCTACTCCCCGCATCGGGAAGCGCCCCGGGATGACGACAATATTGCTTTGATGATCACTGATGACAGGAACGGCCGCTCTGTTTTGTATGCTCCAGGGTTGGCCAAGGTCGAAGGTCACATATCGGAATGCATGAGCCGGGCAGCTTGTATTCTGGTGGATGGAACGTTCTGGAGCGATGACGAGATGATAAGACTCGGCGCGGGTCGCAAGCTCGCACATGAAATGGGTCATCTCGCCCTATCAGGCGAGCGCGGAATGCTATCCTATCTGGGCCGCCTTCCGCAGGCTCGCAAGGTAGTGATCCATATCAACAATACCAATCCAATTCTTGACGAACGGTCCACTCAGAGACGCGAACTGGAGAGCGCCGGCGTTGAGGTTGCCTACGATGGGATGGAAATCATTATCTAATGTGGTCCCCCGCAAGTACCTACAGAAAAATGACCGCTTCGAGGAGTCCGGTACGGTTTCACGCTGACGCATGAGACTGTCCGAGATTTCCTCCGCCGCGCTCCCGTTGCCCGCTGCCGGAATGACAGGGACTGACCCCGTTGTTTAACTTATTTACGGTACACAACACTAATATGGAAATGTTGCTCCTGCACGGCATCTTTTGATCTCGCTGGAAAAGGAATATGTCAATCGAACCCTGGAGCCGGGCGGAATTCGAGCAGCGATTGCGTGCCAAGGAATCGGGCTATCACACTCATCATCCTTTCCATCTGATGATGAATCAAGGCAAACTCACGCCCGCCCAGATTCGCGGATGGGTCGCTAATCGCTTTTATTATCAGTTCAGCATCCCGATGAAGGATGCAGCCGTGTTGTCCAACTGTCCGCATCGCGAAGTCCGGCGCCTGTGGATTCAGCGCATCCTCGACCAGGATGGTACCGATGGAGAGCCTGGAGGGCTCGAAGCATGGATCCGGTTGGGCGAAGCCTGCGGCATCAACCGCGCCGAGCTGACTTCACTCCGGATGGTGCTGCCGCCAGTGCGTTTCGCTGTCGATGCGTACGTAAACTTTGCCCGCACTCGCCCCTGGCACGAAGCGGCCTGTTCGTCGCTTACCGAATTGTTCGCTCCGCAGGCACATTCCGATCGTCTGGCCACGTGGCCTCAGCACTACAATTGGGTCAAGCCAGAGGGATTGGAATACTTCCGTTCGCGGCTTTCGCAGGCCCGCCGCGACGTTGAGCACGGGCTGAGTGTCACCTTGGATTACTTCACCACCCGGGAGCTGCAGGAACGCGCGCTGGAAATCCTGCAGTTCAAGCTCGATGTGCTATGGGCCCTGCTCGATGCCGTCCAGGCAGCTTACAGGTAAATTACAAGGACGCCCCGTGCCCCACATTGAGCGTTGCCCATGAACCAGCACGAACCTGGCAACCGGCCCGGAAACCCATTGTGGTTGTTGGCTGAGTTGACTTACCGGTGTCCACTTCATTGCGTCTACTGCTCGAACCCGGTGGAATACGCGCGCTATCGAAACGAATTATCAACCGACGCGTGGGTAAAGGTGCTGCGCGAGGGTCGTGAACTGGGATGTGTGCAACTCGGATTTTCCGGGGGCGAACCGCTGGTCCGCAGCGACTTGGAGCTGCTCGTGGGTGAGGCCCACGCGCTTGGCTATTACACCAACCTTATAACTTCCGGGGTCGGACTCAACGAGACGCGAATTGCAGAGCTTCGCCGCGCCGGGCTCGATCATATTCAGCTCAGCATTCAGGACTCGACGCGCGAGCTGAACGATTTCCTTAGCCACAGCCGCACTTTTGAGCTTAAGGCGCGGATCGCCAGGTTGATCAAGGAACATGGCTATCCGATGGTGCTTAACGTCGTCCTGCACCGCCAAAATCTCGATCATGTTGAGCAGCTCCTGTCGATGGCGGAGCAGTTAGGCGCAGAGTACGTCGAACTCGC
>JAMXLL010000088.1 GCA_024281015.1 Candidatus Binataceae bacterium
GGCTCGCGGCAAAATACAGAATGCTCAACGCAACAGCTTGCTCTTTGCTAACCCCCGCGATTGGGGCAGAGGCTTTCCTACAGGCCAAGACGCGGTCCGGTCAACATCGCCTAGGAGGTTCGTAAAAGCATTTTTTTCACGACCTTCGTCCAAACCCGGGGTCGGGAAAACATGCCGATGAGTGGAGTCGCGGGACTGCGTACGATTCTCTAATGCGGAAGGTGCCACGCTATTGCGGCGTGCCGGACAGATTTCCCGTCGCTGGCTCAAAGCCGCGCGGGTCGCCGAGCCACCAATGGTCGACCACGACGTGCAAGGATCAGCGCGGCACGACGATCGCAATCGCTTTAGCCGCTGTTCGTTCGGCATGAGCGGCTCTTACCTACTGGGTCGTCCCTTTGTGGAAAGATCGCGCGCATAGAATGTCGTCCCGGATCTTTTGTTCGGAGGGGCCGCGACGCGCCGCGTAGATCGAGATCGGCGTAATGAAGATCCCCCTCCGTATCGCGGATCTTCGTGAAAGCGCTGGTGGCTTGATGGTGATAGCTGACGGATGCGGTCGACCAGAGCCAGGATCTCTCGAACAAGTTCACTTGCTGTCTGATTCGTTGGGCCAGAGCCTTTCAAATCGGGACCCGGAGAATCGGGTCAAAATCTCCCCGGTGTTTCGCCTTGACAGGGCCTTTCTGCTAGTGCAAGGTTCTCTCTGATTGGAGAAATTCGACCATAATAGAGAACCTAGTTCAGAGCATGACGAAGGCTCCGATTCGATCGATCTTCGGATAGCGCGCCGGCTGGCGGCGTTGCGGGCTGAGCGGGGTTGGTCGCTGGATGCGCTCGCAAAAAGAACCGAAATCAGCCGCGCAAGTCTGTCGCGGGTCGAGCGAGGCGAGCTCAGCCCGACCGCGACGATGCTTGCGACGCTGTGCGCGCAGTACGGATGGTCTATGTCGCGGCTTATGGCGGAGGCGGAGCAGGGACCGCCTTCCGTCGTGCGCGCCACTGAGCAAATCACATGGAAGGACCCGGCGACCGGCTATGTTCGCCGAATCCTCTCGCCGCCGCACCCGCAGTTGCGAGGTGAGATGGTCGAGATAGTAATCCCCGGCGGAGCGTCGGTCTCTTATGACGCATCGCCTGTTCGGGGGATGGAGCATCACGTTTGGGTGCTCGACGGCGTCGTCGATATCGAAGTCGAAGGAACAACACTGCGGGTCGAGAAAGGTGATTGCGCGCGTTACGCACTCTCTGGCTGCGCCCGCTACGAGTGTCGCAGCAAACGTCCGGTGCGTTACGTGATCGCACTCGTGCATCCGTGAACTGAGGGAGGACCGCGTGGCGGAAATTAAAGCCAGACGCGCCGAACTCGGCGATTTGGCTCGGCTTGCCGAGATTTACAATTACTACGTGATAAACACGCCGATCACTTTCGATTTGAAGCCGGTGACGATTGAAGAACGCGCCGCGTGGCTCGAGCATCACAGCGACGGCGCGCGCCACCGGCTCTTCGTCGCGGACGAGGGGGGCCGCGTCCTCGGCTGGGCGGGAACCGGACAGTTTCGCGACCGCGCAGCCTACGACACGAGTGTTGAAATGACAATCTACTGCGCGCCGGAAGCGACCGGGCGCGGCATCGGCCCGATTATGTACGGCGCCTTGTTCGAAGCCATTCGAAATGAAGATATTAATCGCATGCTCGCCGGGATTACGCTTCCGAACGAGGCCTCAATAAAGATCCACGAGCGATTCGGCTTCAGGCCGGTAGGCACGTTTTCAGAGGTCGGCCGTAAGTTCGGAAAGTACTGGGACGTACTCTGGATGGAGCGCCCACTTAGAATCTGACTCGCAATGCCTCTAGACCGAAGCCTATGCTGCTGCTTCCTGAAGGCCGCGCCCTGAACGATCGAGAAATTTTCGGCCTTTCTTGCAGCTGATCCAATTGCGACGCCCACCTCCTGCGAGGAGGATTATGACTGCATTGGTTCGGCTCCCGCCCCGCTCGGCATAGGCGTCATGACAAAAGCAAACACCCCAGTGAATCCGCCGGTGAGGCTCGCGGCAAAATACAGAATGCTCAACGCAACAGCCTGCTCCTTGCTCACGCCCGCCATTCCGAGCAGCAGCAGATAACCGGCTTCGCGCATACCCAAGCCGTTAATAGTAATTGGAAGGCTCGCAATTACGTTCGTTATCGGAACGATCAGGACAAAGGTTGTAAGCGCGATGTCCAGCCCTAACCCAATCCCAAGCAGATACTGACAGGTGGCGAGCGACAGTTGCAGCAAGGCCGAAAGCGCAATCGCAGGAGCCAAGGCAATGGGCCGGCAAAGGTATGGAATGACCGGCGCCAGCAGCCGGTTCAAACGGGTATACCTGGAGACCGCTGTTGCCAACAGCGGAGTCGAGAGATATCCGAGCAACGACAGAGCACCGGCAGCTAGCGTCACATGCAGAACAGAGGCCGGTAAGCGCACCCGCGTCGTGCAAAGAGCGGCGATTGCGGCCAGCCAAAACAGGGTGAGCAGTCCGATTCCCCTGTCGGCCATTACCGAAGCGAAGGCGGGCCCGATGCGCCGGTACTGGCGTCCGAGATAGAGCGCCCGCAGCGCGTCACCACCGACCAGTCCCGGTACGAATACGTTGGTGAACATTCCGACGAAGTAGTACGCCAAATATTGGGAGTAACGGCCGGGCAACCCATTGAGCCGAGCCAGCAGCTTCCATCGAAGAGCGGACATTGACTGGCCGCTGATGTACAGCGCTACCGTCGCCACGAACATTATAGGTCGTTCACGGCGGATTAGTTGAAACGCCGAACGCAGATCGTAATGCCACAGCAGGAAGGCCACAACTGCGACGCCCGCCGCCAGCCTGATGGCGAATACGAGCCATGGCCGCAGCCGGTTCGAGCGCAACTCGGATCCGGCCGAGGCCGTTGCAGGCGCCTTATCTGCCTCCTCGTGGACTAATCGATAACTTTCGGCCCTCATTTCCCCCCATCCTGTTCTGCAGATCGTTCGGCGGCCCCGTTGCTTGGTAAGCCCCGCGCCAGCGCCAGTTTTTTGGAATCTGCGGCTATCACCTGGTACGGGCCGAGCAGGCCCCGGATTTTTCCAAATGCTCCTCGGTCAATGACTAAAACCGAGGACTGCGGCTCTTCCCATAATCGAACTAGATCCTCGACCCGCGTGAAGAAGAATCGCCCCCCATCCCCGGCATGTTCCGCACCATAGGCAAGCTCGGTCTTTGCACCGACCAGGATTACACGCCGGCGGCAATAGAACGGCAGTGATTCGATAAACCTTGGATAACAGATTAGCCGTGCCTGCGGCGCAAGCCGCTCGATGTTGCGGGCAAGCGCGGCATAAGAGCGGGTCGGTTCCAGCATTATGCGGCCGTAACTCATGATCATCAGTGTGGCGGCAGCCCCTCCGATGAGCAGCCCAAACCCAGCCTCCGTGCGGTGGGTCCAGAAGGCCGCGCCTGAAATTATCGCGCAACCGATTACAGTCACTCCCGAAACGCACAGGACAGGCCGCACAATTGCCGGGTAGGGACTGTTGAACTGTGCCGCCCTGGAAGCAACTACCAGCACGGCAATGCCCGCCAGCATCAGCACAAGGCTGACCAAAGCCAAGCGGCGCGGGTCCGGCTCGCGTTCGTTCGTGAAGCGGCTGTTAGCAGCTGCGGCGAAGACCATTAAGCCATCGGCGGTGACGATGGCAACGAACGGGAACGCCGGAAGTATGTACGGAACCAGTTTGGCGCTAGCGAACGAAAATAAAATGAAAATGGTGGCGGCTGCGATCAAACAAAATCGACGAGCCGGATTCCGCTCCAGCGCCCGCCAGGGAACCAGTGGCATCGCGAGGCTCCACGGCAGCAGGCCGGCGGCCATCACGGGTATGTAGTAGTAAATCGGCTCGCCGTGGCTGTAGCGTGGTTCAAAAAACCGGCGCAAATGCTCGCCCACCACGTAGAACCGGAGGAAGCTGGGCTCCTTGATTGTGATAGCGACGAACCAGGGTAAGCTCAACGCCGCAGTAATCGTCAGGCCTAACACGAGGTGAAACCGCTGGATGGCGCCACGCCATTCGCATTCGCAGCCGAGAAATGCTGCACCGGCGAGCAATGGCAACACCGCCCCAACGGGGCCTTTAGTCAGCACCGCTGCCGCCATCGCGGAATAAGAGAGCAGCCACCAACGGCCACCTTCACGCCACTGAAGGAAAAAGGCGAAAAGGGCGATGCTGACTGCCGCCGTCAATAGCATATCGGTTGTTAACACCTGCGCCATCAGGCCGTAGAGGGCGCTGGTCGTAAGAATGGCGCCCGAAAGAAGAGCTCGCCGATAGTCAAAGGTGCGTAATGCAAACAGGTAAGTTGCCAGCACTCCGATTAGCGCGGCGACGGCGTTGGCCAATCTTGCCGCAAATTCGTTGACCCCAAATAATCCCATCGAGCCGGTAGTGAGCCAGTACAATAACGGCGGCTTTTCGATATACGGCACGTAATTGAGGTATGGAACGATAAAATTGTGGGACTGGAGCATCTCGCGGGCAATTTCCGCATACCGCGCCTCGTCCGGCTCCCACAATCCATAGATGCCGAGGTGAAAAAAGAAAACGACTATCGCGAGTGCGACTATGGCGGCGCCGCCGCCTAGAGCCCGCAGAGAAAGCTGTGAAAGCTCAATGCGGTGGATAGCCGATACAATCCCCCGGCCTGGCGTGCCGTCGAGAGGGTGATTGGCCTGATGATTACCGATTGCCAGCCGGCCTTTCTCAACGTGTGTGATTGCCGGGTTTCTTGTTTGAGCTGTGGCCAGAGCGGCGGGAAGCATATTCCCCGCTACGAACAGGCTGCGCAGGCGCATCGGCTCAGCGGTCGTCCTTAACGTCAGCGCTCAGAGCAGGACGTGGTCTTAATTCGAGCGAGGCGGTTCGATAAGCTCGCCCCGAAAAGTAGAACCCAATGAATGGCATAATCGTGATCGATAAACCTGCTGGTCCGACTTCGGCCGAAATCGTGCGGCATATAAAGCTCCGCCTCGGTAAGCGCACTCGCGTCGGCCATCTTGGCACGCTCGATCCATTTGCCACCGGCGTGCTGCCGGTGCTGGTTGGTGAGGGCACCAAGCTTGCCCCGTTCCTGCAGGCAGGCACCCGGGAGTACACCGGCATAATACGGCTCGGTAGCGAAACGGACACGCTCGATGGGACCGGGCAAATTGTCCAGACCACGCCGGTGCCAAGCCTCGAGGCCGTACAGCTCGCAACCGTAGCCAGGGAGTTTACCGGCGTGATTGACCAAACGCCACCTATCTTCTCGGCGATCAAACGGCAAGGGGTCCCCCTTTATAAGCTCGCGCGTCGAGGCATTCAGGTTGAACCCCCCGCTCCGCGCCGGGTCACAATCGAGCGGCTCGAATTGAAAGCGGCGGGAGGTGACGCTATCGGATTCACCATCCAGTGCTCGTCGGGGGTGTACGTGCGCGCGCTTGCACGAGACATCGGCTGGGCGTTAGGCACTGCGGCGCATCTGTCCGAGCTCCGGCGCGTTCGGAGTGGAACTTTTTCAAGCACCGACGCCAGCCCGCTGCTTGAAATAGAAGCCGCCCTAGACCGAGGAGAAGCGCCGCCCGGCCTGAGAGACATGCGGGGAGCGCTTGCGGCTTTGCCTGAGGTTCTGATCGATCCGCTGCTTGAACAGCGCATACGCCATGGCGATTCGCGTGCACTCGACCACCTCAGCCCAGAGGGTGCGGATCTGTTCAAGGTGATTTCGCGTGGCGAAATGGTTGCGGTAGCGCGCCGCACTTCACCGCTCACTGCAGCCATTGCACGCGTGTTTGTAACAGAACAATGAGCCTTGGCGACAGCATCAGTTTTCATGGGATGGAAAGGAGAGCACGAACCTATACCATTCATTGGACGCCGGTGTTGCGGGAAGAGTGTTGACGCTCAGGTCGAGGGCTGGCTCGCGCCTCACCATAGCTTTGAAGGGCTGACTATCTCCAAGTGAGCGGTTCCGCTATCACAAGACGTGTCCGGAGGTTGTGAACTCGATAACGGCTGGGCTAGAATTTGCTTGCTTTCCCGAACCATGGCTGCCAATCGAGACCGTCTCGAACTCATCGAGAATATCTCCGGAATCAGTAGCGACCATTCCGCTGATCTGCGCGAGACGCTCGACCGCGTTGCCGCTACTATCGCTACCGGAATGGAAGTCGAGGTTTGCTCGATTTACCTCTTCGACGCGCAACGCGAACGCCTCGTGTTGCGCGCGACCCTGGGTCTCGAGCGCGAGTCTGTGGGCCGCGTCTCGATGAAAATCAATGAAGGGTTGGTGGGGCTCGCTCTCGAGTCGGGTGAACCAGTAGTGGTCGCCGACGCGATGAGCCATCCGCGTTACAAGTACTTTCCCGAAACTGCCGAAGAGCGTTATCACACCTTTGTTGCCGTTCCCATCGAGGAAGGCCGGCAAAAATCTATCGGCGTTTTGACAGTACAGACGCTGCGGCGGCGGAAGTTCAGCCGCGCCGAGGTTCGG
>JAMXLL010000089.1 GCA_024281015.1 Candidatus Binataceae bacterium
CGTTCACCGTAGATTCGAGCGAGCTTTTGTTCTTCCTGGGGGATAACCATTCGGTCGATAACCACCGCGAACACGAATGCCGCCAGCAGCATCATGGCCGAGGCAAAGAACGTGGCAAAACCTAACAATACTGTCGTCAAGCCCACGTACATCGGATTCCGGGTGAAAGAATAAGGCGGCAGCGTCACGAATGCCGCGGGCTCGCCATACGGATTCCGAGTCGTATCGCGTGCCGCGAACAGCGCCGCAGCGTATGAAGAGATTCCGCTGCCGACGGCTACCAACAGCATGCCGAGGACCTGATGAAACGGGAAAGCGGCTTCATTAGGCCGGCGGCTCAGGTGCAGCAACAACCCGATTACCAGCAAGGCAGCGGCGAGCAACGGCGGGTGAATGTGAAATGTTCCATCAGCGTGTTCGTGGCCGGCCTGTTCCCCAGAAATGTCGCTCATCACCTACCCTCCGATCGGCTGTAGGAACGGCCGCAGTGCTCTGCGCGGTGCAAAGTCCACAAGAATGCCATGCATAACGTGGCAGCAATCCAAGGGCCACATTACTCGTGGGGCCGTAGAACCGAAAAGCGAGAAATTCCTGAAGCCAGAGCCTACGGTGAGCCGCCGCTGCAGCCCGAGTGCTGCAGCACAGGCACTGCATCAGCCGCTTGCTATTGCGCGAAAAAGCCGCCGTCCACCGGCATCGGCAGACCTGTTACATAGGAGGCGCGGTCCGAACACAACCAGGCGACCGTCTCGCCTATCTCCTCCGGCTCACCCAATCGCTTGAGCGGTTCAGAGCGGACCATGCGATCCTCGGCGTCTCTGGTAAATTGCATTAGTCGCCCCAGCATCGGCGTGCGAATGGGTCCAGGACAAACCGCGTTGATGCGGATATTGTGACGGCCGTATTCAAGCGCGGCTGCGCGGGTCAGGCCCGCTACACCGTGTTTGGCCGCGACATAGGCCGGACCGCCGATGGCGCCTGCAATCCCGGCTACTGACGACGTATTGACGATCGCTCCGCCCTGGCCCTGTTTCAGCATCTGGGTGATCTCAGCTTTCATGCAAAGCCAGACACCGGTCAGATTGATCGCGAGCACGCGCTGCCAGTTAGCCTCACTACATTTGTGAGTGAGGGCCGGTTCTCCCTCGATGCCGGCGTTATTGAAAGCACAATCGAGGCGGCCGAATTCCGCTACAGTCTGTGCCACCGCCGCTTCTACTTCAGCCGCGTTCGAAACGTCCGCCTTAAGGCAGATGGCTTTTGCGCCAGCTTGCCTGGCGGCCTCCAGCGTTTGCTGCGCAGCCTCGGCAACGACATCGACGATTGCCAGACGCGCGCCCTCGCGGGCAAAAATCTTGGCGGTTGCCCGGCCGATACCGGAGCCGGCGCCGGTGATCAACGCGACCTTGCCGTCGAGTATCCCTGCCATTTGTTTCCTCCTCGCGGCGTTCTTAAATCTGCCGCTTTCCCGCTTGCTGATCGGAACGAAGCGTCTCCGGAACTAATTACCGGGCGTGCTCGCGGATGAAGCTTATCATTCTCTCGACGGTACGCTCAGCCTGCGGTGACGCGGGATCACGGTTTTCGAACGCTCGTGCCACCGCCTTAGGCGGGTTGCGCGGCACGAAAGCATCGGCGGCACCCTCGGCCAGCTCAAGATCGAGTTGCCCCCCGGCTTTTCGGTACAGCTCGACGAAGCGTTCGAGCTGCGGCCGGGGGTGAACAATGTCGCGAGTGTCCTGAATGTAGAGAACCGGCGGCAGTTCGACGCGTTCACCACGCTCCAGCGCCATCACTGGATTGCCCTCGGCCATTGCCTCTTCGCTCTTCCAATACTTATCATGAAGCGGCAACACCAAATCGACGAATTCCGGATACGACTTGCCGCTTTCCTTGAGTTGTTTCGCATAGCGATAGCGTCCCAACGGATCGATGACGGGGGCACCCATAATCACACCGCGCACCTTGGCGTCAGCCGTGGAAGCAGGGACCGGAATTGCGCAATACCGCGGATCCAACGGCCGCATGCCGAGCAGCATCGCAAGATGGCCGCCGCTGGAAATACCGAACGTGTACACTTGATCGGGCCGCGTTCCCAGGTTGGCGGCTTCCCGCTTGAGCCAGCGAATCCCATAGTTGATGTCGACCGCCGAACCCGGGTAGGAAGCCGCCGGCGGCACCCGAAAATCCAGTGCGGCTACCAGGATGCCATTACGTGCTAACCGTTCGTTAATCGACGTGTCCTGCAGGCGATCCCCCAGGCACCATGCTCCGCCGTGCAGTTCGACAACCGCCGGGAAGGGCCCGGTACCGCGCGGCTTGAAGAGGCGGGCGAGCAATGCCGTATCGTCATGGCGAAGATATTCGACATCCTCGACGACGACCTCGTAGTCGAGACTTCTCGGTGCGGTAGCTGCCATAGTTCTACTCCCGGGTAATAATGGATTTGCTAATCTGCTGTACTGAGTTCTTGAAATACTACTTGCATCGCGGAATGACTTCCTGGGCGAACAACTCCATCGAATGCCTGACCGTGGCGTGATCAATCAACCCGCCCTGGTTGAAGTAGGCGATGAATTCCTCCATCGGGAACTCCTCGCGGATCGCGCTGATGCGCTCCGCGCAATAGCTCGGGTCGCCGAAAATCCCAAAGCTGCGATCAACTCCTTCGAATGATGCTTTCCTGACGCGCTCTTGCAGCTGCTGGTAGGCTTCGAAGGTCTTGACCGGGGCGTCGGCCAGCGGCTTGATTAGCTCCCCTGCCATACTGAAGAAATGCATCAGGCTCGGCTCGCATTCACTCCGCGCCTGCTGGCGGCTGGCCGAGACGTGTACGGGGAAGGCCAGCGCGACGTCCTGCTCGTGATCCTTGAGCTGCTCACGATGAACACCGAGGTACTCGCGCAGTTTGTCGGGTGGATTGATCAGCGGCGAGGCGAAAATCGGAAAACCCAGCTGGCCGGCGATTGCGAACGTGTCAGGGCTATTGGCTGCTATCCGGATGGGAGGATGCGGCTTCTGAATCGGCTTGGGCGCAAGCGGCAGATCCTTTACCTGAAAGTACTTCCCTTCAAAGGTAAGCCGCTCGTTGCTCCACGCGTGCAGGATCATCTGTAGTGATTCCTCGAAGCGGTCCCGGCTCTCCTCTTGCGGAACGTTGTACCCGGCGAAATAGACCGGCGTAGCCCCGCGGCCAACCCCGAACTCCAGACGGCCCCCGCTGAGCACGTCAAGCGTGGCTGCGTCCTCCGCCATTTTCACAGGGTTGTGCAGCGGGAGCAGCGTGACCGCGGTACCAAGCCGGATCCGGCGTGTGCGCTGAGCGGCCGCCGCCAAAATCATCAGCGGCGAGGCCAGGCACGAGAAGCTCGGGATGAAATGAAGTTCACCGAGCCATGCCGTATCAAAGCCGAGCTCATCCCCAAATTCGATCTGAGCCAGAATATCCTGATAGCGTTGCTTTTCCGATTGCCAATCCGCGCGCGGAAGCTGGTCGAAAAACCCGAACCGCATGGTTCCTCCCTTAAGTCGAAGCTCTCGGCAATTAATCAGCGGTGAGCGAAGCGACCAATGGCTCTGTGCTCGACATCTGCTGAAAACGTAGGGTTATCGCAAAGTCGTATACCAGCCCTGGCATAGTTCAGCTACTCGACCATTCGGCGGAGTAGCTCGGGATCGAACTTGCCGGCGCGCGCTTCGAAGCTCCTCAATTCCGATTCAGGTACGCCGGCATGATATCGTCGCGCCAGTTCGTCAGGATCAAATGCCATCCCGAGCGGGTTTTTCCCAAGCTGATGGCGCATCCAATCGTGCCATTGCGGCTTCTCGACATTATCAATCGACAACTCAACACCATTGTCATCAGGATCTCGATAATACAGCGACATCGAGAGGCCATGATGGATAGGAACCCTGGGCGTGATGCCGATGCCCTTCAGCCGTTCGTAGGTTTCAATCCAATCGCCGAACGTGGCATAGAAGAATGCAAGATGATCGAGACCAGCGCAGCCTTTGGGTTTCTCGGCCAAACCCGGAACTTGGGCAATTGCAATGCGATGATGCTCCTCGTCGTAGGTCATGAATACCAGGAATTCATTCTGGTATAGGACCTCAGCATTGAGCACAGTCTGGTACCACTGCACCATTTCTTTGAGACGGGTGGTGCGGAGCACTGCGTGGGACAGCTTGGCCGGCGCGATCGCACGAATCCCGCCGCCGTTGATTGTTTCGCCACTCATCGCGTTTCCTCCTTGAAACCTTAATAGCAAGGGTTGAGGCTATTACCGGAAAGGCAAATTATCCCTTCCTCCCAGGGGATGGACGGGTGTGAGCCTCATCGAGAGTAACCGCTCCGGCTGCTTCCCCGCACTTTCCAAGCCACTAACCTAGAGGAAGCAAACAATCGCCGCCATCGTGCCATATGAACGGTCGTCTAGCGCAGATTACGCACGAGCGTCAAACACAGGCTCTGCGCCTTGGTGCGGTTTGACATTGCAGAGCGCTTGGCGCTACCAGCAATATTCTAGTGAGTTTCATTGGCTGCGGCCTTTAGGGCAACGCAATCTGAGCATCGGACCCAAACCCCGGTTAGCCGCGAGGAGAGAGTACATGGGCTACCAGCCAAAATATCTCGGCCACGTCAACATCTTCGTTCGCAATGTGGAGCGGTCGCACCAATGGTATGCAGATGTGCTCGGCCTCCACACTTATGGTTTTCGGCCCGGCCAGGTGGCTTTCCTCGCGGCCGACCGCGAACAATCGCATGAGGTGCGCTGGTCCAGGCAGGTGACGACGCGACGGCTCCGCAGGGTCGCCACGTCGGCTTGAATCACATGGCCTGGATGATGTCGAGCCTTGACGACTTGAAGGAACTCTACCAAAGGTTGAAAGATAAGGGCGTGCCGATCAAGCGAGTGGCTGATCACGGCATTTCCATCGGGATTTATCTCGCAGATCCAGATGGCAACGGTATCGAAGTCTCCTATGAACTGCCACGCGAGCAGTGGCCAAGGCAGGAGCGGCTGTTTGCCGACGACCTGGTAGAGCTGGGACATTTCCCCGGCCCGTGGAACGAATAAAGATCCCGGCATCAGTCTTCGTATTCATCCGCGCGCGTCGTGTAATCCCCATTTGTCTTTGATCCGATATGGAGGCTCAGGATGGAGAAACGGACGGTCAAATTTTTCAGCGAAGGTTCGCGAATAGAGGGCGACCTGTTCCTTCCGGACGGCATCAAATCTGGGGAGCAGAGGCCCGGCATCGTGCTGTGCCAGGGCTTTACCGGGATTCGCGCACTGATTCTCCCCGATTATGCCAAGGTCTTTGTCGATGCAGGATTTGTTGTTCTGACATTCGATTATCGCGGATGGGGGCCAAGCGAGGGACCAAAATGGCGGCTCGTGCCATTCGAGCAAGTCGACGACATCCGCAACGCCCTAACCTTCCTGGAGGCGCAGCCCCAGGTAGACCCTGAGCGGCTCGGAGTTTGGGGCACCAGCTATGGCGGGGGCCATGCACCCTACGTTGCAGGGGTGGATACCCGCGTTAAAGCGGTGGTCGGGCAGGTTGGATACGATGCCGCCGAGCGGCTTTTTCTCAGTTGCCTGACTTATAGTCAACGAATGGAGTTGGTACGCAAGCTTGCCGAAGACCGGCGCCAGCGCGTGCTCGAAGGCGCAGGCGAGCGGGTCGGCCCGCTTGAAATGTTACGTGATTCGCAGACCCGCGCGTTCACCGAACAGGCGTTCAAAGGTGCTCCGCCTCGCCGGATGGCCGACCTGTCATGGGATACGATTGAGAAGGCCTTCGATTACCGGCCCATCGACGTGGTCGAGCGAATCTCGCCGCGCCCCTTACTCCTGATCGGCGCGCGCGATGATGCGCCGTGCCCGATCGAAGGTTACGAAAAACTGTATGAGCGGGCGCGCGAGCCCAAGAAGCTGGTAGTCCTGCCGATTACTCATTATGAGATTTATTCGGGTAAATGGTTCGAGGAATCTTCACGGCTCGCATGCCAGTGGTTCGCGCGGCATCTCAACTAGGCAAGGCTGCGGGCCGACTCACTGGCAGATCGAGTTATTTTGTAGATGAGCGGCCGACGCCTCGTCATGAGTGACGCGCTCAGCAGCATTTTCACTGAAGAGATCCTTGGAAGACTGCGGAAGTATGCGGCCACCTCAACGTTGGCCGCATTCCGGCTGCGGGTAATCGCCCCGCCAGCAGGCCTCAACCAGCCGGGACAAACCGAATACGATCACGATTTTTATGCAGAGACCCGCGAACGATGGAACCGATGGATTCACCTGGCCATCTCGGCAGGAATGTTCAAAGAGCCGTATGGAGCGGAACTGAAAAGCCGCCTGACGGGAATCGATCACGACGGCTTCCGCTCGGCATTGGCCGAGTGCATGACATGTTGGGCGCTCTCATCTGAACTCGGCTTGCAGGTACGACCTCGGCCTTCAGGCCAGGCTGGACGTGTGCTCGAATTCGCTGTTCAGACTAATCAGGGTGACATCAGCTTCGAGGTCAAATCGCCAAGACTCGGTATGTCGAGCTATTTAGCCGCGGAATCGGCACGATTGCATACCCCGCTGAACACCTATTCGGCAGCGGTAGCCATGAGAGCGGCACTGCGTTCCGCCAATCGGCAGTTCGTGCGCGCGCGCAGAAATATTCTGGTAATAGCCTCGCCAGAAATTAACGAACCAGGCGTGACGACCGCCGAAAGGCTGCCCGCGTCGCTATTGAGGGCGTTTTATGGTGAGCAACGAGCCATCACGACTGCCTCAGGACCGCCTGCGAACCAGTTCGTGCCGGAGGGAAATTTTCTCAAACGGCCCGGAGGGGTGCCCCGGTTCACGAGAATCAGCGCCGTGGTTGGTCTTGAACAAGCCAGCGGCCGCCCTGAAGTGCGAGGCGCGGTGCTTCACAACCCCTGCTCGGAGAAGCCGGTTGACTTTTCGCTCTTCGGTCAATGGACGCAATTCGGCGCAATCGGGGGCGAGATACGCTGCATTCGGGCTGCGAGCCCTTCCGTCACGTAGAACGCGCAGCGAAAGCAAGGTAACGATGGATGACAGGAGGAGAGCGGCGACCGCGGGGGGCTGAAGAGCGGCGCGTGGAGAGGCGAAGCTAATCAGTCCGCGAGCTGCGCATAAAAGAAGTGCGGCCATGTGCGGCTATGTGCGGTGAAGTGCGTTGGCAGATAACACGATGAAGTGACTCATCTGCGTTTTTAGCGCTCATCGTCGTTCGGCTCGGCGTTGACGAGTCCGCCCACAGCGCTTGCATCGTCGTCACCTTCGGCCGAGGTGATTCCCGGATGCTCTGCTTCGGAACTCATCATTCCAGCCTTGAGTGACTTCACTGAAGCCAGCGCTTCGCGCACTGCGGCGAACGCCTCGGCACCGCGCGCTTTGGTGAGCTGCTCGCGGGCGGCCTCTTCATTCGGCGTAAGAAACGGGATGATGTTTTCTTTGGTCCAGTTTCGGCGGGCGATACTTAGCCGGCTCAGCTGCGAAAGCGTACGCGCAAGCCCGGCGATTTCAGCTTGGCCGAGTTGCTCGGCCTCGACCGCTGTTGCAAAGATCCGTTCATTGAGGAGGTCGATCGTCATATCGACAAGGCTGTCGCGATCTTCGGGCGCGACGTGGGCAAGCGCCTGAGCGTGCAGCACGGAGTTTTTCAACGAGTCCATCTTCTGAAATAGCTTGCTCCCGAACCGCTGCACGCTATCCTCAGCGATTTGGTAACCTTGCTGTTGGAGCCAGCCCGCCAATTCCTCGTATCCACTGAAGGCACGCTCGGTGATTCGGCGCTCCAACTCGTCCCGGACCTCTTTCGGCAGCATTGCAATTTTCGACCGAACTGACATACGCCTCGGTTGAGAGTGTAGCTTCGCCTCGAAGGTTATGAGGTGAGACGAGTTGTACGCTAGGGGTGACCCCGACACCCGTCCCGCGGGTTGCGCCTTAAATCGCGCCCCGCTAATCCCTTCCTTGCGCTGCGTCACTAAT
>JAMXLL010000090.1 GCA_024281015.1 Candidatus Binataceae bacterium
GCATCGTGGATGAGGCGCGCGACCAACGGGACCGGAGCACTCTCGGCGTGTCGCAGCGGTGAAGGCTTTCCTCGATACCTCCGTCCTTGTTGCTACTTTTTACGCCGATCACCAGTTTCATCAGCCAAGCATCGACCTGTTCCTGCGCTTCAAGAAGAGTGAGAGCAGCTGTGGCGCCCACAGCTTAGCGGAGATTTCTCACTGGCCGAGCGAGCCGGGGACGCGTCACTGGCGAAGAGGCGTTGCTGTTTTTGGATAATGCCCGCGAACGCCTCACCGTCGTGAGCCTGGCCGAGCAGGAATATTTCCGGGCAATCGAGGTGTCGGCTAGCTTCGGTATAGCCGGAGGCGCGATTTACGACTCGCTCCTGGCGCATTGCGCCATCAAAAGCGAAGGCGCGGGTCATCTACACCTGGAATACAAAGGATTTTGTTCGGCTTGGTAAAGACATCGCCGAGCGAGTGCGGACCCCTCCGCGATCATGATTGCTGTGGATCCTGAAGCACCAGGCCCATCTCGCGATGGTTCTCCCCATTTTATTTAAAAGCTGCCTTCCGGAGACGAGGCGCGACTATATCGAAGGGCTTGCGCTAAGAGCTGGCGAAGTGTGGCTGAGCGCCGAACGCGTCCAGGAAGTCACCTGCATCATTCAGACGACAGTCCAGAGGCAACAGTCATCCATCGTTGTGTCATCGCCGGCTAATCCTGCGTAGACGGCGTTTGTAACATTCCACGCGCTTTGGCCAGCAGTTCGCGTTCGCTCTTGTGGCTCGCTCGCTGGGGGGCCTCTTCGATATCCACCCAGGCGGCTTCAGCAATCTCGCCGTCATGCGCCGAGAGGTCGCCGCCACCCGCCTCCATCAGATAAAAATAGACGCGTTTGAAGATGCGTACAGGCGGCAGGCCGGGGCTATCATGCCACGAGTACACATAGGAGACGTCGCCCAGACGTTGACCCGGTATAACATTCAACCCGCTCTCTTCGCTGGCTTCGCGTAGCGCGGCATCTTTGACGCCCTCGCCCGGCTCGACGTGGCCTTTCGGCAACACCCAGGTATCGCGCCCGGTCGGCCGGACGAGCACTACCTGAAGGCGGTTATCGGACTGGTTGCGACGCCAAATCACGCCGCCCGCCGAGATCTCCCGCCGTATCTGCAGCACCTGTTTGCGTCTCGGTTGCTTTGCCTTCGCAGCCACATTCCCAGATTATATGACCGGGATGTGATCCGAAAACTATGTAGCTCCAGTCAGTGGAAATCGTGCGATTTTGGCATTGAGCCGGCGAGGCCCAATTCCTTGAAGCGGCGCGCTAAAACATGGATCACTCCTTCGTGCTTTTGTAGTGGACCCTCGATGATTAGCATTTGCGCACGATGCAGTAGGCCGCGGTTGGCGTGAAACAATTCCGGCGTGACCATCGCATTAGCTATTCCGGTCTCGTCCTCTAATGTAAGAAAGAGCAAGCCCTTGGCGGTGCCAGGCCGCTGGCGGACAATTACCACACCGGCGGTCTTCGTCCATGATCCATTCGGTGCATTGGCGAGTTCGGCTGCGCTCAGAATGCCGCTCGATGTGAGCGTCTGGCGCAGATGCGTCATGACATGCGGCCCTGTGGTGACAGTGGTGGTGGAATAATCGGCAAGAGTTTCTTCGATGGCGGTCATTGCCGGCAATTGATCGTGCTCGTCGTCGGGTGATCGCGATGGAATCGAGTGGTCAATGCCTGCCAACAGACTGTTTGGATCATGCTCAATGGAAGCCGCCTGCCATAATGCCTCCCGGCGTGTCATTCCAAAAGATACGAAAGCACCTGAGTAGGCAATTGCAGCGAGTTCGCGTTTGTTCGGTGCAACCCGGGCAGTAAAATCGCCGATCGAACGAAATGGGTTTCGGCACCGTTGCTGCTCTGCTCGAATCCCGGTTTCCTCGCGCAGACCACTGACGTATTTCAATCCCAGCCGGACCACAGGCTCCGGCCGGCTCTGCGCCTTTTCGATCGTGCATTTCCAGTCTGAACGCGTCACATCGATTGGCATTACCTTAACCCCATGGCGTTGCGCGTCCTTGACCAGGGTGGCCGGATGATAGAAGCCAAGCGGGAAGCAATTGAGCATCGCCGCCAGAAAAGCCGCCGGGTGATGGCATTTCAGATACGCTGAGGCATAAGCGATTAAGGCGAAGCTGGCAGCATGTGATTCCGGGAAACCATACAGGGCGAAGGAGGTTATCGAGCGCACGATGCGGTCGGCGACTTCTCCGTGAATACCGTTTTGCGCCATGCCTGCCCGCAGCCGTTGCTCAATCAGGCTCATTCGCTGAACCGAGCGCTTGAAGCCCATCGCCCGGCGTAATTCCTCGGCCTCGCCCGCGCTGAACCCGGCCACCGCCATCGCTATTCGCAGCAACTGTTCCTGAAAGAGCGGCACGCCAAGGGTGCGGCGCAGGATCGGCTCCAGTGAAGGATGGTCATAGCAGACGGGGGCACGGCCGCTGCGGCGATCGAGAAAGGGATGCACCATACGGCCGACGATAGGGCCAGGCCGGATAATCGCGACCTCAACCACCAAATCGTAAAAGGTGCGCGGCTTCATCCGCGGCAAGGTCGCCATTTGAGCGCGACTTTCGATCTGAAAGACGCCGACCGTATCCGCCTTCTGCAGCATTGCGTAGACCTGCGGGTCGTCGGGAGGCAGATGAGCAAGATCGAGCGCGATTTGCTCATGCTCACGCACGATAGGTAGCGCTTCTTCCAAAACAGCCAGCATTCCGAGACCGAGCAGGTCAATTTTGATAATGCCGAGGTCGGCGCAATCATCCTTGTCCCACTGTATTACGACCCGGCCGGGCATCGTTGCGGGTTCGAGCGGCACGATCTCATCGAGGGGGCCGCCGCCGATCACCATCCCACCACTGTGCTGACCCAAATGGCGTGGTAAACCCTGCAGACGCCGCACTACTTCCGCAAGCATTCGAATCCGGGGCGCCTCGGGATCGACTCCCCCCTTGCGCAGCAGCGTAGTGAACTCGTCGTGTTGATCCTGGAACTCGTAGGCATAATTCAGCCTGGCCAGGCGGTCGACCTGATCTGGAGGAAACCCCAGTACCTTGGCGGCTTCACGCACGGCGCTGCGCACCCTGTAAGTAATAACATTAGCTGTCATCGCCGCGCCGCGGTCACCATAACGGCGGTAGACGTACTGGATCGCTTGTTCCCGTTGATCGCCGCTGGGCAAATCGATATCAATATCCGGCCATTCGCCCCGTTCCTCAGATAGGAAGCGCTCGAACAACAATTCCATTTTGACAGCGTCGACGGCGGTGATGCCGAGCGCGTAGCATACTGCCGAATTGGCGGCCGAGCCGCGCCCCTGCGCCATGATCCGGTTTTCGCGGCAGAACCTGACGATATCCCAGACGATAATGAAATAACCCGCAAGCTTGAGCCTGGCGATAATCTCCAGCTCATGCTCCAGTTGTTGGCGAGTTCGTTGGTCGGGAATGCCCCAACGTTCGCGCGCACCAGCCATGGTCAAGGTACGGAGATAACTATCGGCGGTCTCGCCGTCCGGCAACGGATAGTCAGGAAAGCGATAACCGAGCGCTTGCAATGTAAACTCGCATCGCTCGGCGATCTCACGGGTGGCGGCGATTGCTCGCGGATGATCACGGAACAAATCCACCATCTCGGCCGGAGCCTTGAGATGCCGTTCATTGTTGATCCAAAGTGCGCGGCCGGCTTCATCGAGCGTCGTGCCGAGGCGAATGCACGTCATCACGTCGAGCAATCCGCGCTCGCCTACCGGTCGACTGGAGTGCTGTGTAGCGCCTGCCCGGCGCGTAAAACAGACGCCATTGGTCGCAACGACTCGGATCCGGCAGGCATCAGCGAGGGCGACCAGCTTGCGATTGAGCCGCTCTTCATTCGGATCAAGATGACGCTGAAGATCGATGAATACGTTGTGGGGACCGAAGATGCTCTTCAGCCGTTCGCATAACGGGCGAGGCTCCTGGTGGCCTGCCAATAGATGAGCGAGCGGGCTGGTTGCGCTGCCAGCCAGGGCTATCATTCCGCGCCCGAATCTCTCCAGATCGTTAAGGGTGATTCGGCTCTCCCCTTTCGCAGGATACTTCGGGGAGCCATCGGGGTTCCTTCCGATAATGCGCAACTTGGAGGCGGTAATCAGACGGCAGAGGTTCCCGTAGCCTTCGCGATTCGCCACCAGGACATAGAGGCGTGCCGGCTCGCCACTGCTTTGCCGTTCGCCGAAGCTCGCTTCATCGAGAGTCAGCTCAGCTGCGACTATCGCCCGCAGGCCCGACTGCCGGGCAGCTTGATAAAAGCGCGGCGCGCCATATACGCCATCGCGGTCGCCCATCGCGATGGCCTCGTAACCGACTGCTGCCGCCGACTCGGCCAGTTCTTCGGGCGCTGTCGCACCTTCGAGGAAACTGAACGCACTGCGCGCACGGAGTTCATAATACGGCGAAGCCATATCTCAGCGAGTCTCTCTTCGCTCAATTTTCGCCCTAAACGACGCTTCTGTAAACACAAGTGGGTAAGTCAGGGGCAATTCTCCTCAGTGCGAAACGGGCGGTGCGGAGAGTGCACGACCCCCATGCGTTCTGTTTGCGTGACGTCGTTTGATCGCAAGAACGACGAAAGATGGGTAATGTTTGGTCGGCGGTTAAGAAGACGTCAAATTGCTGGTCAGCAAGCCGGAGAAGTAGTTCACCATTGGGGCCTACTCGCCCATCCCATTTCCGGAACGGTGCGAACCTCGTGAGGTGCGAGGCGCGCCTTGAGTTTCCTTGGCAGAGATTCGTCCAGCAACAGCCGCATCGACTAGGTCCTCTTCGGCGCGTTCAAGCGCATTCACTGCCTGCTCCCTGCTGACTGTCGGGAAGTCATCCAGAAATTCGGCCAGTGTTTCCCCGCCTTTGAGATAATCAAACAAGGTCTTCACCGGTACACGGGTTCCGGCGAAAACCGGCGCCCCATGGAGGATGTCCTGCGAAATATCAATAAACTTATGCTGAGCCATGCGTTTAAGCGCTCCTCTAGCTCACCGCTTCAGCCGGACCACGTCGTGCTGTGGTATTGCCGCTCGCTGGTTTTGCAATGCGTACCGCGGACAAAATGCCAATTCTGTTATGATCGTACCAGAGTTCAGGCACCGTCGTTCAGGATCGTATCGAATCTGCTGGTGGCTGAACCTTCCCTTGTTTCATCTGCCTGCCCACCTTTTTTTCTATGGCCGCGGATTCGTCCTTCTTAACGGAGAGCGACAAGGCGGCTTGGGATGCTTGCCGTGGCAGGGCTGGGCTACCGCTGCTGTACTTT
>JAMXLL010000091.1 GCA_024281015.1 Candidatus Binataceae bacterium
CAAGCAGGACCACCGGAACGCTCAAGACGAGGCCGACTATGAAGCGCCGGCTGATGTCTCGCAGTTCGGCGTTGTCTACACCCCCGGTCGGAGATCGCGTCTCAAGCGCCATCCCGCAGATTGGGCAAATTCCGGGACCATAGCGCACGATCTCCGGATGCATTGGGCAGGTATACTCAGAATGTCCGGCCGGCAATGGATGTTCGGCTACGATATCCTTTTGAGATGGCGGTTTAGTACTTGCCGAGTATTTGCCCGGATCCTGTGCAAATTTCTCCAGGCATTTGGGTCCGCAGAAATAATAAATTCGGCCTTCGAAACTTAAGAATCGTGTCGGTGGTCCGGCCTTGACCGCCATGCCGCATACCGGATCCAGGGCGCGCTGCTCCGTCTCGTCAACATGAGCGGCATTCGAAGTTGTCATCGGTGAATCTCAGCTCCGATCCGGCAAGTATTTCGGTGCAATCGATTTTCAATTCGCTGGCACAGCATCGTTCATTACCCGGTCAGGGCAGAATCTGATTCTCCGCATGCTATATCTTAGGCCCGCCCGCACCAATTTCATCTGGCCCTAAAAGTGCGCGCGGGTGATTCAGGCTGGTTAGCCGGAGCTGCCGAGCCGTTATTGGTTCGGACCTCGCTGTGACGGAAATGCCGGCAGAAAAATCGCCCACTCACAGAATCGCCTCGATTTTCTTGGCGTTCGCGGAACGTGAGGCACACAGCCGCTCGGCACTTTATGAGGATCTGGCGCGGGGCGTTGCCGGAAGCCCGGAAGCCCTCTCGTTCATGGCCGAGCTTCCATCCTCGAAACAACAGCCAAACCTGTTGTTCGCTGCGGTTAAATACCTTTATGGAGCTCCGTCTGACTGGAACGATTTCCGTCGCTTGCTGAATGCGCATCGGAACGACATAAAGGCAGTGATGCTGGCGCGGGCGACGCAAACCAACGAACCTGCCCGATGCGCCACGCTCCTCCCCCTCTTTGGCCAACTCCCACCCCCGTTAGCCATATTGGAAGTAGGTGCTTCGGCCGGATTGTGTCTCCTTCCTGATCGTTATGCATACAACTATGGAGTTTGCCGCGTGGCGCCAACGTCAATCACGCCGGCAGTTGCACCCACCTTCGTTTGTCGAGCAAATCAGGCTCCGCTGCCCACTGACGGGCTGGAAATAGGGTGGCGCGCTGGTTTGGATCTTCAGCCGATTGATCCGCACAATCCTGAGCAGGTCGCCTGGCTCGAAGCGCTTGTCTGGCCGGATGAAGGAGATCGGTTGGAGTTACTGCGCGCAGCGCTTGAAGTAGCGCGCTACGATCCACCGCGGGTCGTGCAGGGCGACTTGCTCACTGACCTTCTTGCGTTAGTGGCACAAATGCCGAAGCATGCCACCCGGATTGTCTTCCACACTGCGGTTTTGGGCTATGTACGCTCAAACGACGAACGGTCGGCTTTTGCACAGATGGTAAAGAATCTCGATATCACCTGGATTAGTAACGAACCGCCAACACTGTTCCCGGTTGCGACCCAGCGTCTCAACAAACCATGGCCGCTCGGCCACTTTCTGCTCTCGATGAACCAGCAGCCGATTGCCTGGACCGACCCGCACGGCGTAAGTCTCGATTGGATTGTCGATAGGATCCCGAGGGCGAGAGCTAGGTAATGAGCTTAACCGCATTTACCCGGGGTCCGAAATCTTATGCTCCAGGAAATTGAGGGGCTGAAGACCAAACTCACTAATGCAGGGATAGCGCGCTTTCACTCCGTCATAGCGATCGCACATTCCCTAATCGTCACCGTTATTATTATGCTTGCCAATCTCGTGCCCCACGACCGCGCCACCCGCTCCGCCTACGAGCGCGCCCAGCCATGGATGGCCCACACTGGAGCCGACCAGTGCACCACCACCGGCGCCGACCCCGGCTCCAATGCCAGTATCCGAGCAGCCGGCGATACCAATCAAAAGCAACATAGCGAGCAAAAACGATACGAGTCGCCTTAATTCCATCCCGCCTCTCCTAATTTCTTATTATTTACACGCGTGATCGGCGCCAATAAGGGCCAACCCAGCTTTGATACATGGTCGTGTAACGTTCACACGATTTGCTTCAAAATCATCGAATCTGCTGCTGTGACACGGCCGAGAACGCAACGGCACCTTAGTCGGTCAAGCATTCTGAAACTGCCAGGGCCTCCAAGACTTACTCAGAGTGCAAGAGTCGAGCCCTTTGCTGTCCCTTAATTTCTCCAATAAGCAATGTTGATCGAATCCAGTTCACCGCCGGCGCAAGCCGTGAATACACCAGTTGGTATAAGTTATGGCTGTGAGATCGATATTGGATGACTTTCACCCGGCGGTTCGGCAATGGTTCGCCGACCGGTTCGGGACCCCATCGCGGGTCCAGGAACTCGGATGGCCGGTTATCGTAAGCGCGCAAAACGGCACGGGCCATCATGTATTGCTATGCGCTCCGACTGGCAGCGGCAAAACCCTCGCCGCGTTTATGTGGGCTATCAATCGCCTGGTGCTGGACGCGGAAAACGCCGCGCTTCCGGATGAAATTTCGGTGCTGTATGTTTCACCGCTGAAGGCGCTCGCCAACGATATCCGAATCAATCTCGATGCGCCGCTCGCCGGGGTGCGCGAGATGGCCGCCCGGCGGGGGCTTGATCTAGGCACAATCCGCGCCGGACTCCGCACCGGCGATACTCCGGTGGGGGAACGGGCGGCGATGCTACGACGGCCGCCGCAAATCCTGGTGACCACGCCGGAGTCGCTATTCATCCTGCTGACCTCTCCGCGCTTTCGCCAAAAGCTGCGGGCGGTTCGCTACGTCATCGTTGATGAACTGCATGCGATTGCTGGCAACAAGCGCGGCGCCCATCTGATGCTCACGCTGGAGCGGCTCGACCGCCTGGTGATGAAAAACGATGGCACTCGCCCGACGCGGATAGGCCTATCCGCCACTCTCAACCCGATTGAAGCGCTGGCGGCCTTTCTCGCCGGAGCGGATGTGGCAGATGACGGAACCCGAAATTCGCGACCGATTCGGATCGTGCGCGCTGACGATGCTTCACGGTCGCTCGATCTGCAGATTATCGCTCCCGGGCCCGAACTTGGATCTCTTGCGACGCATCAACATTGGGAGGCGATGTACGACGCCCTCGCGGCCCTTATGCGCGAGCATCGCACCACTCTGGTGTTCACCCTTAGCCGCCGATGGGCAGAGCGGATCGCACTTGCACTGCAAAAGCGCGTCGGGCTCGACGGCGTTATGGCGCATCACGGCAGCCTCGCACGAGTCGAGCGGCTGCAGGCTGAGCAGCGCCTCAAGCGCGGTGAGCTAAAGGCAATCGTTGCGACGTCTTCACTGGAATTGGGTATCGATGTGGGCGCGGTCGATTTAGTCTGCCAGGTTGATTCGCCCAAGACGATAGCCGCCACCGTCCAACGGATCGGGCGCTCAGGCCATCAACTCGGGGGCATGCCCAAGGGCCGTTTTTTTGCCCTCACGATCGATGATCTGCTTGAGTGCGCGGCTGCGGTGCGTGCCGTCCGGCAGGGCCGCCTTGATGAAGTCGAGATTCCGGGCGGATGCACCGATGTCGCAGCTCAGCAGATAATCGCAATCGCCACTGATGAGGAAGAAGTCAGCGAAGCGCAGTTGTTGAAGATTCTGCGCGCTGTTGAGAATTTCGCGGCACTGGACATCCGCGCCTTGCGTCAATTGCTGAGCGAGATGGCGACGCAACTGCCGCAACGTATTCAGGGCGCCAATCCCAAAATCTTTTATGACCAGGTAAACGGTCAAGTGCGGGCGCGGCGCGCCGCGCGGATAGCCGCGATTATGTCAGGCGGCACGATTCCCGAAAGCGGCAATCTCGATGTCGTGGTCGCATCGGAGGGCCGCAAGATCGGCGATGTTGAAGAGGATTTCGCGCAGGAATCCTCACGCGGCGACATTTTTTCGCTCGGTTCGATGCCTTGGCGCGTGCTCGGTATTTCGAAGAACCGCTTCCTGGTAGAAGCCGCCCCGGGAATGGCACCCAGCCTGCCGTTCTGGCAAGCGGAAGCGCTCGGCCGTTCGCCGGCCCTATCCATGGAAGTATGCGATTTGCGCAGGACAATCGCGAGTTTCGTAACGGCCGGTGGTGGAGATAGCGAAGCCGTCAGTTGGCTTCAGTCAGAGTGTGCATTGCAACCAGAAGCCGCCGTGCAGGCGGTCGCGTACTTGCGGCGCGGCTTGGCCGCACTCCACGCAATTCCTGATGAACAGACCCTCGTTATCGAACGCTTCTTCGACGGATTGGGCGGGACACAGATAGTCATTCATTCTCCGTGGGGCATTCGGGTAAATCGCGGCCTGGGACTCGCGCTGCGCAAGCGCCTGTGCCAATCATTTGATTTCGAAATCCAGGCGTCTGCGATCGACGACGCTATCCTGCTGGCTCTCAATTCGCGCCACAGTTTTCCGCTTGAGCACCTCCTCACGATGGTCACTTCGCGCAACATTCGTGCGGTGCTCGAACAGGCGCTACTTGACGCGCCGATGTTCGAGGTGCGCTTCCGCCACGTGGGGACGCGGGCGCTTTCAATCATGCGCTCAGGCCGCGGCAGCAAGGTGCCGGCATGGATTCAACGGCTGCGCTCTCAGGAGCTGATTACCGCCCTGTTTCCTCAGCGAAACGCCTGTTTGGATAATCGTCCTACCCTGGTTGCTCTGCCAAATCACTTCATAGTCACCGAAACCATGCGTGAGTGCCTCGAGGAAACCACGGACATCGCGCGCCTGGAGGCCCTGCTCCGCGGCCTCGAAGACAGAACTATCCGGCCGGTGCTGGTAGATAGCATCGCGCCGTCAGTGTTCGCCCATCGCGTCCTGCTCGCATGGGATTATTCGTTCCTGGACGATGGCGAACGGGCGAACCGCCGCAGCCGCACAGTGACAATGAATCGGGCGATGGTGGAAGATGTTTTCCGCAGCGAGAATTTGGCTGAACTGCTCTCTATAGAGGCGATCCAACGCGTTACGGAGGAAATTCAAGGAACAGCAAGCTCCGCGCGAGCCAGGAACTGCGATGAGTTATATGAATTGATTCGTACGCATGGATCGCTGGCTTGCACAACCATTTCGGATCGGACCGTAGGCGACGGCCGGGCGCTGCTCTCGGTTTTAGAAGAGCGGGGCCGCGTATGGCGCGTGCGGGCGGGCTCCGCAGATTCGCCAGAACTGGTGGTCGCCACCGAGGATCTGCCCTTGTTTTCCGCCGCGTATCCGGAGCTCAAGGCGGGGGACTCTGCCGTCCTTGCCCAACCCGCCGACGCGGTCCCGGACAGCGCCGCCGCTATCGAGGAGATTGTGCGACGTGCGATGGCCACATCGGGGCCCGTTGTTCCCGCCGATCTTGCCGGACGGCTTTCGCTGCCGCTCGACAGCATCTCATCCGCACTGATTGCCCTTGAAGTTAAAGGCTCAGTGTTTCGCGGCCATTTCTCAGCGCCGACCGTAGGTGTTGAAGACGCCGGCTATCAGCCAGCAACACCGGTTGTGCAATGGTGCGACCGCCACGTGCTTGAAAGAATCCATCGCCAGACCTTGACCCTGCTCCGCTCCTCCGTCGAGCCGTGCAGTGACGCTGAATTCACCGCATTTCGGCTGAAGTGGAACGGCATCGGTGATAAGCATGCTTCAGCCAGCATCGAAACGGTACGGCGCACTCTTGAACAGCTGAATGGCCTCGCATTCGCACCCGAGTTTTGGGAACGGGCGATCCTTCCTGCGCGGGCGACCGAATACCGTCCTGAACATCTCGACCTGCTGTGCATGAGCGGAGAGTTTGCCTGGGTCACGGCCCCTTTCACCAATGAAGCCACGGGCCATCGCGATTTTCCTACGACAGTGGCATTTCTGCCGCGCAAAGGCCGCTGCTACTGGCCATCAGGAGAAACACCAGGCGATTCGAGCACACAGACTGTGGTTGAGGTACTCACGAAATTCGGAGCGCAGTACCTCGATCAAATAGCCGAGCGCGCCAACCTGTCGGAGCGTGATGCTCTCGCCGCGGTTTGGCGGCTTGCCGCGGCCGGAATGGTGTCGAACGACAGCTTCGCCCCGTTGAGGCTCCTGGCTCTTGAGCCTGATGCTGTAAAGCTCATCTCCAACCAGCAATCATCTTCGTTTCAGCAGGAGCAGCGGGCAAAACGCCTCACAGGCCGACAGGATGCTGCTTTGCGAGCGCGCCTTCAATCCAGTCTCAGCGGCCGTTGGTCGATCGTGCCGCAGTTGAGAGCTGGCCCGGCGGCATCTAACGTGCACGAGACGCATGATCCGCACGCTTCAGATGATGCGCGCGAAATCGCGCTTCTTCTGCTTCGGCGACACGGCATCCTCGCCCGCGAGATGATGGCACTGGAACAAATCGACATCACGTGGCAACAGATCCTGTTCGCGCTGCGCCGCATGGAGTACGCGGGGACGGTGCGCCGGGGATGGTTTGTGCGAGCGCTATCGGGGGAACAATACGCCCTGCCTGAAGCGCTCGACATGTTGCGCGAAGAGCGCGAGGCCAAAGGATCCGGCGCTCTGGCGGTTATCAGTGCCGCGGATCCGGCTAATCCCTTTGGCGTTCTCTTGCCGGGGTGCGGCATCGCACGCGAAGTGGATAATCTGCTTGTTATCCAATCTGGCAGAGTGATTGCCGGTCTTGCCGGCCGTGCACTTACCACTTGGATTGGTTTTGATCAGACCTCGCTAATGACCGTGATTCCAGAGTTTCTGAAGATGCGCGCACGCCTGGTCTTGGAAACCATCAACAATGAGCCAGCCCTCGAATCCGCGCACGTGGCCGCGATGGCGGCCATGGGATTCCACTCCGACGGACGCTCGTTGGTTTACGACGGCTTACCGGGACCGGTGCCGCGCCGCGCAGCGACGAGCCATTTGCGACTCGGGCCTTAAGGATGATCCTGACGTTTGGGGTACGCGCGCATCGGTCTCCGCTGTCTAGTTCCATTCGCAAGAGCTGGCTTGTTAATGAAGTCTGGAATTAATGAGCGTTTCGCCGAGGGAGTGCGGCTATTTAATCAGCGGCATTTCTTCGAGGCTCACGAGATATGGGAAGCGGAATGGAGGTCCGTTGCAGGCGAGCGGCGAATCTTTTACCAGGGAATGATCCAAACGGCGGCCGCCCTGCTTCACCTGGACCGCGGCAACTATGCTGGCGCTCTTGCCATTTATCTCAAGTCTCGGCCGAAACTTGAGGGGTTCCCCGCGGTCTGGATGGGAATCGAGCTAGGGGTGCTCAGGAGTGATTTGGCAGCGCATTTCGGTGCGGCACGCCGCTGGGGCAGCGCTTGCGGAAATTCTCCGTTGGCGCCGCCACCGACGATCAGATGGTCCTTAGCCAACCACTAAAAAGGGATATCTTCGTCGTCTACCGGGGGCGGAGCGTCGGGGCCTGAATTGAAGTCGGAAACTCCCTCATCAAACCCCGCCTGACTACGCCCGCCAAGGAATTGCACGCGCTGGGCTACCACTTCTGTCCGATAACGCTTACCGGTGCCATCTTTGGCTTCATATTGGCGAGTTGTCAGGCGGCCTTCGATATAGACCTGCCGTCCCTTTTTTAGATACTGCCCACACAGGTCGGCCTGCTTTCCCCAGACCACGACGTTATGCCATTCCGTCTGCTCGCGTTGCTGTCCGGCGCGATCGGTAAATCGCTCAGTCGTGGCAATCGAAAAACTGCAGACGCTCTGGCCGGAAGGTGTAGCACGAAGCTCGGGGTCGCGCCCCAAGTTGCCGACCAGGATGACTTTATTGACCGACATGCGCTTGCTACCTCGGCAATAGGGTAGAACGTCGCGGCAATAGAGGCAAATGCGCAATCGCGCCGGTCAAGGATCGCGCAATGTGCCAGGAGACGCTTTGATGGGGGTTGCGTTGCGGGGATGAACGCAGGAGATCAGCATTCCATCCCCGCAACGGCAGAACTACAGCTTTGCGGCGCCCGGATGAGGTAAGACCACTTCGATCAGGGTGTTCAGGAGGAAGAGCGAAGTTCGAAGGAAAACAGGTGTCAGGTGGAAGTAGAAGTATTCACCCTAATTTACGTCAGGTTCCAGTACCGCATCGCTCAAGTTGTTTTGGGGAAGCACCGATCATGCCGACGCTGCGAACGTCCTGAAAGGTGCTTTAGCAACTTACGTCTCTGCCGACGACCTTACCGGCAACCGGTTATGTAATTAAGGGTGATTCAGGATGAAAAAATTGGACGGATGTTACCTTGGGAACGTTCCGTCCATTCCCGAGTGAATCAAAGTGTCAATAATTCCCCTAAGCGACTGGTAAACTCATTCCGCGACAAAGTCAGTTCGAATCCCGCCTTGCGGGCCGCATCCATTGCTTTCAGATCGACATGCGATGCGAACCCGATGAGTCGTGCATTAGGCACCGCAGTGCGAATCTTCGCAGCCGCCTCGCCTGCGGGAAAAGCTGCATCGGACAAATCGATCAGGATAGTTGCCGGCTGAAGCTCTCCACACCGGCGTAAACCCTGCTCCAGGTCTGACGCGTATGCCACCTCCTTTCCCGAGGATTGCGCCGCGGCGTCTACGCGCGAACGGAACAGAATATCTCGAATAAAAGCCAATACGCTGGTTTTGGGCGGTTCGATGAAGCGCGTGGGCGAAAACGGCCCCAGGTCAATTGTCGGAGTCCTGGCCTGAATAAGATCAGTGACGATTTCGCCCGTAATCGCCGACAGCAGGATTCCACTTCGGAAATGACCAATCGCATAGAACAGGCTTGGCAGCGAAGGGGAGGATCCCAGCACGGGCAGAAAATCTCTTGTCGCTGGCCGGAGCCCAGCCCATGCTTCACGGAACGGCAAATCACTCAACTGGGGCGCCATCTCGAACGCTGCACGCGTAATTTTGGTAAGTCCGGAGAGGGTGACGGTTTTGTCGAATCCGGCCTCTTCCATGGTGGAGCCGGCCAGAATTCGTCCGTCACGCCGAGGGACCAGATAACCGCGGGGTGAGAAGAGTGACGCCCGGAGTTGTCCGGGCCGGGCATCGAAGCAGACTATTTGTCCACGCACCGGATAGCATTCAAACGGGTCGCTAATACCCTGAATTCCGTTCGACCATGCCCCGGCCGCGTTGATGACTACGTCCGCATCGAACGTGCGCCCGTCATTGGCAGTGACGCCGATCGTATTTTGATGAACCAGCACCTGCTTCGCGGCTACGCCCTCGACCAGCACCGCACCCTTGCCGATTGCGGCGCTGGCGTATGCCAGTGTCAGCCGACGATTTTCAACGCGCCGTTCCAGCGGCAGATGTAGCGCATAAACGGCTTGCGGCGAGATTGCCGGTTCCAACTTTAGGGCGGCCGGCACGGATAATTCTTCGACGGTGCCGCCGGCATTAGTTTGCCATTGGCCAGCCTGCTGCAGCTCACTTCGCTCTTGATCGTTCAGGGCCAGGTAAAGAATCCCGGCCCGGTCATACTCAGGATCGACATCGGTATCGGCGCGGAGCATTTCGAGCGCCGCCTCGAAGGTGTCGCGCGCGCGTAGGCAGAGTTGGAAAAACGGTCCGGCGGCTTGTGCTTCAGCCTGCGGCGCAATCATCCCGGCGCTCGCCCATGACGCCTCTCTACCCAACCGGCCTCGCTCCAGCACAGTGACAGCGGCACCTTCGCGCGCCAGCCGCCATGCGATTGAACAGCCGATCACACCCCCGCCTATAATCACGACACGTTTTTTCACGTCTTCGCCCTGCTATCATCCGTACCGGCCGCGCTGCCGACCGAGTAATCCAAGCTTAATCACAAGTATGCGTCTGCGAAACCTCGTAGACGCTTCGCTAGCTGGCTGCCAACCTGCTTGGCGTTAGAGAAATGAACACGATTAGGGATAATGAGGCATGGCCCTCAGCGAATATCGGAAAAAACGCCGATTCGACATCACCTCCGAGCCCGCCGGACCAAACATAGCCTCTCATGGAAGAGTTAAGGCGCCCAGTTATGTAATCCAAAAACATCGGGCATCGCATCTCCATTATGATTTCCGGCTCGAATGAAACGGCGTGCTTTTATCCTGGGCAGTCCCGAAGGGGCCGTCGCTCGATCCCTCGATCAAGCGTCTGGCGACCCAGGTCGAAGACCATCCGCTGGAATATGCTGATTTTGAAGGTGTCATTCCCGCCGGCGAGTACGGCGGAGGGACGGTTATGGTTTGGGATCACGGCGCCTGGCTTGCGGAAGTGCCGGATGTCGACGAGGCACTAAGGAAGGGAGAGCTCAAATTCACCTTGGATGGCATGAAGTTGAAAGGCTCTTGGGTGTTGGTCCGTACGCGGGGTTTCGGACGCAGTAGCCGGCCTTCCTGGCTGCTTATAAAGCATCGTGATGCTGTGGCGAGCAAACGCGATATCACCCTGGAGGCGCCGCGCTCCGTCATCTCACACCGTACGCTCGCCGAAATCGCACGCGACGGTGGTGGAGATGTCGCGCGGGCCGCGACTGGGGATCCACCGAATGCGGGGTTCTGAAATCCTGGACGGAACCCTTACTGCCACGACGATGGTTTCGCACCTGGGCGTCTTGACAAGTCGCTGTGCTTCCTAGGGACGACAGCCGAGCCGCCGCGGCGTGCGCAATTGCGGGAACTGGTTTGCTCGTCGTCGGAACTTATCTTCATCCAGTACCCGAGGAGCCAAACAACGCGGTAATCGCGTTCGCCCAATACGCAACGGACCGGTTATGGGTAACCAGTCACCTACTGCAAATGGCGGGGATGGTGCTCGTGCTTGCCAGCCTAATCCTCATCGCGGGGACCCACGAAAGAGGACCAGGCGCAGTCTACTATAGGCTCGGTGCCGCGGGTGTGATGGGCTGTCTCGCAACCGCCGTGGCGCTGCAGGCAGTTGACGGAATTGCTTTGAGAAGTGCCGTTAATGCCTGGTCCGCTGCACCGGCTGCGACAAAGACTGCCGCATTCTATGCCGCCTTCGCTATTCGTCAAATTGAGGTGGGTATAGCAAGCGTATTGAACATCTTACTGGGAGTAGCAGCGGCGCTCTACGGACTAGCGATGCTCCGCGAAGATTCGTTTCCAAAATGGGTAGCAGCACTCGCGGAAGTGGGAGGTATCGGCACTGCCATCGCAGGTATCGTAATGGCGTATTCCGGCTTTTCCGACCTCGAAATGATGATTAGCATGCCGGCGAATTCAGTGCTGATGCTGTGGATGTTGATAATGGGAGTTCTGATTTGGCGGTCCGGCGAATAGATCAGGAGGCCCGATTTCCTCCGACCACAGTCGCTTGACAGCTCTTCGCTGGGTGAATTAGAGACCGGAGAGCACCTTCTAATCGCGGCTCGTGTCGACCGTTTTGCGTGCGCTGAAGACGCACTGGCGCATGTATTCGGAAAAGAGGAGCACAATGGCAACGCCGTTAACTTCTGCCGAAGTGAAAGGGCTGTTCGACAAACTCAGCAACTGGGGACGGTGGGGTAAGGAGGACGAGTCCGGTGCGCTGAACTTTATTACTAACCAGAAGCGTATCGCCGCCGCCCGCCTGGTCCAAAGCGGTGAGACGGTTTCGATGTCACTGCCGCTCGCGACCGCCCCGGCTGCCGACAATCCCAATCCAGTTACGCACCTGATGGTCCAGACCGGAGTCGATGCCTCGCGTAGTTCTCTGGCTGGGGTGGCTGACTATTTCGCGATATCGTTTCACGGCTTCTCGACTACCCATATCGACGCCCTTTGTCACGTATTTTGGCAAGGCAAGATGTACAACGGCTTCGACGCTGCTGAGGTGGGCTCCCAAGGCGCCAGGAAATGCGCCATCGACATTGCCAGTCAGGGCATTTCCAGCCGTGGCGTACTGCTCGACATTCCGAGAGTAAGAAATGTCGAATGGCTTGAGCCCGGCGATCATATTCTGCCCTCTGACCTGGACGCGGCTGAACGAGAGCATCGTGTCAGCGTGGAAGAAGGCGATGTTCTGTTGATCAGGACCGGCCGCGCCAAGCGCCGTCGCGCGAAACGTGGCTGGGAGGCGCCCCAGGCAGGAGGATTTATTTCCATGCCGGGTCTTGACGCCTCATGCTTGCCATGGCTGCATGAGCGCAGGGTTGCAGTGCTGGGTTGCGATGGGGTGAGTGATGTGTTCCCGAGCGGTTATGACGACATCATTCTGCCCATACACATAGGCACTCTGGTCGTTATGGGAATACACCTGATCGACAATGCCGACCTGGAGGCGCTCGCTTCGGCGTGCGAGCGTTTACATCGTTATGAATTTCAATTCGCAATGGGCCCGCTGGTCTTAAAGCGAGGGACCGGGTCGCCAGTTAATCCGTTCGCGATCTTCTAAGTGATCGATCGAACGGCTCTGATTGTTGCTGTCGCGGCTCGAACGTGCAGTGACGACATCTCCCAGCTGAACCGCTTTTTTGTAATCTCGGACCGAGGGAGCAGCCAGCGCGAGTGAATGGCGAATGAGTGGAAGGACCAATGTGGAGCGCTGAAAGAGCAATGGCAAATCGCTGCGCAGAGTCACTTGTCACGGCCTTGCTGTGCAGCGGCCGGCTCGGGATGAAAAAACGCCGGCAACGGTGATTTTCGAGACCGTACAACTCATCCATAGCTAAAGGAGGTTTCCCATGGCCACCAGGAGCACCGATGCCCTAATCCAGGAACTGACCGACCGCGAGGCAATTCGCACTCTGCCGATCCGCTATTGTCATTGTGTATGGCAAAAAGATCCTGATTCCTGGGCCGATCTTTTTACCGCCGATGGCGAAATATCGACCACTGACGCGTCGATGCCCCAGGCGAAAGGGCGCGAGGCGTTGCGTAAGATGATCGCAACAGGTCTCGATAGCTCGCAGCCTCGGCCGTTCATTCACAACCATGTGGTTGAGCTGCTCGGGCCCGACCGCGCACAGGGAACTTGCTATGTAGAGGTGCGTCTGTTGCGTAATGGCAAGAAGCATTACATGACGGGCTGGTACGATGATGAATATTCGAAGGTAGATGGAGAATGGAAGTTCAAGTCGCGCCGCATCAATATTGATTCTATGACCCCAGTGAGCGAAGGCTGAACCGATACCCTTGCGTGGGAGGAATAGACGCTTTCCGGGGACAGTTGAACGCCCGGCCTGCCAGCTCTGTTCCTCCTCTACTGATCAAACTGAGCACGATTGTTCGATGCCTGGTAATCGACAGGCGTTCCCTTCGGTATGATGCCAGTAGGATTGAGCCGCCGGATAGACCAGTAGCCGGCGATGTACTGTCGCGGTTTAACGGTCGCCGCGATGCCGGGCACTGTATAAAGGTCGCGCATATAGTTTGAGAGGTTTGGGTAGTCAGCGATCCGCTGCCTGTTGCATTTAAATAGCGAAAAATACGCAACGTCGAAGCGGACCAGAGTGGGGAAGAGGCGCCAATCAGCCTCGGTGATTTGGTTTCTTACCAGATAACGGTGGTGCGATAGCCGTTCCTCCACTTGGTCCAGCGCCGCGAACAAATCTCCATACGCAGCTTCATAAGCGCCCTGCGAGCGCGCGAAGCCGCATCGGTATACCCCATTGTTAATATTGATGTAAACGAATTGGTTGATTCTATCTATCTCGGAACGCAGGCGCACCGGATAGAAGTCAGTCTGGTTGGCGATGTCCCCGAATCCGCTATTGAGCATGCGAATAATCTCAGAGGATTCATTGTTTACGATCCGCTGCGTGCGCTTGTCCCACAACGTTGGTACGGTAACTTTCCCGCTGTAGCGAGGCTCGCTGGCAGTGTATGCCTGATGAAGATGACGGAACCCGCTGACCGTATCGGGGGTGCACTCGGGAAACTGCGGGTCATTGCCGAAGGTCCATCCCTGCTCGCGGATGCCGGGCAACGCGCAGGTCACGCTAATCGCTCCCTCCAACTTCTTCAGGACGCGAAAAATCAAGGTGCGATGAGCCCACGGACAATTATAAGCTACATACAGATGATATCGGCCGGGTTCGGCCTTAAATCCGGATGAGCCATCGGCGGTGATCCAGTCGCGAAAACAGCTGTCAGCGCGCTGAAATCCACCGGAGTTGTCGGTTTCAGTGGGCAGCTCTTCCTCACTCCATTGTCCATTGACGAGAATTCCCACTGCGTCCTCCCTGTCGGAAACTGTTTTCAAGCTCGCTATATTCCGAACCGACTTTAGCGCGCCACGATGAGATTGCCATCCCCTCTGCTCGTGTTACTCCCGTTCGTCACGGCCGCGGCGCGGTTCTAACCCGGGAAGACCATGCCAGCCACTGTGCGGATTTTTCATCCACTGCCCGAAATTTTTCTTTGCACGCATGATAACGGCTCGTTAGAATGGTATAACTCTTAGCTATTGCTGGTGGGGGCTAACGCCGAAGCGTCAGACCGCTGACGCAGGCAAATCGGGGGCTGAAATGGCGGCAGCTAGTGCCGTTCATCCGGAGCCATCCGGCGCCGCATCGCACAAGTGGCTAATCGCACTGGCGGTGATGCTCGGCACCACGCTCGAAGTCCTTGACAGCTCGATTGTGAACGTCGCCTTGCCGCATATGCAGGGCGCGTTTTCTGCCAGCCTCGACGAGATCGCCTGGGTGGTGACCTCGTACCTGGTTGCCAACGGCATCATGATTCCCATGACTGCCTGGATTTCCGCTCGCACCGGCCGCAAACGCTATTTTCTTACTTCGGTATTTGTGTTTGTGGCGGCCTCCATGTTATGCGGCGCCGCCCAATCGCTAATGCAAATTGTGATATTCCGCTTGATTCAGGGCGCCGCCGGGGCGGCGATGGTCCCCTCCTCGCAGGCCATCCTGGTAGAGACATTTCCGCCTGAGGAGCGGCAGATGGCGATGGCCGTGTGGGGAATGGGAGTGATGGTGGCCCCGATTGCCGGACCGACGATAGGCGGCTGGATCACAGACAATTGGAGCTGGCGCTGGAACTTCTATATCAATGTTCCGATCGGAATTGCGGCTTTCCTGATGACCTCGGCTTTCCTTGAGGATCCAGCATCCATTTCCGATGGGCGGACCCGGGGAGGCAAGGTCGATTACGCCGGTATTGGCCTATTGGTTTTAAGCCTGGGGCTGCTTCAGATCGTGCTCGACCGCGGTCAGCGCGCCGATTGGTTCAATACGCCATGGGTCGTCTACGCTGCCGCCCTGTCGGCACTTTCGTTCGTCCTGCTAGGCCTGCGGGAGGTTTCGTTTGCTGAGCCGATTCTGGATTTACGGATATTCAAACAACAGGCCTTTGACGTCGCTATCGTTCTGCAGGTGGCGATGAGCTTCGTCCTGTTCGGCACCATTCTGTTAAGCCCGCTCTTTCTGCAGGAACTGATGGGTTATAGCGCCTGGCAAGCGGGTCTCACTCTGACCCCTCGCGGTGTGGCGGCGATGTTGGCTCTACTGCTGATGGGCCAATTGTCGCGCACTGGTATTAACACTCGACCCCTGGTCGGGCTCGGCTTCGCGATCGCTTCGTTCGGTTGTTGGCTGACCTCGAGCTGGAATCTCCCGATTAGTGCCTGGACGGTAATTTGGACCGGCGCCGTGATGTCGGTCGGTTACGGCCTGATCTTCCCCAATACTTCAGCGACAGCATTATCCTGTGTGCCTGTGCATCGCATCGGTTACGCGTCGAGTCTGTTCAACATGCTGCGGAATACGGGCGCCGCGATCGGGATTGCGCTCATGACTAATTCGCTGGTCAGCCGCGAGCAGGTCCATCAGTCACGGCTCGTCGAGCATTTCTCGGTTTTCGATGCATGGCGTTTGCAAACGAGTGGAGCACAAATGCCCGGTGCCCCTGCGTTTCTATACTCGCCAGGCGTTCCTCACCAGCAACTTGGGGTAGTCTACCGACTCGTTCAAGCCCAATCTGCAATGCTCGCATTCAACGACGTCTATTGGATCATCGCTATCGCGACGATTCCACTGATCCCGCTTTGCTGGCTGCTGCCGAGTTCGAAAAAAGCTGCCAGTACCGCTGCCGCTCACTAACCCATTAATTAGGCCGCCAATACTGCCCGTTCGGAGCGGATTGTTCCGTGAGGAAATGACGGAACCCTGCCGCACTTCCGTGCCTGCTCGAGGTGATGCTTACCGCCGCCAACTGTTCGTCCTCTCGCCAAGGTTGACGCGAATCCCCGCGGGTGGAGTTCCGGCGGATATCCGCGTAGAAACTGCGGGAGGACATCATGTCTAGTTCCCGCGCGTTGGTGTTAAGCGGCACGACAATCGGGCCGGAAAGCAGCTCAAGAGCTGGACACGGGAGAAACTCGTACTCCGCCGCCCATTGGCCCGGAT
>JAMXLL010000092.1 GCA_024281015.1 Candidatus Binataceae bacterium
TTGTGCCCGAAATTGTGCCCAAACAATTTCCATTGACGAGCCGATTTTGCGCATCTAGATTGCACGACATGGAGCTTTCCTGCCTCAAGCATTTGGAGGTATCGCAGCTCCTTGAAAGGGTCCGTCAGAACCTTGCCGACGGTCACGCCATCTGCCGACACAGCCACCAACTGGTGCTTGAAAGCCGCCGGCAACTCGCGGCGGTTCGACGGCGATTGCTGAATTCCGAATGTGAACGTAGCCGCGCGCTTGTTCGTGAAAGCCGCAAGCGCGTTAAACTAGGGATCGCTCACGCGAGCGCCGCCCCCCCCCCCGGAGCTGAAGGAGCTGAATCATTTTCTCATTTGCGCGCCCGCCACGTCGCGTAGGTTTTTACACCATCGGTCAGATCCTTTTCCGAGACAATGTCGTAGCGTTGATACACCGACTCAGTGCGGTGGCCGACCAATTCCATCCGCGACCGAACGCGGCATTCCTGCTCGCTCCAAATTGCGGACGGCGGTACGACGGAAATCGTGCAGGATTCGCCCAGGCAGTCCGGCCGCGACACAGGCCCGCCGCCATGCGCGCCGGAGGCTCCGTTTTGCGCGCCCATCGGCACCAAACAATGGCTCTCCGTTGTCGTGGAAGAAACCGGAACGATGCGCCCCGAGCGCTGCGTTTCTTCAGTTCGTGCGCGCCGGCGGGCAATCACAACGCGGAGTTCGGGGAATTCGCCGAAGGGAAAAGCGCGAACGCGCCCGTTCTTAGTCGCACGCCCAGGCAGACTCACGACGCCGCGCGTCAGGTCAACGTTCGCCCAGCGGAGCGTCAGAATTTCCATCAAACGCCACCCCGTCAGATAGGCGAAGTCTCCAGCGTCCTGTAAATGGGGTGGCAGATGCTCGCGCACAGCGCGCCACTGCTCATCCTCGAAGAAGCCGCCGCGCGCATTATCGACCGCGATAGTCGGCAAAGGTGGAACGAGCGCCATCGGCCCGCGCGATGCGCGAGAACCATGGCCCGGTGCAACAGAGAAAGCTCGCGTCTCTTCCGCTCACGCGCCGAATGTCCAAAACTTCGCCGAGTTTCGATCTCACTGCAGCCTTGCTCAGTTTCCTTTGCGGGATGAAAGGTGCGTCCCAAAGCATGTGGACGTACAAGCGACCACCCCCCGCGCCACAGCGACAAGCGCCCATTTCATCGCAGACGCAGAGCGGATTGCGCGGAGCAATCTCGCGAACCCAGTCCCATTGAAAATCGCGGTAATGGCGCTTAACCCATCGCCTTACAGAAGCTGCGCGCCGACTGAACCGGCGCATTGCCTCGGGCGTAGGGTCAGCGTCTTCAACCCGTGCTGCAGTCAAGGTTACGAGGGAAACGGGTCCGCGCCAGCGGATCCTCTCGAATCGCCGCGCCAGAGCCGCCTTTTTAGATGCGCACGGAGCGCACCGCCATCGTCCGCAGCCTTGTCGATAGACAACGCCCTTTTTACGGCTGAACAGCGAACCGCGCGGATGCGGACAGTTCACTGGCCAGCCCTCGAATGTGCCCAAACTGTGCCCGGAACAGCGGGAATCAGCGGATGATAGCGGGCATCAAACGACTGCGAAGCTTCAGCGAAATGGCTTGATTTGCTTAGCTTTTCTGACCAGTAGTTGGCGCCCCCTGCGCGACTTGAACGCGCGACCCCAGGATTAGGAATCCTGTGCTCTATCCAACTGAGCTAAGGGGGCGTGCCTTGATACATAATCGGTCCTCACAGCGCCGCACAACCGGGCCGAAGCTGCGCTTTAGGCGGGCTTATGGCAGACCGCCTCAATATTGTTGCCGTCCGGATCATGGATGAACGCACCATAATAATCCGGATGATATTCTTTGCGCAGTCCAGGAGCCCCGTTGTCGCGCCCACCAGCACCCAGCCCCGCTTTATGAAACGCATCGACCGTCGCACGGTCGGGGACGGCGAAGGCGACGTGTACCGGGGGCGTGCTAGCCTGGCCTTGTGATATCCAAAAGTCGGGCTTGCCGGCTGCGCCGAATCCTGCGGCACCGCTGAATTCCATCAGGCACGAATATCCCAACGGGGCGAGTGCGCGCTCGAAGAAAGCTTTGCTTTTCGCGTAGTCTGAAACGACTAGTCCGATGTGGTCGAGCATGACAAACCTCCAGCCAAGGAGTATGCGCGCAAAGCCTTAGCGGTTGCCAGTCGGGATGGGGGCGCACTTCGATGCGGCATTTGTTCATCGAGTACCACGCGAATGTTTCGGTCTGAACCGCATGAACGGAACAATTGAGCGGACGCCGCCGACATTTATTGACACTAAATAAAATGGGCCGCTGCCACGCCGCGTCAGAAGAGGCGACGCATATCAGGGAGCGGGCAACCGACTAGATTGCATCGCGCCGCCCTGCACGACAATCATGCGGCGCTCGCCATCGAGCTCGCGAATCACGTTCATCGGCAGCGCGAGTTCATCGGCTATTCGTTTTCCGACGATCACAAGCTGCCCTGGAGTCTGCTCTATTAAGTTGCGCGGACTGCGGTCGTGCAGGACATCTGTGTAGAGCCATTTGCCGCTGGTAAGGCTCGCGTTTCGCAGCAGCTCCTTGAGGGCAGGGTCCGGCTCGCCGTCATTTTGGGGCATCAGCAGCGCATGCATACTCGCTCCGCATTTCCGTGCAATGCGCGAGCCCAGGTCCAATGCAGCCCGCCCATCGGTAGTGTTGTCAATCAGCACAAACAGTCGCTCGATTCGCACCGGCTCTCCGCGGGTGACCACGCCGACGTGAATTGGCATGAGGAGGGCGCGCTGGAGGACAGCTCGCACCGTACCGCCCATTCCGTCGGTGCCGAAGGCCGGTTGGTGAAAGCCCATAAATATCCAGGCGGCGCCGCGATCAAGCGCCGTTTGAACGATGTCGTGCGCAGGCTCCGCGGTCCACATCGACATCGCCTCGACAGGCAGGCCGAGGCGCCTCGCGTGCTCCAACGCCGAGAGCAGAATCGGCGCACGCAAGGGCTCCCGCTGATTGACCTCTCGCAACCCCGAGCGGACTCCTCCCGAAGGCCGCCGTACCAGGGCCAGAACCTGAGCGGGGGGACCCTCAGGCTCGGTCGCATGAGCTGCAACATCGAGCAGCGATGCCAATCCGCGCGGATTCGATATCGCGACCAGCATCGGTCGGTGCACCGTTGCCAGGACTTCAGCCCGAGCCGTCGCCGGTTGTTCAAAACTTTCGGTCAACTCGCTGGAGATCAGGTCGAGCACGGGAGTCGTCAAAAAAGTAGTGACCAGGGCCATCAATACCAACATGGCGAACACAGTCGGGGAGATCACTCCGAAATCGAGCCCGATATTCAGGACGATTAACTCGACCAGCCCACGCGTGTTCATAAGCACGCCGAGTGCCGCCGCATCGCGCCAACCGAGTCCGGTAAGCCGCGCCGCGATGGCGCTGCCGCCGAATTTGCCGGCCGAAGCGACGAGAATGATCAGCGCGCACAGCGCCCACTGTTGCGATCCATTGAGCAGGCCGATCTGCGTGCGCAACCCCGTATACGCAAAAAACGCAGGCAGTAGCAGCACCACCAAAAGATCTTCAAGCCGGTCTGTAAGATCGCGGGCAAGACCACTGTCATGTGGCATCATGGCGCCAAGTGCAAATGCGCCAAAGACGGCATGAATGCCAATCAGATCCGTAGCCCATGCAGACAGCAGCAGCGCGATGAATACCACGGCCATCAGGCCCTGAGTTAATCTGCCGCGATTCCCATATACCAAGGTCAGCCGCATCATGAGGGGCCGCACCACCAACAGCATCAGTGCGATGAATGCCAGCGCTCCGCCAAAGGTGGTGATGAATCCTGCCGTGCGCGACTGGATCACAGCGACAACAAAGGCCAGCATGCACCACGCGGTGACATCATCAACGGCAGCACAGGTCAGCGCGATCGCGCCCATTCGAGATTTGTGGATTCCACGATCAGTGAGAATTCGCGCCAGCACCGGAAATGCGGTGACTGACATCGCCACGCCGAGAAACAATGCAAAAGCAGTGAAGCGTACCCCGGCGGTTGCCAGACGCGGGAAGAGAATCAACGAAAGCGCAGCACCCATGAGAAAGGGCGCAATTATGCTGGCATGCGAGATTGCGACGGCGGCATGACCTCGGCGTTTCAGCAGCCCCGGATCGAGATCCAGTCCGACCAGAAACATGTAGATAACGACGCCGACCTGGGCTAATACGTTGAGAAAGGGCGAAATCGACGGGGGAAGCACGTAACCTGAAATCCCGGGAGCAACGCGCCCCAGAAACGATGGTCCCAGTAGCAGGCCGGCGATTATTTCCCCGATAACCGGCGGCTGATGGAACACGCGAAAAGCATTTCCGAGCAGGCGAGCCAGCACAACAATAACCACCAGCGCGAGGAGCACGTGACTCATAGTCGCCGCGTTGGCCTCTGGATGCGCATTCTTAACGAGCGGGATAGCCGGCGCGGTCATTCTCTCGCCGTAGTTCCGTATCAGCATAAAGGCGGCAAGCATTGCCCCAACCATCACGCCATAGGCGAGAGCCAGCGGCGTGTATTCGCGAATTGAACGATTCGAGGGCATCTTCGATTGTGAGACCACGCAGCAAGGCCTCTATACGGATTGGTTGGACAAAGAGTCTCTCGGACTGCCGAACTTAATGCAATGCAGGCTGACTGAGACCTATTAGCGGGCGGACCTTTTCGTCGGGCCTGTCACGCCGCGACCCGATACAGATTTCCTACAACTAAGCGCTTTGAGGAGGCCGTCACAACTGGCCTATGTGACACGGTCGCTCTAAAGGAAGCGAAGACGTTGCTTAACGAGCAGCTTTTAATACCTTAGTTTTTGCTGCGTGATCGGCGCTAACCAGTATGACGCTCTACTGCCTTCTATAATTATTGCAAATACCAATACGGTTAGGCTTGCTGCTTCGCACTTAGTGGCTTGGCTCAACGCATAGATACCGGTCGTTGGTCGGCATGGCGATTGCGCCTCCTCGCGAGGGGCCATCGCCACGACAAATCGATGCAAGATGATTGTTGACTGTAAGCGGCTCGATGAATCTCCAACTAACAGATATTTGGCCAGAAGCAGCGGTATTTTCCGATGAACAAGCATAACCTCATTGATCTCCCAGCATTCGACGCGCAGTCATCAACTTTTCACGCTGTTATTGAGTCACCCCGCGGCAGTCAAATTAAATTCAAGTACCTGCCGCTCCTCGCAGCATTCGCAGTGTCACACATTCTGCCGACCGGCAGTGTGTTTCCCCGGGACTTCGGGTTCATACCCTCAACACTTGGGAGTGACGGAGATCCGCTTGACATCCTGGTTCTCCTGGATGCACCGACCTTTACTGGATGTGTTATCCCAACGCGGGTAATTGGAGCTATTCAAGCAGAGCAGACTCAGGACAATGTTACTTTCCGGAATGATCGTATAATCGGAATTGCCGTTGCAGCCCACGAATACGCTCGCATCACCTCTATCGAGGACCTCAATCCCGTTATTGTGAAGGAGATAGAGCATTTCTATACGTCCTACAACGAAATGCGCGGCCGCCGCTTCAAGCCATTAGCGCACTCCGGTCCGCACGTTGCGCGCGAGCTCATCGCAGAAGGCATGCGCGCCTTCGCAGCCAAAGGCGCCGAAATCGCTCCTACATAATCAATGACTTAATAGCTCTACATTTTAACGTGTGCGGCTACCTCGTTCTGATTGTACCCCTTGCCTGGTGGTGTAGCTATTTTGTCTGGCTGAGGCAATGAACCTATAATAGTATGGAGTTGATGGTGCGTACTCAAAAGGAACTTTCGCAAGAGCTCGTCCGCTACGCGGCTAAACGGACACGGAAGCTAAGCAAGACGTTGCAGACTATCATCAGAATGAAGGATGCCGAGGCGGTTCATGACTTTCGAAAAACCACTCGTGACCTACAATGCCTTGTTGATGCGTGTCGCATCAGACGATCCACACGTCGTGCAAAGAGAATTCGCAGCGATTTGCAATCATGGCGGCATGCCTTGAGCGCCTGGCGCGACGGCGATGTGATGATCAAATTGGTCGAACAAGCTCAGCAAAAGGCTCACCACACGTATGAGCGAGCGGTGTGGCCAACAATCGCTGAGAAAACGGCAGCACGACGGAAACGCGCAGCGAAGGAGTTCCTGAAGAACGCAGACTTACGGAAGATGAGAAAGCTTCGAACCAAAACCAGGAAACTGGTGAAAGCATGCGCCAAGGTCGAGCCGCTGGGGGACAACCTGGCAGAGCTGCTCCGACGCTCGTGGCATAGGTTGCATTTTGCCATCGATGAATTCGAACGTCTGCCTATAGTGACTAACCTTCACGCGGTCAGAATCAAAGCAAAATCACTCAGATACGCACTTCAGCTCCGGCGAAGATTTTATCCCGACAAAAAGCTTGAAGAGTCGAGCGGATTGCTCAAGGAGATCCAGGATCAGATCGGTGCTTGGCATGATGATCTTATGTTGAGTGAACTGGTGCGTACCACCTTCTCTGAATGCGACGGTCTCAGTGATCCGGAAGCTGCCAAAGTTACCGAGTCCATTAAAGAGCAGGAAATTGTGATGGCGGAGTCTGCCCGCCGTTATCTCCTCACCATGCAAGAGACTGAGCAATACAAACAACTGAGGCGAGTCGTTTCGGCGGCAATCTACGCGACGTCGAACGCCGAAGATGAAGAAGCAGCGCTTCACCAGAACGCCATCAGCGCCTAAATAATACTCACGGCGCCAAAGAGCCAGAGAAATTCCGCGATTAGACGAGTTTGGGTATGAGCTCCGCATAGCGGTCGAGAAAGGGCAAGACCTTTCCCGCCACATCGACATCGTCTCGTCCCACACCAAGTACTACTCGGTCGACGCCTGATTCTCGGTAGCGCTGAAGCTTAGATTCCTCGGGAGTACCCGCGGCAAAAATGGAAATCGAAAGCGCGCGTGGATTTCGCCCAACTCTCTCGCAGCGCTCCCGGAGTTCAGCCAGCACACGCTTGAAGTCCTCGATCGCCATATCGGCCGGGCACCATCCGTCGCAGTAGTCCACAATCCGCTGCAGCCCTTGGGGCTTGATACTGCCCATAATGATCGGCGGGTGGGGCTTCTGGACAGGCTTGGGATAGGACCAGAGCCGCTCGAAATTGACGAATTCGCCGTGAAACGAGGGTTCGTCTTGCGTCCAAATCGTCTTCATAGCCAGAACCCGCTCGCGCAACACTTTCCAACGCCGGCTGAAAGGCATCCCGTGGTTTTCCATCTCTTCCACGTTCCATCCGCCGCCGATGCCAAAGATTACGCGTCCGTTAGTCAGGCTATCGAGGGTGGCGACTTCTTTCGCGGTGGTAATCGGATCGCGCTCAGCCATCAGGCAAATGCCAGTGGCAAGTTTGAGATTTTTTGTCACCGCGCCCGCGGCCATCAGCGATATGAACGGATCACGCATGTGCGAATAATACTTGGGGAGTTCACCGCCCAGCGGATAGGGAGTGCGGCGGCTAACCGGAATATTAATGTGTTCCCCGAGCCACAGCGAGTCGTAGCCGCGCTCCTCACAAGCGCGGGCGAGATCGTCCGGGCGAATTGAGTAGTCAGGGTTAAAGTCAAAATATCCTAGTTTCATGCGTACTCCCTTTGCAAAAACGTGACAGCGCAAGATGAGAACGCGCCGCCCCGTTCGCAATACCCCACCGTGATCATCCTCTTCAAATCTGGAGCGGTAGGTCCTTTATAAGTTTGCCGCCGGAGCAACGATCTTCTCGGCCAGCCTCTCGATGTCACCTTGCGCGGTCCGGGGGTCGCGCGGGATGGTACCAACGATCAGCTGATGTGCGCCCGCGTCGCGGTAGCGTTTCGCCTCGTCCAACCCAACCGGCGCGCCGATGCCGGAAGAGACCGAGAAGTGGAGCTTGGCCGGGTCGCGGCCGGCTGCCTGCGCGTATTGGCGCATGCGCGCAATCTTGGTTTTCGCCTCGTCAGGAGTGACATTTACGCCGAACCAGCCGTCGCCTACTTCACCCGTCCGCCTGAGTGCGGGTCCGCTCTCGCCGCCAAAGATAATGGGCGGATGCGGCTTCTGTACCGGTTTTGGGTAGGAGCAAACTTTGGGAAAGCTGCAGAATTCCCCGTTAAATTCCGGCTCTTCTTCTGTCCACAGCAGCTTCATCGCCTTGAGATATTCCCGCGTACGGTCCGCCCGCCGTTCCCACGGCACACCCACGGCAGCGAATTCCTCGGCGAGCCAACCGATACCGACGCCGAAGTCGAAGCGGCCTGCAGACAGTTTGTCGAGGCTGGCGACCTGCTTTGCCAGGACGACAGGATTATGTTCGGGCACGAGGCAAATCCCGGTGCCTAGCCGGACGGTCTTGCTATGGGCAGCGGCGAAAGTCAACGTGGCAAACGGATCGAGAAAATCGACCCGCGTCGTTGGCAGCGGCATCTTCCCGTCCTGGGTATAGGGATACTTTGACGCATACCGGCTGACCAGCACGATGTGCTCGCCTGTCCACAACGAATGAAATCCGCACTGCTCTACTGTACGCGCGGTAAGCGCAAGGAGTTCCGGGTTGGCGCTGGGACCGATGCCGACAGCGAAGAATCCGATTTGCATGGCGCCTCCTTCTTTGGTTTGGCGTTCAGCCGGTATGCTACTTGGAGAGATTTTAAAGGCAACCGGATTTGGGCGACCTGCAAAAGTTTCTCAGCGCTTTCGGCCCAGCGCTGGTCTTCGGCACTTTACACATCGCACGGGTTTGTGGCCTGGCAGACAACGATGTGGTGTCCTTGAACCGGACCATACATCGCTCTCATTGTGCCGTTTGGAAGAGAGCTGGGTCCTGATGTAATTGATAGCAGTCAAAAGGCTAACGATGCCGCCACGCATCGCAAGCGGGCAGCCGTTTCCAGGAGGTCAAGATGGTCCAGGTCACTGAATTGGGCTATATCGGCTTCGGCGTCAAGAACGCCGACGAATGGAAGCAATTCGCTACTCAAACCGTCGGCTTGGAATTGGCCGACGACGGCGAACCAGACCGCTTTTATCTGCGGATGGACAACTGGCATCACCGCCTGGCCGTTCACACCAACGGCAGCGACGACCTGGAGTATCTTGGTTTTCGCGTGCCGGGTCCGGATGAGTTCGGCGAAATGCGGCACCAGCTAAGCGAGGCCGGCATCAATTATCGGGTCGGCTCCGACGAAGAGGCGGTCGAGCGCCACGTGCTTGAAATCCTGAAGATCGAAGACCCGGGCGGCAATCCGGTTGAGATTTTCCATGGGCCGGAAATTCAATTCAGCAAACCATTCTATCCCGGACGCCGAATGCACGGCCGCTTTAATACTGGAACGGGCGGGCTTGGCCATTGCATCATACGTCAGAACGACACGTCCGCGGCCCGGCGCTTCTACATGCAATTGGGAATGCGCGGCGGGATTGAGTACAAAATTCGCATGGGCAACCGCATCGTCACGCCGGTTTTTATGCATTGCAACGACCGCGATCATACCGTGGCATTCGGGGTTGGCCCGCAGAAGCGCCGGCTCAATCACATCATGGTCGAAGTGGACAATCTCGATGACGTGGGTCTTACGCATGACCTGGTACGCAAACACCAAGTGCCGGTAACCATTACTCCCGGCAAGCACTCCAATGACCATATGTACTCATTTTATTTCCGCAATCCCTCTGGATGGATGTTCGAGTACGGTTATGGCGGGCGCCCCGCGACGCACCAGTCGGAGTACTACATTGAAGATGTCTATGGGCATCAACCGGAATCCGGAGGCTTTGGCGATCCTGACTAGAGGTGGCCGGGAATTCCACGGCGCAGGAGGGCGACCAGCAATTGAAAACCCTGTTCTGCCAGTTATTTGAACGAATTCGGACATAGGTAAGCTCGGGGAAATATGAAAGTAATCAGGTTCCATGCAACGGAAGATGCCGGTTCCCGCTTCGAGGAAATCGAAGTGCCTGTGAACGAACCACGCCCCAGTCCCGCCGGTGGAATATTGAAGCAGTCCGCCGCCTGGCCATCTCCCGCAGTTCGCTTCGTGGAACTTCCGATAGGGCTCGATCAGAGTTGGCATCATGCTCCGGCCCGCCAGATCGTGCTCGTGCTCTCAGGATGTGTGGAAGTTGAGACCACCGATAACGAAAAACGGCGATGCAGCGCTGGCCAAGCCTTCATCGCTGACGATCTCACCGGCAAGGGTCATTCAACGCGCGTAATAGACGGGCCCGCAACCGTGATGTTCGTCGAACTGCCGCACGGCTTCGATGTAGCGAAATGGTCAGCGTGATTAAGGACGCGCACTCGATCGACCGATGATAGCGTGTTTGCACGGGAGATTCGGCACCGAAAGAACGTCGCTAATCCCGCGGCGATGAGTCGGCGCAAAGGGGGATGGCCAACCAGTTCGAGGTGCTCATATATAGTGAGTTAAGCCGTGGAGGAGATCCGGATGAAGCTCTATAATTTTTCACGGTCGTCGGCCAGCTACCGCGCCAGAATCGTCGCCAACCTCAAAGGCATCACCTACGATTACGTGTCAATTAACCTGATGCGAGGGGAATCACGGCAGCCTTCGTATCAGGCGCTGAACCCGCAAGGGCGCGTCCCGTCGCTCGAGGACAACGGACTTCTCATTCCTCAGTCGATGGCGATTTGTGAGTATCTGGAGGAGACCCATCCCAAGCCTCCGATTTTGCCCGCCGATCCATTTGGCCGCGCGCGCGTCCGGGCGCTAGCGTTGATGGTGGCGTGCGAGATCCATCCAATCGCCGGTGGGCGCGCCCAGAGCTACCTGGGGACTCTGCTCAACGCGAACGCAGACCAACGCGCACAATGGGGACGCCATTGGATGACTGAGGGCTTTCGCGAAATCGAGGCAATGCTGACCAACTCGGGCGATACTGGCCGTTTTTGTCATGGCGATATGCCGACGATGGCCGACGCCTTCCTGATACCGCAGGTTTACAATGCTGAGCGCGCCGGCGTCGACCTCGCGCCCTTTCCGACTATTCGACGGATCTACCAGGAGTGCAATAAGCTGGCGGCATTCGTTAAGGCCGCCCCGGAGAGTCAACCAGACGCTGCATGAATACCGAGCGCGACCGCTCGATGATTTTGTGCTCAAGAACAGGAACCCGCGCGGCACCAACTAAGGATTATTGAGGATGGCGAAGATTGCACTTGCGTTTTCCATCATGCCGGACAGCCCGCTGCCCACGATTGTCGAATGGACCAAACAGGCCGAAGATGCGGGCTTTGACGGCGTCTTTATGACCGAAGCAAACAACGATTCGCTCGCATGTTGTCTCGGTCTGGGTTTCAATACACGCCGAGTAACCCTTGGCACTGCGATCACCAATATCTATTTGCGCCATCCCAACCTACTGGCCAACGAAGTTGCGGCGCTCCACGAATTCACGAACGGCCGCTTCATCCTGGGCCTTGGCACCGGCCATCGCCCAAGCAATGCGGCATTGGGAATTGACATGGGCGGCCCGGCCGATCCCATGAAAAAAATGCGCGAGACTATCGCCACCCTCCGCCGAATGTTTGACGGGCGCACCAATCCAAAGATCTCCGGCCGGCAGCCAATCTTTCTAGCAGGAGTCTCCAGGCCGATGGTGCGCTTGGCCGGTGAGATTGGCGACGGCGTGATTTTCAATTTTTTCCCGCCGGGGCGGGTCAAAGCGGCGCTCGGCGAACTTCGCGAGGGTATGGCGAAGGCGCGACGCGAGTTAACAGAGGTAGTGCCCACGTTGTTTGCGACCGCCTTCATATCCAACGACCTCGAAGCGGCGCGGCGTCCCGCTCGCACCTTGCTCTCGCGTTACGGCGCGATGCCCTATTACGGAAATATGTTGGCCGCGGCAGGATTTGAACGAGAGATGTCCGCTATCAGGGCGGCCACTGATCCTAAGGCCGCCTTGGCGGCAGTCAGCGACACCATGATCGAAGCCACTCTCCTGGTCGGCCCGGAAGAGCGCGTTCGCGAAAGGTTGCAGGAACTGGCCAGCATGGGCCTCGAATGGATCATCGTGTTTGTCAATCCGGTCAATGAAGATCGACCGAGTGCAGTGGGACGTGCGATTCGCGCCTTGCGCGCCTGACCTTTCTGCCTGCTAGCGAAAGATCTCCTGGCTTCGTGGCGGTCTAGAATTTTATTGCGTCGGCATTTTCAATAGACCACCTTCTGCAGCATCGCGTTATCGTCACACTCGGTAAGGGTGGCGTTGGGCGGACCAGCGTTGCAAGTGCGATCGCTTTGGTCGCAGCAGGACTGGGCATGCAGACGCTGGTAATGGAGACCGACCCGCAACGGCCTATCGCGAGAGCCTATGGCCGTAAGCCGGGATTGGAACCGGTTGCGCTTGAGCCTCACCTCTGGTCGTTGTTCCTGGGCGGGCAGGAAGCGCTGGAAGACTATCTCAGTCTCGTAGTGCCGCGGCCGATCCTGCGGGCAGTATTTGCTAGCTCACTGTACCAGTACTTCGTAAATGCGGCCCCGGCAGTGCGCGAACTGACAATGATGGGCAAGATTTATCACGAGATCGAACGCCGGCCGAAAAGCAAATTGGCATGGGACGTCATCGTGGTTGATGCGCCTGCAAGCGGGCAGGCGTTGGGTATGGTGAAAATGCCGTTCGTCGCGGATGAAACCTTCGGCGGCGGTATGGTCGGGCGTGAGGCAGGGGCAGTGGCGCGGTTCTTCCGGGACCGTCGCAAGTGCGCAATGGTGCTGGTTACGACCGCCGAGGCGTTGGCAATTGCCGAGACGCTGGAAATCTATCACGCTCTTGGAAACCTTCAGCTGGCAACTGACGCAGTATTCTTTAACCGGACCTCGATGGGTGCCTTCGAGGCCGGGGATATCACACGAATGGTTAACCGCGGATCGCGCGATGCCCGTCTAAACCACCTTGATCAGTTGGCGGAAATCGCGCGGGCTGACCTGCGGCGCCGCAACAGGGAGCGGCGCGCGCTTGGTATCGTCCAGCGACGAATCGCCGCGCCGGTCGCAACATTGACCGAGCATCTCGACGCTTCAGGGCGAAAATTGGCGGCGGCGCTGGCAAGTGAAATGCGCCTTCTTCATAAACAGTCGTCCGGGCCGTAATGCGCTTGTGATGAGATGCCCGCATTTGCCAACCTTAGCTCGTATGCGCGTGACTGCCGACCCGAAGCGTAGCAAGGAGGGAGACGTGCCCGAACCTCGTCCGCAAACGCCTACAAAAACTCAGCGCGAGCCTTGGATCATCCGCACCTACGCGGGCTTCGGCGATGCCACCCTGGCTAACGCCCGTTTTCTCCGCAATTTGAAAGAGGGGCAGCGGGGCCTTTCGATAGCCTTCGATTTACCTACGCAGAACGGCTACGACCCTGATGCTGCGGTTGCCGCCGGCGAGGTCGGGAAGGCAGGGGTATCGATTTGTCATTGGCGCGACATGGAACAGCTGCTCCAGGGGATTCCGCTCGACAAGATCAACACCTCGATGACCATCAACGCAACCGCACCGTTTGTGCTCGCCTTGTACCTCGTCGTGGCGGAGAAACATGGGATTCCCTGGACGGGATTGCGAGGCACCACTCAAAACGATCTGATGAAGGAATTCGTCGCGCGTGGAACCTCTATCTTCAATCCGGAGGTTTCTTTCAGATTATCGACTGAACTGATTCGTTTCGCGGTCGAGCGGGTCCCGAATTGGAACCCTATCAATTGCTGCGGCTATCATTATATGGAGAGCGGCGCCGGCCCTGCCGAGGAGATTGGCTATACTTTCGGGAACGCGTTGATGATTCTCGATGCGCTTCGGCCGCGTCTGCCTGCGGTGGCGTTTGAGAATACCGTCCGGCGCATCTCGTTTTTCATCAACAGCGGTATTGAGCTGGTGCCTGAGATTTGTAAGGTCCGGGCCTATTTTAAGCTGTGGCAGGAACTTTGCCGCAGCGAGTTTGGAATCGAAGGCGTTACTTTTCGCGCGGGATGTCAGGTGCGCTCGCTCTCGCTGACGGAGCAGCAGCCGGAAGTAAATATCATCCGTATCGCCTACGAAGCGCTACCGGTGGTTATTTCTGCCAATTCCAGAGTCAACGCGCTCCAGTTGCCTGGATTCCGCGAAGCTATCGCTTTGCCCGATGAAGCCGAGCAACTCCTGGGACTGCGCACCCAACAAGTTCTCATGCATGAAACGGGAATCGGTAATTACGGTGATATCTTTGCCGGAAGCCACGTAATTGAAAAGTTGACCGGCGAGATCGCAGCCGATGCCCGTGCGATAGCGATGAGGTTGCGTAGCGTCGGCTACACAGGCGCGATCGCCCTCGTCAGTGCTGAGCTGACCAAATTGTTGGCTGAGCGCCAGCGCAGGCTGGAAACGGGCCAGAGCATCCAGGTGGGCGTGAATGCATTCAAGGGCGATATCGACCTGACTCCGGTCTACACACCCAATACAACGGTCGATTATCCGAGGCTTGAACAGGACCGGGTACAGTCACTTTGTCAATGGCGCGCGATGCGTGACGAAACATCGGTCGCTCGGGCGCGCGAGCATCTGCATCAGGCCGTCGCCGATTCCGCTGACACGATGGAGCCCACCCTGGAGCTGGCACGGGGGGGTGGCACAGTCGGGGAATGGGCCACCACAATCGAGCGTGCCACGCAGGGCCGCTACATCCCACCGGTGCTGGACCGCAGCATCGCCGTCGCGCAATTCGCGGTGCCGAAACTGAGGCGCAGGATTCGGATAGCGCTGGGCAAGGCTGGCCTGGACGGTCATATCAATGCCGTCAAACTACTCGCCCACGCCTGCATGCAAGCCGGGATGGAGGTAATTCTCGCTGGATTCAAGCAGACCCCGCAGCAGTTGGTGGAAGCGGCACTGCAGGAAGATGCCGACGTCCTGGCGATCAGCAGTCTGGCAGGCGCCCATCTGGCAATCGCGCGTGAAGTTGTAGCCCTGTTGAACCACCATAACGCGACCAGCACCAGGGTTGTCATCGGGGGAATAATTCCGGAACAGGATCGCACTCCTCTGCTCGAACTCGGAGTATCCGAAATATTTACCCCGAAGGATTCCGATCTCTCTCAGATCGTCCAGCGGATTGCTGCGATCTGCGGCGAACAGGACGAACATCCTGTTGCGCAATAAGCCCGGCGATTTTTCCAACCGCGAGTACGCCTGTTGAGAGACTCCGGCGCAAGGCACGGGGCCCTTACATCGAGAGCGAGCGCGGTACCCTCAAGCAGAGTGGAGATACCCGGTTTCTCAGTTGGCAGGAATGAGGTATGGGAGGAGCCGGAATCGCGCCTGTTATTGCCAGCTGTAAAGAGATCACTTATCGAGAGCGAATCTCCAGGAAATGATCTCGACCTAAAAGGTGGGGATAACAGGATTTCAGGGCTGACATGGAAGACAATGGGATGCTACCCGGGCTTACTATCAGCACGTGAGGATCGCCGCAGTTGGAATTCAGCCCAATAGCTGAGGGTCGGCGATTTAGGGGAAGATGATAACGAACTACGTCCAGCGCGAAGACAGGAGCTACTCCAATCTGCTGGTTGGCGAAGGAATTTCCGACTGCGATTGATGCCGCTCCTCTCCAGTCCACCGCCGGGGGGCTGAACGGCCTCGCTGAGCACATAATCGACCCGAATATCGCTATCAGTAAAACCGGCGATTCGAAGGAAGCCGCTCCGATTGCCGCAAGCGCCAGAAAGGCAACGACAGCTATCAGCACATACCGGTCCACCATCATCGGTACACCAAACAGGGTTGCGAGCGCCACGCCTGTCAATGGTCCAACCATCATAGTTGCCATGAACATTGGAACGAGTGACGCTTTGCTTCGGTGCCGCCAGAGGGCAAAGGCGGCGAGCGCGAGAAGAAGCGCGAATATCAGCGCGTTATTGGTACTGGCGCGCAGCACATCGTAAAACCAGCGTAAGGGTGGCTGGTATGGGATCCAGCCAAAATCTCGACTGCGCATTTGTACCCGCAGAAGAGAAGTCGCGGCCCGTCTCCAGGGGAACAGTAAGCCCAGCCCGCACAGCAGAGATATTGCCGGGGCGAACGTTCGCGCTGCGGCTGCAGGCACTCGCGTTCGTCGAACTATCAGGAGGTAGACGAGCCAAAGCGCCTCGCCAATGAGGAGGAACCCGGCCGTAAAATTAGCCGCGATTGCCAGGGCGAGAAAGAACGCGGTCAGGACAGCGTCAGATACACGTCCCTGCCGCTGAGTCCGCACAAAAAACAACATCTGCAGCAGTGCCGCCGCGATCATGAGAGAATACATTCGCGCCGTCCGGGCGGATTCGACAATTCCGGCGTTGATGGCGAACAACAGCGCGGCGAATCCACCAGCAAGCTCCCCGGTACTTGAGCTCTGCTCGTCAAACGCTCGGTAAATCCTTCGCACTAGCAGGAACAGCAGCAGAATCGAGACAGTGTCGATTGCGGCGGAGAAGCCGCGCATCGAACGTAAGGTATCCCCAAAAAGCTCGATCCAGTAATGGAGCAGGAGATCATAAAGCGCGAGTTTCCCGGAATCGAGCATCGGTTGAAGCTGAAGCAGACGGCTTATCCCTTGCGAAGCGGCGGCCCACGTGAACCCCTCGTCAAGGGTCATCGAGTCGTGATCCAAGCCGTAAAAGCGCAGAATCACTCCTACCAAAAGCGCCGCTGCAAGGACCGCCCGGCCCTCAGAGCAGCGTCAGTTAAACCAGTCTTTAGAATAGTGACGAAGTCCCTGAAGCGTCATCGTGGATTCACCATGCGAGCGTTCGGCTTCTTTTAGTCTCAAGCGCAAGTTTATTCAATCTCCGCAGTGCGCTTTGATGAGATGACATTTAAATGGGTTCTCCGAGCCTCGGGCAATGGTTGAAGGGCCCGCAGGCGTCGCGCAGGTAGAATCTACGGCCGCCGCTCTACGGGCAAACGGAAACGTATAAGGCGAGACTGTGTCTATCCGGTGTCTATGTCCAGCCGGCGCAAGGTGATTCACGGTTAGCGTCGGCGCGAAAAAATCACTAGATTCAACGCATCTTACCCCCCGTGAGGCATCAATGTGGCTTGAGCAATCAATCTGGATTTGGGCACCGGCGGCGAGCGCAGTGCTGGTGTGGATGGTTTCGCGACTGCTGCTGCTAGGGCGCGAGGTGCGCAAGCTGCAGGGGCGCATTCGTCAACTCGAAGAGGCGGGCTCCGCCGCGGGCGTCAAGAATGGCGCCAGGGTACGCCACGCCGCATGACTCCACGTTGAGTGAATCTTGTATGTCAACGCCAAAAGGTCCGGCTACAACGGAGTACCTCAACCCGCCACAAATCACTGTAGAGGCAGGATTCAACGCGCGCCTGCTCGTACCGCCGGGAACTCTCTATGATCCGCTGTTTCCTATCGCTGGCGAGCGGGACGACATCTGGCTGAATGACGACGGCGGCGAGGAGAACGAGGGGGGCGGTGGAATCTATGCGATTTCGCGCGAAGGGAGCGTGCGCGCATTGGTTGCGGTCGGTAAAATGCCCCCGCCGACCGCGATTGATCGCGCCCCGCAAAGCTTTGGACCTTATGCCGGCCAGGTATTCGCCCTCGCTCAGCCCCAGAAAGGATGGTCCGGCGCAACCGCGAACCATATTATCCTGCGGCTCGATCCGGCTACCTGGCAACCGGTAAAGTTCGCTGAATTACCGGCTGCAGGTTCGCGCAACAGAGGTGTCGCCGGTGCGGGGATTGACATGATGTTCGGTCCCGACAGTGGTCCTTTTGCCGGACGATTATTCGCGATTACATCGTCGAATAACGCTATTTATGAGATCCTTCCCAGCGGGCAGGCAAGTGCGTTCGTCGTGATGGATACCGCCAAGCCTCGCCAGCCGGTCTGCATGGCCTTTGCCAGGGTAAACGGTGAGGAGCGAATGATCGTGTCGACCGCGAACGGCAACTTTTCGCCGCGCCGCCAGGTGCCAGGCTTCGCGACGGTGACACAGATCGGTGCTAACGGCCGCGTGTTTCCTGAGTATCTGGTCGAAAACCTGGACACACCAAGCGGACTGGCCTTTGCGCCTCCCGGATTTGGTTCATACGGCGGCAACCTCTTCATCGCCGATATTGGTGGGATAATGCCGATTCCGGCGCCGCGCGATCAGGCCCCGCCGCGTAATGGGCGCATTCTACGCGTGGGCAGCGACGGGCAAGTCGTTTCGTTTGCGAGCGGCTTTGCGAGCCCGCTTGGGCTGCGCTTCATCGGCGATCGAATGATAGTTTGTGATGTTAATGGCGATTACATCGGCGGCGGAATTGAACTTCCCGACGGCTTTGTCGTGGAAATTGCCCCGAGCTAGCCTTGTACACGACTAAAGCACGTAACGCGCACGATGAACTAACTTCTTCTGGGGGCATCCAGGGCGGGCGTCCGTTTCTGGGCTGATGTAGCGATTCCCAGTCCTTCCCCTGGGGGGTCTACTGGTTTGATGGCCGATTTGTCAGCATAATTACGGTTTACCCTTGATCAAGGGGTTTCCCGTCCGTGGCGCTGATTGTTCAAAAATATGGTGGTACTTCGGTTGGTTCGCTCGACCGCATCAAGGCGGTCGCAGAAAAGGTTGCACAAGCATGCGGCAGCGGCCAGCAGCTAGTGGTGGTCGTTTCGGCGATGGCAGGTGAGACCAACAGGTTGTTCAAGCTTGCTGAGCAGTTGAGCGAAGCGCCGTATCCTCGTGAAACCGACGTGCTGGTGGCGACTGGTGAGCAGGTATCGGCGGCGCTATTAGCGATTCGCTTACACGCGCTTGGTTATCCGACGGTTTCTTTCCTGGCTCATCAATTGAAAATTCTGACCGATGCGCGCCATGGACAAGCCCGGATAAAGTCCGTTGAATGTCCTCGCATACTGCAGGCACTGGCCGAAGGTAATATCGTCGTGGTTGCCGGCTACCAGGGAATCAACGACAACGGAGATATTACGACTTTGGGGCGCGGCGCCTCTGACCTGACCGCCGTGGCATTAGCGGCCGTGCTCAAGGCTTCGGTTTGTGAAATCTACACGGACGTAGATGGGGTTTACACCGCAGATCCTAATATTTGCCCAAAGGCGCGCCGCCTGGACCGGGTTTCATACGACGAGATGTTGGAGATGGCAGGACTTGGTGCCAAAGTGCTCCAGCTCAGATCGGTAGAATTAGCGCGTCGTTACCGGGTGCCATTGGTAGTGCGCTCGAGTTTCTACAATGGATCGGAGGGAACCTGGGTGGGCGAAGAAGATAGAACTATGGAGGATGTGCTGGTTTCGGGGGTAACACTCGACAACAACCAGAGCAAAATCACGATTAGCGGGATTGAAGATCGACCGGGGCTGGCAGCGAGAATTTTCGGACCAATCGCCGGCGCCGGTATCGTGGTTGATATGATTATTCAGAATGCGAGCGCGGACGGGCGTGCTGATATGACTTTTACCGTCGCACGTAACGATCTGCGCCGCGCGCTGGAACTGATCAAGACGATCGCTGATGAGATTGGCGCGGGCGGGACACGCTTTGAAGACCAGGTCGCCAAGGTCTCCATCATCGGCGTCGGAATGCGAACACACGCCGGAGTAGCGGCACGCATGTTTCAGATATTGGCCGCCGAGGGCATTAACATCGAGATGATAGCAACATCAGAGATAAAAATTTCAGTGGTCGTGAACACCAAGTACGGTGAGCTCGCGATGCGCGCCTTGCACGACGCCTTTTTGGGTCAGGCCGGGGCCGAAGCGGTTTGACATGGTGACGCCGAACAAGATTCAGGTTTACGACACCACGCTGCGCGACGGCTGCCAATCAGAAGACGTCTCGCTGACGCTCGAAGATAAGCTCGAAATCGCGCGGCGGCTGGACGATCTCGGCATCGACTACATCGAGGGCGGCTGGCCGGGTTCGAACGAACGCGACGCGGCGTTTTTTATCAATGTCAAACGGCTTAAGCTGCGCCATGCGCGCATAGCTGCATTCGGCGCCACCAGGCGCGCAGGAATCAAGGCCTCCGCGGACCGCAACCTGTTGCTCATCCTGCGCGCTGATACTCCGGTGGCGTGTGTGGTAGGCAAAACGTGGGATATGCACGTGCGCGAGGCTCTGCGAATTCCGTTGGCGGAAAATCTCGAAATCCTGCATGACACTATCGCTTACTTGAAAAAACACGTTGATGAAGTGATTTTCGATGCCGAGCACTTTTTTGACGGCTACCACTTTAATCGCGAATATGCGCTATCGTGCTTGAAGTCAGTTGAAGATGCCGGAGTGGACCTGGTCTGTCTTTGCGATACCAACGGTGGTCGCCTCCCGCACGAAATCGGCGCGGCAGTTGAAGCTGCGCGCGAAACCTTGAGGACGCCGCTTGGCATCCACTGCCATAACGATTCTGATGTTGCCGTTGCCAACACTCTCGCCGCCGTCGCCAACGGGGCGAGTCAGGTCCAGGGCACAATTAACGGCTTCGGCGAGCGCTGCGGTAATGCCAATCTGGTGTCAATTATCGCCAACCTGCAACTAAAACTCGGTTACGAATGTGTGCCGCCGGATCGAATAAAGATGTTGCAGGACACCTCGATGCTAGTCTATGAACTCGCCAACGTCTCCCCGAATCCACGACAGGCCTACGTCGGGCGCAGCGCTTTCACGCACAAGGCGGGGCTGCACGTTTCGGGAATTCAGCGCAATGTCAAAACTTATGAGCATATCGACCCGGCTGCAGTCGGAAACGATCGGCGAGTAGTGCTGTCTGAACTTTCGGGCCGGGCCAACATTCTTTATAAAACCCGCGAATTCGGCCTGGATACCGAACTCAGCAAGCAACAGATTGAAACGTTGCTCAACGAGCTAAAGCGACTTGAAGCACTGGGCTACACCTTCGATGGTGCTGACGCCTCCTTCGAGCTGCTGATGCTTCGCACGATGGGGTTGGCGACCGATCATTTTAATTTCGTCAGCTTTCGCGTGTTTGATGACAAATGGCATGAGGATCAGGCGCCCTTCAGCGAAGCGGTTGTGGTGCTCGAAGGTCCTGACGGCCAGCGCACCCGCACTTCGGCGATCGGCAACGGCCCGGTCAATGCACTCGATTCGGCGTTGCGTCGCGCACTCTCGCCGTATTATCCCGATCTGGAGCGGATGCAACTGGTCGATTACAAGGTGCGGGTACTCGATAATGGCGCCGGTACCGGCGCACGGGTCCGCGTATTAATAGAATCGACGGACGGTTCGCGCCGGTGGGGAACAGTCGGGGTCTCCGCCAACGTGGTTGAGGCTAGTTGGCAGGGGTTGCTCGATTCGGTCGAGTTCAAACTCCATAAGGACCAGGCGAAGCCGCGTAAGCCGGCACTCATCACCGTCGATCACACCAGGACAAACGGGGCGATAGTTGGCCGGAGCGGCTCCGACAAGCGGCAAAAGCGCGACGGGATTGGCGCCGCCAATGGAAGCAAGCCGGCAAGGAGGCCCAAGTCCCGGGCAGAAGCGGGGATGAGAAATAACTGGCTCAGGGCGCCAGACAAACCCCGCACTCGCAGAGGCAATCATGATTCTTATCGATCGAATGCGCGAGGACATCCAGGCAGTTTTCGATCGTGACCCGGCAGCGCGCACCACGCTCGAAGTGGTGTTGACCTATTCCGGACTTCATGCAATCTGGTTCCATCGCATTGCCCATTTCCTTTGGCAGCATGATGTGAAGCTGCTCGGACGGATCGTAAGCGCGTTTTCGCGCTTTTTGACCGGCATCGAGATTCATCCTGGCGCCAGGATTGGACGCCGTCTCTTCATTGATCACGGCACCGGCGTGGTAATTGGCGAAACGTCCGAGATCGGCGACGACGTGCTGATCTACCAGGGCGTGACACTCGGTGGGACCAGCCTGCGCAAGGAAAAGCGTCATCCTACGATTGAAGATCAGGTAATGGTCAGCGCGGGGGCGGCCGTCATCGGTCCGGTCCGCATCGGGCGGGGCAGCCGGATAGGAGCGGGTGCCGTAGTGGTCTCATCAGCACCGCCATACTCGACCATCGTCGGAATCCCGGGCAAAGTTATCGAGGGTGAGAGTACCCGGCAGGATATAGTTACACTCGATCATGCCCATCTACCCGACCCGGTCGCTCGAGCAATCAATGGACTGGTCGAGAAACTGAATCAACTTGGGGTCCGGCTGGAGGAGATCGAGGAACGACAGGACTGTCTCGATGATAAGCTGGTACCGCCGGAACCCCCAAGCAACGGAGCGGTGGCCAAGGAACCTGCCGAATAACATCCTTGTTGCCGATCCGAGAGAATCTTCCTTGCTGACTTAAACCCGGCCACTTGGGGACGCCTCTCTGCGGCTAGTGATCTTTGCTTCCTGCCTCGTGGTTTTTCATTTATTGATGGGACGGGGTCTGCCAAAATCATTTGGCAATCAACATTTGGCCGCTATTGAGTCCATAAATGTCCTGGTCATCGACCGAAGTTGCCTATGCGAGACCAAGATGAGGGCAGGGCGAAGCTGATAATGAGCACAGCCGAAGAAACGCATTGGCTTGAAGCCGAACTGGAACAATCCAAGCACGATCTGCGACAGGATTTATCACAGATAGAAAATAAGCTTCAACAAACTCGCGCGCGCCTTAGACCAACCACGTTTATGGGTGACAAGGCCCTGCTTATCCTGGGCATCAGCTTCGCTCTCGGGTTCGCTGTTGGTTATTGGGACGTGCCGTTAGGAGATCTCGGCAAGCCGGTAGCACGCACCGTGCTGACCACGGTCGGACGGCAACTGGCCGTCCGCGCGATTAAGGGGTAAGCCTCGATTCTCTATGGGCGTCGCGTTGTCCGGCGCCATCGTCCGAAAAGATTGGCGCCGTTCGTCCAACCAAGGAGGGGAAGAGCTGACCGGCTAGTGCCTCCTCAGTAATGGGACCACCTACCCGTCTTTAGTTGGATGCACGCAAAGGACCATTACGAGCAGGTCATGCGTATCGCGTGACGATCTTTGACCTGA
>JAMXLL010000093.1 GCA_024281015.1 Candidatus Binataceae bacterium
TGCGATCGAGTCCTATCATCTCGCCGGCGCAAAGGACGCGTTCAGCACCGGCGCTAAATCGGATCGAACCAGAAACGACTTGAACCGCCACGGGACCCTTGGTGCGATGCTCGTGCAGCCGGGCGCCCTTCTTGAGCACCATCAGCATAATATTCAGCGGGGCATCTTTAATAAGACTCAGCGCGTGTCGATCCGCGGATTCCCATTCAGGGCTGCTCTTGAGCTTGGCAATCTCATCCGCGATATTGATCGTCATCATTCCGCCCGTTTTTGGGCGAATGGCCTGTCTATTCTGCTCGTTGCTCATAGTACACCCGGATCTTGTCCCGTCGCCGTCATACGTTCAGCGCCCCTGCTCTCGCGCGATTGAGCAGCCGCCATGGTGCTCTCTCGAGTCGCTCTCGCGCAGCGTGTGCTCAATCGTGTCCACATAAATTCGTTCATAACGGTCTGCCATCTGCTCGACGGTAAAGCGCCGCTCAAACTCCGCTCGGCATGCTTCACGCGATAAGGTGCCGAGTTTGCGCACAGCCTTGGTCAGCTCGTCAACACTGTCGGCAATATAGCCGGTAGTGCCATCACTCAGCAGCTCGGGAACGGAACCGCACGGGCGGGCAACGACCGGGGTTCCGCATGCTAATGCCTCGATCATTGCCAGTCCGAACGGTTCGGGCCAATCGATCGTGAAAAGCAAGCCGAGGGCATTACCGAGAAACTCGCTCTTTTCCGCTTCCGTTATCTCGCCGACATATTCCACATCAGGCGGCGAGAGGCGGGGCTTGATTATGGTCTCGAAATAGTCCCGGTCGACCACATCAACCTTGGCGGCAATCTTAATCGGTATGCCGACCTTGCGGGCCACCTCAATTGCGATATCGGGCCGCTTCTCTGGCGAAATCCTGCCAAGAAAGGCCAGATACTTACCGGGAAGCGGGCTGAAACGAAGGAGACCACGCGGAAGTCCGTGATGAATCGTTGCGACCCAGTTCATGAAAGCCAGTGGTTTTCGTTGAGCATCGCTTATCGAAACCAGCGGGACTGAAGGGTAGCGGCGGTATACCGGATGCAGCTCTGGAATGTTGAGCCGGCCGTGCATGGTTGCCACTGTTGGCATTCCGGTCAAAGTGGCGAAAGCAAAACTCCAATAGTCCACATGGCTATGGACAATGTCGAAACGTTCCGCTGCGTTTTCGTAAACGTCGTTCAACATAACCAGCTGCAAGGGAGCTCCCATTTCGGGCTTCCCAAGCAGGCGCAAGGCTTCTGGACATCCAGCCGACAACTTTGCTGCCGTCTTTGAGTCCCCGGAGGCGAACAAGGTCACGTCATGCCCGCGGCGCACCAGCTCCTCTGTGATATAAGAGACGACTCGTTCGGTGCCGCCGTAAAGCAGCGGCGGGATGCGCTCGTATAGAGTCGCAACCTGTGCGATTCGAAGCGGTCTGACGGAAGCGAAACGGCCGTTACCCTGCTCGCCGACTGTGTCCAATGGCGTACTCCATTAAATAACTTTACTGGCTTGTGAAATAGCTGGACCGGTTTGTAAGAGCATAGTCTGGGCCTGCTGCTGCTCCCTTTTTCTCCTCACGCGATAGAACTCAACGACGCTCAAGAGCCGCCTTTTACGACGAATTGGGGTTGCATGCACCCCAAAATCGTTTTCGATCGAAAAACCTTATGCGAGAGCGTTTCGGCATTTACATTTAATCCGGTTCAGTCTCGGGCAGGCGCTTGTATTGATCATGTCTGAAAAATCCATCAATCCAAGCTGATTTGATGCCGTGCCTGCAATTCACCAGCACGGACCGAATCGACCGCGGGCGCAATTTTGGGCGACATTTCGAAGCTACCTCCAGGTTCACCATTCAAGCCGCGTAAAAACGCATAATGGCAGTAAAAGAAGCGTCGCGTGAATCTCGTGATAACTCGCGATATCGATTGTAATCACGCAAACAGCACTCTTGTTTGGCAATTCCGCGCGTGGAATAGAAAATGCTGACACGATTTGCAGCACGATCGTTCTGGAGGTCGGTGATGAAAGCCGGCACTGCTGCTTTTTTCGCCAGCTCGCTTACAGCGTTTATTTTGATAGCTACGTTTCCGTCCTCGGGCCGCAGCAGCTTCGCTATAAACCCGGTGTCGACAATCGCATTCGCAGCCAGCGATCCGTCTCCGTCCCAACCCGACACCGCCACTGACTGGCAGCAGTCCGCCGATGAAGCGGTTCGCAATGCGGAAGTCGCAGCTGAAAAAGCATACAACCGAGCCGCGCATGGGGTCCGGGACGTTTCGCTCGAAGGCAGGGTTATGGCAGTGTTGCACGAAAACAAGTCGACCCGGGACGCCGATGTGCAGGTCACTGCTGATAACGGCATCGTAATACTCAACGGCAGCGTAGCATCAGAACAAGCTGCCAAACGCGTTCAGGAAATTGTCGCGAGCGTTTATGGCGTAAGGGGTGTAACGAACGAATTGAATTTTCCCGGCGCCAGGAAAGCGGTCACGCCGCGCGATGCGGATTCGATGGGCATTGCCCATCCGGCATACAGCGACACGGCACCGGCTGAAAAGGCACCGGGCCATTGATTAATCTCACAGTAGTGCTCCAGACATGGTAAACCTGTAGACAGGAGAATAGATATGGTTGACAAGAACATTTCCGACGTGGGTCCAATCGCTGCAGCCTCAGCTCGGCAAGCTGCTGACACTGTCCAGAATTACGCCGGCAAGGGCGTGGATACCGCTCGCGAATACGCTAACAGGGGATATGATGCTGCGCGCGAGTATGCGGGTAGCGCCCGTGAATTTGCAAACAAGGGTTACGATACTGCACGCGATTACGCCAACCAGGGCTACGATGCGGCCCGCGAATATGCCAATGTTGGGATGGACGTCGCAGGACGGGTCGGCGATAACTTGACGGAATTCGTCCGCAACGAGCCATGGATCGCGGTTGCCGCGGCGTTCGCGGTCGGCTATGTAGCGGCGCGCTTCCTGCGTCGCCTGTCGATTTAGAGTCCAGCGCCAGCTTGAGTGATTGTTCGACAGCCGGGTTGTCTCCTCGGCACCTAGGGGAACGACCTGCTTCGCCTCTGCAAAGGGCATCAGATTCTACAAGGGCTGCAAGATGAACGAAGCAACGGCCGCGGCCTCGCGCGAAGAAATTGGAGACGCTGAAACCGGCGCCGCCACGCCCACAATGACAGAGCGTATCAGGGAGCGTCCGCTTCTCTCATTGGGCTTGGCCGGCCTCGCTGGTTTCGTCCTGGGCGGTGGGACGTCTTCCCGCAGCGGCGCCGCGATGATAATGCTAGTTGCCCGCATCTGGCTTAGACGAGCGGCCACTAGCGCCCTGACAAGCGCGATTACGAGTCATGGAACAGCTAAGCGAAACGGCTCTGGTTGATCAAGAACTTGAACGCGCACGCGAAGACCTGCGTGAAACGCTTGAGCAAGTTAATCACAAGGTCGAACAGGTGGAAGCTCGCCTACGGCCAGAAGCAATTTTACGCAGGAACCCCGTCGTGCTGTCCCTTGCCGCGGCGGCAATCGGATTCTTCGCCGGCAGCGATGGTCACCCCCGGCTGTTTCGATGGTTGGCAACGGGGGCGTTATTGGGCGGGGTATTAGCTGCTGCATATCGAGCCACCGGCACAGGCAGCAATGGAACAAGTGAATGAAATTGCCCGCGAGGATCAGAGCCGGAGTGCTGACCCACAATGGCCAGAATTGGTGTCACGCGCGGTTAACGATCTCTCGAGAATAGTTCATGCCGAGATCCGCCTGGCTTCACTCGGATTCAGGGGCCTGATGGAGCAGGAGATCGATCGCGCAGTCAAGATTGCAATCGCCCTGGTTCTTTTGGTATGCGCCGCCGTTTGCGCGGTGGGTGCGGCAGTTATCGGCCTTCATGTGCTGTTGGGCCTTTGGTGGGCGGCCTTTGCGGTTGTTGCGGCGGTCTCCGGGGTGGCTGGTGTGATCTTCTTTTTATTGGCCAGAGGACGGCCTCAACAGGTGTCATCAGCCTAGCCGGACCTAGCCGGACGAGACATGCCCTGCTATTGGGGCGACCCTCAATAATAATACCCGCAAAAACGTGTCAGCTTCGCAAACGAATGGCCCCGTAGCGGCCTACTTACGCTCGCCCTCTGCGGGAGACTCTCTCCATCAGAATGTGAGACCGGCGGCGGTGGCGACGGTATTCGCGGGGCGGCGGAGGCTCGTGCGGAAGCTGATCTTCGGCGAGCGGGTTCAGACGGAAACGTGAAATTTCCGGACGGCAATTGATCCTGATCCGCAGCCAGAAAGTCCCCAGCCCGCGATTAGTGTAAATATAGAATTCGCCATAGCGGTTTAATCCGGCGTAATACTGCTTGCCGATACGCAGAATCGAATTGATCACCGAGCCGTAAAAGGGTATCCGCACGACGCCGCCGTGCGTATGACCGCATAGCATTACTCCCGGCGCCAGATGACGCGTATAGAGGGCCGTGTCGGGGTTGTGCGCGAGCACAATCGTACAGTCTTCGGACGTGAGCCCGTGAAATGCGCGCGCCGGCTCTGCTCGGCGCGACCACAGATCGTCGATGCCGACGATTGCCAGCCTTTCCCCGCGGACCCGGACCGTTTGATGCTCGTTGGCTAGTATCCGTGCACCCGCCGCCCTCAGGGCCTCCGCGATTAAGCTGATAGATGACCAATGATCATGATTGCCGGGTATGGCGAAAACGCCAACCGCTGGATTCAGCTCCGCTAATGCGCGACGAAAGGGATCCAGGTAATAACGCATCGTCGCCGGCCCTGAAAAGTAATCGCCGGTCAAAAACACGAACTCGGGCCGTTGCCGGTTGATTGACCTGACTGCCTGTTCCAGGCGCAGCACATCCTCGTCACGATCAAGATGAAAATCGCTAATCTGACACGCGACGATTCCGCTAAGTCGCGGCTGCAAACGCCGCACCGGCAAATCCACCCGCACCATATCGATCTCGTCGATCGTTCGTCGCCATATCCGATGCAGGGGCCTGAGCGGGATCGGCGGGCGGTTGTGGCGCGGACGCTTGCGGCGGGAGCGATGCTCGGGAGGAGCTTCTACTACCTTGAGACCAGCAGTTGCCATCGACTACTTAATTCTAGAACAAGTCGAGCAGGTTAGAAAAGGTGGCAATCCTTATTAGTCGCGCTTCGGCTATCTCGAGCTCGTCGTCCTCCAGTTCCCAGGTGTGCGGATATGGAATGAAAACCGCACCGCGCAAACCGGCACGCAGCGCGGGGTTGATGTCCGAGCGCGGACTATTGCCGATCATGAAGGTGCATGCAGGGTCGAGATCTGCTTGCGCGACGAGCAGTCTGTAAGCAGCTTCATTCTTTTCGAGCGGGACGCCCACCCGGTTGAACAACCCACGCAGACCTGTTCGCTCCAGCTTGGCCATTTGTTCTTCCGGCTGGCCCTTGGTGAACAACAACAGGCGATGCCGGGTGGCAAGCTGCCTCAGCGTCGCTTCAACGCCTGGCAGCAGCTCGCAGTGGCGGTTCAGCAGCTTTGCCCCAATGCGCTCGACTTCGACGGCGAGCGCTTCGTGATCATTCACAGGCAACAGTTCGCGCACTGCGCGATGCAACGCCACTACATACGGGCGCCGCCCATAGCCGAGTTCGCCAATGATGTCGAGTTCGTGACGACGAATTGCGCCGCGAATTTCGATTGGACTGTAACCGCGGATGCTCAGAACTTCAAAAAAAGTCGCTTCGGCCTCAAGAAAATGGATGTTGGAATGCCACAGTGTATCGTCCGCATCGAATATCAGATTCAGCTCGCCGGAACGCGGCTCGCGAGTCATCGCTTAGATTTGTTCAAGGAAGGCGCGTTCATTGCCGGGAGGCTGCGGACTGTTCTGCTCACCAGCTCGTCGTAAATTCATATGAAGGTCTCCTAAGGACTGTTAGGTATTCGAGGTCAACACCGCGTTAGCGCATTCTAACGAGGCTAGCCGACCAGCCTGGAAGCAGTAAACCGGTTGTATCCGGCTCTTCGATTATCATGGGCCCGCTTTGTGATCCGCTAATCTCCCCGCGTCTGAGTACCGGCGTGTGCGAGAGCCCATGTACCCTGTCGAAGTATACATCGCAGAAGTGAGGTCTCATCTCTTCGGTTAGCGCCGCAATCTCGTTTTTGATGACTTCAACCAGCACAGGATCGAGTGGCCGCTGCATGTTACTGTCTCTGTTCGAAGCTTGAGCCGCCTGTGCAAAATGGTCAGCCGCGCTCATTCTTCGCCAAAATGCGGCATCACTTTAGCGGCAAACAATTCCATGCTGCGCATTACCCGCACATGCGGAACTCGCCCGCCGGGATTGAACCAGCAGATGGTGCGGCCCATTTTGAATTCTTCGTGCAGGCGCGACAAACGTTCGACACAACGTTCGGGTGTGTCAAAAATTGCCATCGTTTGACTCATCCTGTCGTAAGTGAGGCGGCGTGACCGCTCTGCAACCTCGCGAATATGCGTCGCGACTTTTTCAGGCACCGCGGCCGACTCAAGTAGGGAACTCGCCGTTTGAAGCAGATGGCGGACACTGGGCTCTGTATCCTGGCGAATTTGTGCCTCGTCATCAGCAATATATAGGGGCGTCAGCAGTGTGAAATCATCTCCGGTGCGGCTGGGATGTCCGGCGGCTGCGCGAGCTTCATTGTAGGTCGAAAGAAATTCCTTGATACGATAGTAGGGATTAACCTGCGACGCGGCGAAGATCTTGTACCCGAGCCGCCCCGTTAGTTCGAATGTGTCGGCGCTGTTGCAGGCGACACGCAAAGGCGGATGGGGCTGCTGGACCGGTTTGGGAACTACCATCAGGTTGTCAACCTGGAAAAAGCGGCCATGGTAAGAGAGCCGCTCGTTGGTCCACGCGGCCAGCACCATTTCCAGCCCCTCCACGAAACGATCCCGGCTTTCGGCTTGGGGAACTCCGAAGCCGCTGAAATGTGCGGGAATCGCGCCGCGGCCGATCCCAAACTCCGCTCGTCCATTGCTGAGTACGTCAAGCGTGGCAATTTCTTCCGCGATGCGGATTGGATGAGACAGCGGCAATAATATGATAGCGATTCCAAGCCTGAGCGTCCTGGTCCGCTCGGCTACTGCCGCCAAAAATAGTAACGGCGCGGATAGAATCGATAGATCAGAAATAAAGTGCTGCTCGACCGGCCACACCGACTCGAAACCCAGCGCCTCAGCATAAACTGCCTCCTCCAGGGTATCGCGAAACCACTGTACCGCTGACTGCGAACCGGAGAACGACTGGAAATGGAGTCCGAATTTCATAACGCGTCTCTATCACAATATCGCGCCACGTCGGGAGAGATATGGGTGGCGCAACTGATGATCGAGTCGCAGTCTTGCCAATACGGCATCCGAAATGCCTGGAGAGACCGGTCGGCACGGAGCAGAGCGGCACCGCGGTCTGACCATCGTGGCCCGTTACATTCTGCTCCGGTCGACCTGGTGGTGCCGCCGCTGTATCCACTCGTCGTCCCCGCTAAGCATTAGCAGGGGGTGTTTATTCGTAGCGGAAACCGATTTTGACGGCGACCTGGAAGCTCGGCTTGCCATCGTGGCTTACCGCGCCGCGAATCTGCCCGACTTCGAACCAATCGATATTGCGGATCGTCTGCGAAGCCTTGGTTAGGGCGTTACGCACCGCTTGATGAATGCTGTCGTCCGACACTCCTACGACTTCGATAATTGGGTAGGTATTCTCCGCCATACTGGCCTCCCGACCGATTGTTGTCAGGCGTCGAGCCTACTGCGTTCGCGAGGTCTTGCCAAACCAGACGCCAGCGGAAAAGGCATCATGTAGCGCTTGAGCTTGTAGAGGTTGGTGGGCCCTGTCAAAGGCGCTCTGGACCGCATCGATTCATACAATGCGGTGAGATCAGCATCCAGCGGTTCTGTCCCGAAAGCCAGATCCCATATTGCGGAGGTCACGCCGAAGCATCTGTCCGGGTGGGATTCGTGGTGAGCCAGATGGCGTGAGCGCAAGTAATCTGCGACAGGGCCGCCCGGCCTACAGAAATGGATGCGGTAATGCAGTAGTTCGTAAGCCGCGAACCCGGCGACAGCGCCGCTCAGTAGAATCATCCAGGAAGAGAAGCGGAACACTACTGCAAGAGTCGTCCAGAGTATCGCTATCGGCAGCCAGGCCCCGACTGTGAAGACGGCGTGGGGATCGCGATGATGAACCCAATGGAGCCGGGTCGCGAAACTGTGGAACGTATGGCCAAGCCATCCGTGGATCAGGTACTCGAGAAAGGTCCAGGCGAATACGCCCGCGGCGAATATGGCGATGGCCTCGACCATTCCGCCATTCTATCCCATCGCGAACTGGAGGCTCTATCTCACTGCCGGGCAGTTTCCCGGAAACCCGCCAGAACGCAAGGTCACCGTTTAACAGAGCGACAGCAGTGTTCATGGCAGCCTGCTTTTGTTGTAATCTCGTATTGGCGATATGTCCCGTCTTTCGTGCGGCTGAACGGAGACAGGCACGGACGTGACGCTAATGTGAATTTCAATTCGTGTGGCGTCGTCTGAAAGAAACAAAAGGATTCCCGTGCTGGGCTTAATCTGCCGGTAATCTCCAGGAGGAATTCATGGGCAAGACGATCGCCGCCGTTTCGGGCGGCGTGTTGTTGGGATTAGCGATAGCTTTTGCCAACGCTGCTGCTTTTCAATTCCCATGGGGCTCGGGTGATAATGCTTCCAAGCCCCAGGCATCAGCTCAAAGTGAAACTCACCACAACCCCGCGGTGGCGAGCCACCAACCTGCGCCACCTAACGCTCCTGAACCGAATGAACCTGCAGTTGCGCTGCCCTCGTGGGCGCCGCTGGTCAAACGAGTGATGCCAACGGTAGTAAATGTCGCAGTCGTGCAACAGGTAAAGTCATCGGGATTTCCATTTTCCGGGGATAATGGCAACGGGGATAATGGCAATGGCGATGATGAGGGCCAAGGCCAAGGTCAGGGCCCAGGCATGGGGCCACAGGGACCCGGAGGTAACCCGTTCGGTCCAGGGAACCCGTTCGGTGGCGATCCATTCGAGCAATTTCGCCATTTCTTCGGTCAGATGCCTCGTAACTATAAGGAGCATGGACTCGGCTCAGGAGTTATCATTTCACCCGACGGGTACATCCTTACTAACGACCACGTGGTCGGACACGCGGATGAAATCCACGTAACTCTGCTCGATAAACGAGAATTCACTGCCAAGGTAGTAGGTAAGGATCAGAAAACTGACCTGGCATTGATAAAAATCGATACCAATCAGCAGTTGCCGTACGCCGCGCTTGGTGATTCGACCAAAGCCGAAGTCGGCGACCCGGTAATGGCAATCGGCAGCCCGTTTGGCTTCAATCTGTCGGTGACATCGGGCATCATCAGCGCAAAGGGGCGGGCACTCGGCGGCAACTACGATGACTTCATCCAGACCGACGCATCAATAAACCCGGGCAATTCAGGTGGTCCGCTGTTCAATACCAGCGGCCAGGTAATTGCGGTCAATACCGCGATTTACAGCAGTACCGGAGCGAACAACGGTATTGGCTTCGCCATTCCCATCAATCTGGCCAAGTCGGTCATGGAACAATTAAAGACGCACGGCAAAGTCGTGCGCGGATGGCTTGGCGTTGAAATCCAGGAGGTCACCCCCGACCTCGCGAAATCCTTCGGGTTGTCTGTACCGAGCGGCGCCCTGGTAGCGGGCGTCGAGAGTGATGGCCCAGCTGCCAAAGCTGGCATTCAACGCGGCGATATAATAACGAAGTTCAACGGCGAAACCGTTCACGATGAACATGAACTGCCCGAAATGGTCGCTGCGACGCCGATTGGCAGGCAGGTGCCGATCGAGGTGATACGCAACGGCAAACATGTGAGCCTCAACGCGACGATCGCCCAGTTGAAGGAGCAACAGGTTGCCAGTGCCGAAAATCCCAGTGAAGCCGGTGCAAGCTGGGGGTTGCAGGTACGCGATCTGACTCCGGAGCTAGCGCAGCAACTCGGCCTGCACAAAAACGGGGGGGTCGTGGTCACCGGTGTCAAGCAGGATTCGCCGGCCGCAGAAGCCAACCTGCAACAAGGCGACCAGATTCTCGAGATCAATCATAAGAAAATCGGCAGCGCGGACGAATTCGCAAGCATCGCGCGCCAGGCGCAGAAGAACAAGTCGCAGGCCCTGCTGCTGGTCCAACGCGGTAACGCCACCTTGTACACGGTGATTAATCCGACCGGTTAATAACGCACAACAGATTGGCGGCCGGTTGGTCCGGGGCCGCCTGTAGCGGACAGAGGTCAATGGCCTCTGTCCGCTTTCTTTTGAACGCCGCTGGCGTTCGTCCTGGCCCGCGGTTCCTGCGGCGATCTGCATGTGCGACACTGCGAGCAAGCGATAATGCGTTACGTCTATCGATGAAAAATTACGAAGTGTTGGTTGTTGGTAGCGGACCGGCTGGATTGGCGACTGCCCTTTATTTGCTGCAGATGCAACCGGCGCTCGCAGGCCGTATCGCCACGCTGGAGCGAGCGCGCCATCCGCGTCCGAAGGTCTGCGCCGGCGGCCTGATCCCGCGCACCATTACGGCCTTGAAGGAGCTCCGAATCCCTTTACAGGTCCCCGCAGTTGAGGTTTTTGGCGGCCTCGCTCGCACACCGGCGGGCACGATTGATTTGGCACCATCGCATGAACCTCTTTGCACGATCATCAGGCGCGACCAGTTCGATGCGATGCTCGCGCGCCATGCGCGTGCTGCGGGGTTGGAGATTATTGACCAGACCCGCGTGCTCGGGGTCGAACAGCATCACGACTGCGTGACAGTGGCGACCGATCATGGGCTCTTTGAGGGGCGCGCACTGGTTGGCGCCGATGGCAGCGGAAGCCGGGTCCGCACCTCAGTTTTCGGCCAAACCAAGCACAATATCGGCCGGGCCCTGATGGCCGACATGCCAGTCCACGGGGAACGCGCTGAGGAGTTTATCCAACGCTGCTATCGTTTCAATTTTAATTGTGTCTCGGCCGGTATATGTGGGTATTGCTGGTCTTTCCCTTGCCTGATCGAGGGCGAGCCGCATCTTAACGTTGGGATATACGATCAGCATCCGCATAATCCTTTGGGCTCCAGGCGCGACTTGCTTGGGCAGCTACTCTCGGCCTTTCCCGAAATTGCCTCGAGGTGGCCCGGCGACGGAGAGTCCGCAGTCAAAACATTCCCGATTCGCTGGTACGAGCCGAACGACAGGTACGTTCGCGGAGGCACTATCCTCGCCGGTGACGCGGCCGGTGTTGACCCCCTGATGGGTGAAGGCATTTCATGTGCCTTCGAGCATGGCAAGCTGGCGGCAGCCGCTCTCGTGCGTTACCTGAACGGCGACCGTTCAGCTCTGGAAAAGTACGGGAATGAACTTCATCGCGGGATGATCGGGCGCAAGCTCCGCCGCCTCGCGTTTGCCGCACGTTGCTTCTACGGTACCCATCATCGTTTTTACTTTCGGCTGGCCGGACTTAGCCGCAAGTTACAGCGAGTGAGCGTAGATTGGTATAATGGCGCGCGGGGTATCGACGAGTTGTCAATCGCACGGGCGGCGCTAAGGATGATGCTGCACGGCTCGGTTTAGGAGCGCAGAGTCGAGCTGCTTCATGTCAGCCAGGCGTAGCCGGAAACGCGGGGGAGCTTCGGCAAACCTTTCGACATTGCACCGCAGGCGTTCGCCCAAGCGCTCGTGGCATCACTCGCTACTCATCGCTGTACTCCTGGTGCTTGCCGCCCTGATTACGCTGGGGCGTATGCTGCGGCCCCTGCGGCATCGGTTTGATTCTCATGCAAGTGGAACCCGGCTGCGAGGCTATTTGGTCGCCCGCCATTTTGTGACGAACGAGTAGGGTCCGATCAGGTCAAACCTCCAGTTCGATCACGCGACGGTCGCGTTGACGAAAGTCCAGCACCTCAACGTACGGGCGCATAGACGGGATCTTGTCCATGCGCATCTCGTCATCAAGCCGGCTGGTGCCTTCGCCCGGGTTCTTGCGGGTTATGTTAATGAATTCGCACTCGTGGCCAAGCGCGACGGCATAGTGCCAGACGCCCTTTTCGATAAATGCGGCCTGTCCAGGTTCCACAAAAAACGCCGCCAGCCGGTTGTACTCGATCTCGTACTTATCATGGCCCGCAGCACGGTTCAGCGGCGCCGGCGCGACAATCAAGGCCATGGTACCGCGCACCGGAATGAAAGTTTGATTGTAGGAGAAATGGGTCGCCATCATGCTGATCCGGCGCGGGTTAACCGGCCGCTTGAATTTCAGCAGTTCCACTGCGACCCGTCCTTCGCCGGGTTCGACCTCCGGGAATAGCGGCTGCTTGTTCTCCAGCATCTGACCGTAGGGGCGAAAGGCTTCAGGGGTAAGCGGTTGGACTTTGAGCCGAACTACTTCTTCTTCCATAGCTGACGCTCCTGCCAGGAATCGTTCGAAGGCATCTCCATCCGTCGCGACGCGCTAGTACTGGTCGCGAAATGGACCTAAAAGCTCAAGCGGAGTTGCAACCATCTCACCAGCACAGCGCTGTCGCGTTCGCAGGTGCGGTTCGGAGCCGCAGCGTTTTCACCGCAGCTCCTGAACTTGACGATGGAGCATCGGGAAATGTCCGAAGATCAGAGTGTTCCGCTAGGCCGCCAATGGACCTCGCAGGAGCTTGCCCGGCAGCGCCCCTGTATGTTCGTTGTCGCGTAAAAGGACTTCGCCGTTGACGATAGTAGCTTTGATGCCTAGCGCCTTCTGTTTGAGGCGGCGGGCACCGGCCGGCAGATCGTACTCCAGCGTAGGCATCTGTGGCGCGATTGTAGCCGGATCGAACACCACGACGTCGGCATAATTTCGCTCGCGCAACAGTCCGCGTCCTTTCAAGCCCCAGAACGACGCGAGCTCAAAGGTAAGCTTCCGCACTGCCTGTTCCAGAGTTAGCGCCTGGCGATCGCGCACCCAGTGGCCCAGCAAATGGGTCTGGATCGACGAGTCCATGATCTGCGAAACGTGCGCCCCCGAGTCAGAGAACGTCACCACCGACCGCGGATGACGCATCATCGCCAGCACGACATCCTGATCCTCGTTTACGATCGGTTGTATAAAGAACTGCCTGAGGTGTTTTTCGAGCGCGAGGTCCAGCATTACCTCGAGCGCATCCTGCTGTCGTTCCCGTGCGATTTGCGCAACCGAGCGGTACGGCGGCAAAGGCTGGTCGAGCACGAACAGGTAATCGAAGTCCGGCGGGCGGGCCTCCGCGCCGACGACGTTGTGACGCTTGGTCATGAACTCTCGAGCGGCCTGGATGAGTTGGGCGCGGGCCGCAGGGTTTCTGAGCGTGGCCTCCTGTTCGGCCAGCGGCAGCTTGCGCATCTCGCTCCATAGCGGGGCCTTATCGAAGGGCAGTGTGCTCTCGAACGACAAGAGAGTGCTAATCCAGCGGCTGGTTCCCTGCACCAACATTTTGCCGCCGGCCGCGACGGTATCGTCGACCAGCTCGTAAAATGCTCGCCAAATGTGGGGCATCTTCCGAAAGTACACCACGCCAAACGTGGTAGGGACACGGGTCTCCAGTGCCAGCGCTTTCATCCGGCCGAGAAAGTCATGCAAGCGGTCGGGCGTGGGTACGTCCTCCTGGGCAATCTCGAACACGCCGGCGCCTAATTCGCCCATCACGCCGACCAACTCCCTGACCTCCTGCCAGTTGGCCAGCCTGCTCGCTACTGGCCGATCGTCCGGGGTCTGATGAGCACTGGCCCGCGACGTACTGAAGCCGGCCGCCCCAGCCCTCATTGCCTCGCGCAGTTCACGCTTCATCGCTGCAAGGTCGTCCGACGTCGCCTGGTCTTCGAAAGCCCGCTCGCCCATCACATAGGTGCGCAGCGCGGAATGCCCAACGTATGCACTATAATTGATGCCTTTAGGCAGGCGCTCAACGGCGTCGAGGTACTGAGCGAAATTCGACCACGACCATTTGATCCCAGCCTCCATCGCCTTAGGAGAAATATCCTCCGCGCGTTCGAGGTTGCGCATTACCAGCAGCTTGTCTTTTTCCGCGCATGGCGCCAAAGAAAACCCACAATTCCCCATCACGACCGAAGTCACGCCATGCCAGCATGAGCATGTCCCAAGGGGGTCCCAAAAGACCTGGGCGTCCATGTGGGTATGGCCATCGATGAAACCGGGAGCCACTATCTGCCCTTCGGCATCGATGACTTCATGCGCACCGCCCTCGACCTTGCCGATGGTGGCGATGCGCCCGTCGCTGATACCGACGTCAGCCTGATAGCGCGGAAGCCCGGATCCATCGACCACCGTGCCGCCGCGAATAAGAATATCGTATTGCATGCGTTCCTCCTGAGTCGGGAGGCAGTGACGCCTTCCCGCGGTACAGCTACCCTTCAGACAATCTTATCCGTCATTCACGAGCCAAAGTAAAAGCCGCAAAAAGGAGCGGGCTGCCCGTTTCGGTAGTCGGCTGCGCAAAGTGGCTGGGGCGACGTTGCTTGAATCGGCAAATAGTCGCGGGCAATTCCGCGCCTCGTGAGTCCCAGTTATTTTTTGACATCCCGCGGCAGTTCCGCAATGAACCGCGAACCACTAGCCAGCGCACTCTCAACCCGAATCCGGCCGCCGTGCGCTGCCGCGATTTGGCGGCACATCCACAAACCAATACCGAGCCCGCCGAAGCTATCGCGCGGCCGGTCCTGTGCCTGTTCAAAACGTTCGAAAATGCGTTGCAGGTCGGCGGCTGGAATCCCCGCCCCGCCATCTCGCACCTCCAGGCGAATCGATTCAGTTGAACCTTCCAGTCGCAGCAAGACCGGTTTGCCCGCACCATATTTATAGGCGTTGGACAGCAGATTGCTTATCAGTTCAGCAATTCGTTGGCGGTCCCAGGTCACCAGAAATTCGCTCCCTTCCCGTTCCAAGATTGTCTCGCAGCCCCGCGTCTCAGCCGCCATCCCGTCGATCACCTCTTCCGCCAGCGAGCTGAGGTCGAATGGTTGCAGGTCGAGTTTGATCGGCTTGTTCACCATCCGCGAGACATCAAGCAGCCGGTCAAGCTCTCGCGACAGAAGTGTCATCGTCTTGTCCATCGCGGCCAGGCGTTGGCGCATTGTGCTCGTGCTAAATGGTTCGATGGGCGAATTAAGGCGGGCCGTAGTGCTCGCAATTTGGAGCTGAAGCACATTGAGTGGATTCCGCAACTCATGGGCAACCAGGGAGACGAAGTCGTCGCGCGCGCGTAGAGCTTGTTCCAGGCGCCGGCGTGCCATGACCTTGTCGGTCACCTCAATACCGTGTGCTATTACTCCAGTGATCTGCCCCTGCTCGCACCGCATAGGCTGGAAGGTATAATCGAAGTACCTCACGGCATCGCCCCACCGCCGGTTAGTAAGGGCAATCTCGCGGCCAGTTAAAGGTTCGCCGGTCTCATAAACGCGAGAGAAGAGCTGCACATAACCAGACTCGGCGAATTCCGGATAGGCCTTCGCCAGCGGTTGGCCGATCAACGCCGGCGAAGAGCGAAAAACATTGTAGGCCGCGGGCGTAGCGAAACGGATAAGATGACTGGCGCCCTCAGTGACCAGCACCAGATAAGGGGAGGCGTCGAATACTTCGTGGAGGCGCCGCCGCTCGCGTTGCGCTTCGGCATCAGACTCGCGCGCCTGGGCGATTAGGCTCTCCAATTGCGCGTGACTGC
>JAMXLL010000094.1 GCA_024281015.1 Candidatus Binataceae bacterium
TCCTCCAGCCGGGTGGCGGCGCTGCTGCGCATTGCCGCGGTCAACGTCGGGCGGACTCAGACCGCGCTGGGTGCCTTCTATCGGCGGCTTGCCGCCCGAACCGGCAAGGCCAAGGCGGTCACTGCCACCGCCCGAAAGCTGGCAGTTTTGTTTTACAAAGCATTGCGATTCGGTATGACCTACGTCGATCCCGGTATCTCCTACTACGAGGAGCGTTACCGGCTGCGGGTCATTCACAACCTGGAGCGCCGCGCCCACAGTTTAGGTCTCAAGCTGGTCGCAAAGAGCGTAACCGCCGACGCAGTTTCTTAGGAAAGCAACGGCCTTCTTCGCCAAGGAGAGCGAGTGAGATTCGCTTTTATCGCAAGGGAGAAGGCCTATTATCCGGTAGCACTGATGTGCCGGGTACTCAGAGTCTCGCGTGCGGGATATTACGCTTGGGATAAACGGCCGACCGTGCGTCATGCCCGGGAAGATCAGAGGTTGGGGCTCGAAATCGCGGCGATTTATCGCGAGAATCGCGGCCGCTACGGCAGCCCGCGGGTTCACTCCGAGTTGTGCGAGCGCGGCCAACGCACCGGGCGTAAGCGAGTGGCGCGGCTGATGCGAACTGCAGGACTGCGTGCCCGCGAACCCCGTCGCTTCCGCTGCACCACTGATTCCAGGCACGGCTTGGCGATTAAGCAAAATTTGCTGGACCGGCAGTTTACCATGCCCACCGCCAACTGCGGCTGGGTCACAGATATTACCTATCTGTGGACCCTGGAGGGTTGGTTGTACCTGGCGGTAATCATCGATCTGTTCTCGCGGCGCGTGGTCGGTTGGTCGCTCAGCGAACGGCTCGAACGTGGTATCGTGCTGGACGCCCTCAAGATGGCACTGCAAGACCGCCACCCGTCGCAGGGTCCGTTGCATCACTCGGATCGCGGCAGTCAGTACGCCAGTCATGAGTATCAGGAACTGCTGGCGGTACACGGCATCCAAAGCAGCATGAGCCGTAAAGGCAATTGCTGGGACAACGCGGTGGCGGAAAGTTTTTTCGCCATGCTCAAAGTCGAACTGGTTTATCGGAGCCGCTGGAGGACTCGAACTCACGCCCGCAACGAGGTCTTCGAATATATCGAAGTGTTCTACAACCGGCGGCGGCGACATTCAGCCCTCGGCTACTTGTCTCCCGATGAATTCGAGCACTTGGCTAACAGGCACGTGCTGCAGCCAGTGCTCCGCTTGCCCGCGACCCGCCGGCCTGATCCAGGCGGTATTGCGGGACTGCGCTTCGCACACGCGCGTGCCGGAGTAGATTTCACAAAATCCCAACATCTAAGATCTATCTAACCCGAGTGTCCACGAATTCGGGGCAGACTCAGCTACATTGGCTGACATTATGCGCAAGATCCTGTTTCTAGTAGCTTTGCTTGTTACGAGATCCGCGTCAGGCTGGAGTCAGTGCCGTCGATCTTCAGCGTGGCACCTTTAGTCTGGGTCGGAGCGGTCCACCGTTCAACCTGCACTGCGCCGGCTGGTTTGGGCCATATGAACACAACTTCTTCGTCCACCTCAAAGTAATGGCCGCTTGAAGGGCTTGCCATCAGCTTTTGGTTTGTATCCTCCGGCTTGAAGTAAGTCGAATAAGCACGACCATTTTCTAAAACACAATAAAAGTTCGTCCCAGCCTGCCACCAGCCAGGCAGCCATTTCAGCGTGGCAGCAGAGATCTCGGAATCGTCTTCCGAAAAGTGAATGAGGGTGTATAAGAGACCCTTCTCTTGATCTAAAAACCAGGAGTCGTCGCTAAAACCATTCCAGGCCTCGGTCAATCCTTCGAACCGACAAACCGTATGGCAGGTAATTCCTCCGGGATCCTGTGCGCCGCCGGCTTGCCTTCCGACGAACATTGCTGTGTGCGTATAGCGTTTTCTTGCTTTTGTATAGTACGCGATGAGATCGCCAGGTTTCAAAATCCCACTATCTATTACCTTTTGTCCCTGGTCTTGCTTAGCCTTCAGAGCCAAGGTTTTTGTGCTGGCGCTGCTGAGCATGGCTAGCGCCAGTTCATTTGCCCGCGGAGTTTGCTTAAAAACGATCCCCTCTTTGTGCAAGCAGCGGGAAACATAATGAGTGCAGTCGTCCAAATCATCAAACCTGGCTATAGGGTCCGGCTTTTGTTCGACGCGTCCGTTTATAGTGCGTCTGAAAACGGCATCCTCGCCGCCAGTGTCGTTTGCAACGAAAAATGCTATCCAGCCCTCAGACACCGGCGCATCCATCAATTTTCTTTTTAAAGGCAACGAGACTTCTGCATTCGAGGTCCAGAACTTGTCGTCGTCCGCAACCCGGTTCCAAAAAGTCCTGGCGTAATTCACCGCGGCGTTCCGATCGATAGGCATTTCTAATCCCCTCCTAATGTTTTCTCGACGACGGCTTGCCAGTTATCCAACGAGCTGTGCCTGCGGCTTTGTCTATGCTGTTTTCGAGCGCCGTGAGTTTCTCCGAAACCTCACCCACGCACCCATCGTGGTGAGAAATTGTCTTGCAAATTCCTCCCTTGGAGAGCGTCGTAATCACCATTGGCCTGTCAGGCATTGATGATTGGCAACCACTGCCATGAAAGCCGTAGATATTCTGCAACTGGAAATAATCGACCGACTCAAATTCCTGGATTAGAGCCCGGATTTGAGAACCTTCTATCCGAGTCAGAACCAGCCCGCGCCGCGCTACCGCTCCGCGGCCTTGCCAAATCACATCGCCGTTCGCGAAGATGAAGACTCGATAAATCGGACAGCCCATCTCGCAATTGCCTCGCTGAAGGAAAATTACCGTGTCATCTGGTATCGGCATTTGCGCCGCTGCCACCGTCGGCAGACATACCGCTCCGATAACAAGCATTAATTTTAGAGTCTTCAGGGGCATAGAACTTTAATCTTCCATTCGACCTATGCCATAGGGGCTGCTGTAATCAAAGATGTAGCCGCCATTCCACCACCTCTGACCGGACTAACCGTTGCCGCTCCCAATACAAATTCTTTTCTCCTTTAATGCATTCCGTGGGCCTTCGGCGAGCCCTTGGCCGAGAAGCAGCCAAGAGGCGATCTGCATGCCGAAGATCGACGACCAAGCGTAAGTTAAGAAGTATCGGTCTTGGGGCCGCGCAAGTTTTTTTTGCGGTCTCATTCATTGTGAAACACGAGTGACTATGACAGCTAGTCAGCCAATAAGCATGTTCGGGGCCGGCTACATAGTACTGTCTATCGACGAGTACTCGGCCTGCGGCTAAACGTTCTTTGCAGGTGGATGCTAAATGGCGTTACTCACGCAAACTCTGCGCTGCAGCGACGCGCAGTTCTCCGTCCTCGCGCCGCTCGGAAATTTGCGGCTGCGAACCCAGCTTGTGCAGATATTCAACCAGCTGTACACACTTTCTTAAAAGCAAATCATTTTCGGAGCGAAGGTCTTCGTATGCATAAAGTTTTGACACAGTGCTAACAAGAGGAACGTCCGTCATGGAGCACACGGCAATCCAAACTGTGAGACGAGGCACCTGATTCCTTAACTAGTTATAGCCGGCCGCCCATCCTGATGAGCTCGCTTTTACGAAGCTGGCACGAACGCGGGTTAAACCCACTGGCCGACATTCAAAGGTCGTAATGTCAGCGAGGCAGGGCGTCGATTACACACGCAATATCATCAAAGAACGGCACGTGATTGCATTATTCCTTGTCATCTGAGATAAGCGAAATTTACTTAAGGAGACTTGGTTTATGGAACACGATGCTATCGAGCGCCAACGCCACTTCCTGGACCTGGCCGCGGTCCATGCAGACGACTTCAAAAGCCGCGTCATGCAGCATGATCGAGAAAACAGCTTTCCGTTTGAAAATGTCGACGCGATGAAAGCCTCCGGGTATACGAACATGACAGTGCCGTCGGAGTTGGGGGGCGGCGGTGTCTCGGTACTTGATTTTGCACTGGCGCAGGAGAGATTAGCGCAAGGCGATGGGCCGACTGCAGTGGCCGTGAATATGCACCTGCTCAGCGTTGGACTCTATGCCGATCTTTGGCGCCTCGGTGAAAAGACGGCGAGGCCATTTCTGGAGTCGATCGCTCGGGACCATCTGATAATGGCCTCCGGAACAAATGATCCACGAATGAGCAGCTCAATCGGATTGGCCGGGCTGGCCGACACAACACGGCGCGCCGAGCGGGTCGCGGGTGGGTTTTTGGTCAACGGCCGTTCAGGTTTTGGAACCATGAGCGCGTGCGCGGACTTCCTGAACGAGACGGCCCATTTCGACGACCCGAACAAGGGTCCGCGATGCCTCGCGTTTACGATTCCCGCTAAAACGCCTGGAGTATCCATCCAAAACAACTGGGACACAATGAGTATCAGATGTTCCGCCAGTAACGACATCGTCTGGGAAAATGTCTTCGTTCCGAACGAGGTCGTCATGGATCGTCCCGCGAGGGCTGTTGATACCTTCGTCAGTTTGTTGTGTTCGTGGGGTCTGCCGCCGCTCGATGCATGCTATTTGGGAATTGCACAGGCAGCGCGCGACTATGCGATCGACTGGGCGAGCGTTCGCACCCAGGTTCCGTTCACTCGTCCAATGAGTTATTACCCGCAGAATCAGTTTCTTGCGGCTGAGATGGAGATCGGGTTGCGCGCCTCCCGTGCGATGATTAGCCAAACCTGTCAGATGCTCAGCGATCTGCAGACTCGCGCTAACCCGCCGCTAATGGATCTGATCGCCTGCCATCAGTTCGTCATGGAGACGGCATGGACCGTGGTCGACAAGGCTATGCGATTGGTCGGCGGTGCCGGGCTGTTCCGCTCAAGCCCACTGGAACAACTATATCGTGACGCTCGCGCCGGTATCCTTCATCAGCCCTTTGCCGGCTCTGACGGTCGCGGATGGCTCGGTAAGCTTGCGTTCGGTCTTCCGCCGGACGTTACGCCGCGCTGGGAATAAAGTCTCAAATTAAGACCCATTGATCGCGTCCGGTGGTCAGGGGGCCACTATTCTCATTCTCCTGCACCACTCGGAGACAAGCCAACCTGACAACAAGCGCCAGGAGTTCATGAGCTGACAGCACGGCTTCAAAGGAAAAGGACGATCATTTCAGAACAAGCATTCCCGCCTTTTCAAGTACTCCGATGGCTCTATGTTTATCATCTATGTTACCGAGCAAAATTGTCGCGTTCGCAGGTAAATCCGCGTGAAGATTCTGCGCTGCGGCCACGACTTTGATACCGGCAGTATTAAGGAGCTTCAAGGCAAGCTGAAGCTCTGAATACATAGTCTGCCCATCCGGGGAAAGCCCTATAGTAATCGTACGTGGCATAGTAGGTGTGGCGGCTGTAACGCCGCAAAAGCTCGCGAAGAAGGATTCTGGTGGACTAATTGTTGGAGGGATCAGTCCGCAATGTGCATACCACGTCGCGGACCGTTTTCTCTAAGTGATATGTCTAAAACCGATTTGCAGCCATGTAAATTTCACCATAAAGATAAGGTCGCACCGTTTTGCCGCCGGTAAATGCCTGTATGAAATGCGACAAACGCCGCCCGCAATTGGGATATTCGCCTGGTATGTAATCTGCGTGACACCAAGCTGCGTTCCAATTGGGACCGCGCGCCGTCCCTATGCCAGAACATGTGAGCTCGCAGGCGCAGCAACTCATCGCGACCCCCGTCTGAATCTGTTGCCGGCGAGCTACCCGCCACCTCATGACAAAGCAGCATGGCGGAAAAATATCGCGGAAGTTAAGGCTGCCATGAAGAGTATGGAGGACCTCATCCTCCCGTTGTGTCCGGTCACAGTTAACCGCACCGTAATAAACGGGGCGCGGACGATCGAGGTCACTGCCTCAACCATTACAGCTCGGCACCACCAGCGCGTGCTGATAGATCTCCATGGCGGGGCCTTTGTCTGTGGTGAGGGTATGGTGCTCGAAGCCGCCGTGGCGGCGGCCCATTCCGGCCAGATCAAAATGGTCGCAGTGATTACCGCGTTCCCCCTGACCATTGCTTTCCAGCCAATCTGGAAGACACGGCAGCGGCTTACCGTGCGTTGCTTGAACGCTACCTTCCGCGGAACGTCGCGATGTTCGGCACTTCGCCAGAGGGCACGTATGCGACAACGACCATGCTCAAGATGCGCGAGCTCTGGCTCCCGTTACCAGCAGCGGCAGGTCCGGTTGCGATCTGAGTGAAACATGGGTCATACCATATTCACCAATGAGGGCATTGATAGCGTGCTACCCGGCGCTCCGCGCGATGGAGGCGGACCGCTGATGCTGTATTTCGGCAATCATGATCCGCACGACCCGCTTATTTCGCAACCTTATGCGGGTTTCAACGGATTTTGCCATCTTACTTTCTCAGCGATACCGGGAGCTCTTGCTTTCTTCCACTGTCCTGCTCCATCACGCTGGGGGTCAAGACGGCGCTGCATGTATTTGAGCGCAATGTCTCACGCCCTCAACATCAGGGCTCAGCTCCCCGAGGCGCGCGAAGCAAACCTCGACATGGTCAGGTTCTTTGACGAGTGCACGGATGCGGCTGCGCGCTGATCAATCGGTTTGGCGCCCCGTCACGTTCCCGAGTCGAAGCGCGGCTTGCGCTTTTCGTTAAAGGCGCGCGCGCCCTCCGCCAGGTACCCGGCTTCAACGCACAACGTCTGCGTCCTGTCCTCGAGCTGAATTGCCGCTTCGAGGCTTCCTGCGTGGAGGTTCGCCCACACGCCCTCCTTCGTCATCGTGAGGCCGAGCGGCGACAGCTCGGCCATTTCTCGCGCGAGTCTCCCGGCCGTGTTGTCGAGGTCCGCGTCTGGCACTACTTCGGAGACCAGACCCACCGCCAGCGCTCGCCTGGAGTCTACGAACCGGCCCGTCGTCAGCAACTCGAAGGCGACCGAGGTTCCCACAGCGCGCGGGAGAAAATAGCTGGCGCCCATGTCGCAACCGCTTAATCCCACTCGCACGAAGGCAGCATTGAACCTTGCCGATTCGCCCGCGATTCGCACTTCGCACGCCAGAGCCAGCGAGAATCCTCCGCCCGAGGCTGGACCGTGGACCGCCGCGATGAATGGCTGCGGCAACCGGTGCATCTTTATGACCAGATCGCTGATGCGCCGCTGAAAGCCGAGCGTGGCGGTCGCCGAACCCCGGGCGCCGTTGCCCCGCTCATCTCCGCTCGCTTCGCGTGGCCGATTTTCCTTCAGGTCGAGTCCCGCGCAGAATGCCCGGCCGGCACCCTTTATAATCACTACCCGTGTCTGCTTATCCGCACGCAGGCTGTCGAAATAATGATGCAAGTCTTCAACGAGTTGGTAGCTCAGCGCATTCAAGACGTGCGGCCGGTTGAGTATTAACCAGGCGACCGCTCCATCCTGCCGTATTTCCAGAGTCTCATAAGCCATCGCATGCCTCAGGTTGATTGCAGTGAACCGGAATTTCCATTTTCGACACTAACCGAGCCTCGCATTTTACCTGAAATGGAACCAATTATTGCGAGAGAGATCGGCCCATCTTACGGTAGAAAGATCCTGTCCGGGTCTGACGCCCTCATTGTGGCGCAGCCCCATCATCGGCGCCAGCAGGCTCTTCTTCCGCTTCGAAGCTGGCAGACTGTGGACACTCCATTCTTGATTTCACGTGCAAGTATCAATGAAGCGCTCCCTCGGTCCGCATCGGCTGGCCGTTGGCTATGAAGATCGCGGCGAACAGATAGTCAAGAATATCGCACGGCCATTGCGCGTCTGGCGCATGGTGTTCGAAAGAACTCCGTCATCCGGAGCACGGATTACGGGAACATATTGGCGGCACTGTGCACTTTCGCTAGCCGGGGTTGCAATCGTGTGCAGGATTAAAAACGGGGAACGGGTCAAAACCAGCCGATAAAAAATCGCGCAGCCTTTCGGTGCGCGATGTCGTGGCGTACCCATCCAGGGGAAAGCCGATTGATTGGATATTAGGATTCGGTCTCGTCGTCAGTCCGGTAATAAGCAGTCAACCAGCCTGCTGACTTTGCAACGGTCGCAGCGCATGTATGATTCCCCTGGTCCGCCATCGTCGGCGATGGCGGACCTGATTTGCTCTTCGTCATCCTCGGCGACGACGAGACCGCAATGATGAGCGTCATCTATGCCGCCAGACGGACAGGGTCCGTCGTGTTTAAGTATCACTTTCATCACGCCACTGCAGTGCGTGGGTCGACCGGGGGCAAGCCGGCCAGTTACTGCTCAATGACATCTGACAGCTCTCTCG
>JAMXLL010000095.1 GCA_024281015.1 Candidatus Binataceae bacterium
GGTGGTCATAGCCTTTCGGTGCAGGGTAGAAAAAGCCCCAAGCCACGCGCTTGCCCTCTCGGTCAACTAAATAGCGACCCTTCCCAAGGGAACATCTGTTGAATCGGACGGATCCTGAGATGACAAAGACTGAAGCGGGCGGGCCTGCGGTCTCTTCGGCGGAATCGACCCCAATCAAAAACGTGGTGACAAACCTGTCAGGCCGAGCTTAAGCACCAAGGGCGCCGGAAGGCCGGCGAGTAAAATCGAACATTTGCTGCTACCAAACCACAGATAGATTCACATAGACGCGCATAGCTGCGCTTCATCGAGCGCACTCGAAATTCGACGGTCTTCCGGATTGTGGCAATCTATCGAACCCACGGTCTCAAAGGCGGAATAATGTACGACAGAACTGCTCCCCGCGAGCGGTTCACCAGCATCCCCCAGAGAGTGCGTCGTGAATCTCCACTCGAACCAGGGGGTCAGGCTCTCTGATTCGTGCCGCGTCCAAGGCACGCCGCGCCCCGGGGTCATCAAAACGGCCAAGTGCCCAGGCGGCATGCGCCCGTACCAGAGCTTCGGCTTCATTTTCGAGCGTATGACCGAGTATCGGCACCGCAGCTGGATTGCCGCTATTCCCAAGCGCGATGGCTGCGTTGCGAAGCAAGCCCCGCCGCTTGGTCCGTCTGATGGCGGTCTTGCCGAAGCGCCGCCGGAAGCGCTCATCATCGAGTTCCATCAGCTCGGAAAGCAGTGGCGCCAGGTCGCTATTTATTTGAGTAGTGCGGGTCGCATCGCCATTCCAGGGGCAAACCTCCTGGCAAATATCACAACCGAAAATCCAATTACCGATCCGTGCACGCAGCGGTCCTGGTATAGCGCCGCGATGCTCGATGGTCAGGTAAGAGATGCACAGGCGCGGCTCTAGCTTATAGCCGTCGGCGAGCGCGGTCGTGGGACACCGCTCCAGGCACTGGCGGCAAGTGCCGCAATGGTCGCGATAAGGTTCGGCGGCGCCGTCAAATTCGATATTGGTAAAGATCTCAGCCAGAAAAAAATATGACCCCTGATACTTGTTGATGATATTGGTATTTCTTCCGAACCATCCGAGCCTCGCCTCGACGGCCCATTCGCGTTCCAATACCGGACCGGTATCCACATACACCCGGGTAATAGCTTCGGGAACCTCGGCCGCCAGCGTATCAGCGACCAGCCTGACCTTCTTCAACAGCACGTCGTGGTAATCGGGTCCGAGCGCGTAGGCGGCGATACGTCCCCGCAGCTCGGTACGCCAATCGAGCATCGGCGGCCTTGGTGCGGGATAAGGATACGCAAGACTGACCACCCCCCGCAGCCCCTGATCGAGGCAATTGGGATCCAGGCGCCGCTCGGGTTGGCGTGCCAGCCAGTCCATCTCGCCAGCCCTCCCCTCCTCGAGCCAATTATGGAAAAAACCCTGCCGGATAGTGAGCGGATGGACGGGAGCGAAGCCGACCAGGGCAAAACCGGCACCGAAAGCCGCATTTGCCACCCGCTGTTCGAGCCGGTTCATGAGATTTATCCTAACAGTCGAAGCTTCTGGACGGGACGGCCTGCGAGTCGATGCAAGCCGGCCTCAGGTGAGTTATATTAAAGCCGTAACTTGAGTGGTGACGATCACGGTATGCGGCGATAAATCATCTTCGCGTATCGTTGAGGAAACACTTTTAAGGAGAACCTAAATGCCTGAGGAACTCCATCAGGAGACCTCCCGTCACGATACGGGCCAGACTGGCGTGCCCGGTGTGAAGCTGACGCCACGAGCAGTCGAGGTCGTGCGCAAAATGCATCAGAAAGAAGGGCTGAGCGCAGACCATGGCTTGCGCATCGCAGTAGTCGGCGGTGGATGCTCGGGGTTTCAGTACTCGATGAATTTCGATACCAGGAAGGAAGGCGACCTGGTGACGGAATTGGACGGAGTCAACGTGTTGGTGGACGAAATTTCGTTGCCGTATATCGCCGGCACCACCCTCGATTACGTCGAGGGGTTGCATAATGCCGGTTTTCGCTTCGATAATCCGCGCGCCACTCGTACCTGCGGTTGTGGGTCGTCCTTCAGCGCGTAAACTCCAAACGACAGGGCTTCCACACCACATTGGCTGGGCGGCTTGATCGGCCTGCGCCTAATCTTGTTGCGTTATGGCAGATAGTAATAACGAAGGCCGCCTGAAGGATCTGGCTGGTAAGAGCGTCATTGTCACCGGGGCAAGCCGCGGTATCGGCCGGGCAATCGCAGTTGAGGCGGCGCGCCACGGGGCAAACGTCGCTTTCAATTACCTCAAAAGCGAGCAGCAGGCAGGCGAGGTTTGCAGCCAAATTGAGGCGCTGGGGGTGCGCGCAGCCGCCTTTAAGCTTGATGTCGGTGACCTGAAGGGCGTGCGGGAAATGGTCAGCGCCGTCAAGAAAGAGTTCGGCGCGGTCGACGCGGTTATCAATAACGCTGGATTGACGCGCGATAAGCTGTTGATGGCGATGACCGAAGAGGATTGGTCCGAGGTTATTCGTACTAACCTCACGGGTGCCTTCAATTTTGCACGGGCCGCAATTTTTACGATGATGAAGGCCAAGCACGGCGCTATTGTTAATGTCACCTCCGTCAGCGGCCTAGCCGGCATGGCTGGGCAGGTGAACTATTCAGCGGCCAAGGCCGGCTTGATCGGGATGACCAAGGCAATGGCCAAGGAGGTGGGGCGAATGGCGGTTCGGGTCAACGCTCTAGCCCTGGGCTTCATCGAGACCGACATGACCGCAGTATTGGCCGCCGAGCATCGCACGGCCGCACTTAACCTGATTCCGCTCGGCCGCTTCGGCACTGTGCAAGACGTTGCACCTACGGCTATCTTTCTTATTTCTGATGCCGCAGCTTACATCACTGGTGCAGTAATACAGGTAGACGGCGGATTGGCTATGTAACCTGCGTTACTTTTATCACAAAATGTCTTGTGATGGGCTGTGTCACGCAGGACAATGGTGGTGGAGTGGGCTTAAAGCTGGTAAGCAATGGGTCGTTTAGGATGACGTGCGTGGCAGAGCCAGAGGCTTGCAACGCGCGCTTAAGGTTTGCAGGTATTTAGCGGTGGCTGAAACTGAGTCGATATTTTATGAAACCGAGACGCCGCAAGCCTCACGCGAATTAGCTGAACTGCGGACGTCAATGGATTACGTTCCGCCTTTCGAGATTGTGCGCAGGCGCGTGATCGATGACTGGCTGGAAGGCCGGATGACCATCGACGCCACGGTCGTAATTCGCATCGGTGCCATTGAGGAAACGGAGGCTGCGCGCGGTATTGGCGTGGTGAACGCACTCGATACCGCACTTCGTAAAGCGCTGATGAAAT
>JAMXLL010000096.1 GCA_024281015.1 Candidatus Binataceae bacterium
CTGGCCGGCCTCGGTGCGCAACTGGAGCGGGCGTTGGTAACGTTTATGCTCGACCTGAAGACGCACGAGCAGGCCTATCTCGAAGTCGTACCTCCGCTGATGGTCACTAAAGAGACTGCAACCAGCACCGGTCATCTGCCGAAGAACGCGGACACGATGTATCACGATGCAGAGGATGATTTTTGGTTAATTCCGACAGCCGAAGTGCCACTCACCAGCTTGTATAGAGGAGAGATCCTCGAAGCGGACCGCTTGCCAATTTATCTCACCGCCTATACCCCCTGCTTTCGCCGTGAGCGGATGTCGGCTGGTCGCGATGTTCGCGGAATCAAGCGCGGCCATCAATTCGACAAGGTGGAGATGGTCAAGTTGGTACGGCCGGAGAACTCGGATGACGAATTACAGTCGCTCGTCGAAGACGCGTGTGAGGTTTGCCGGCGGCTCGAAATCCCGTTCCGCATCGTGCAGCTATGCACCGGCGATTTGAGCTTCGCAAGCGCCGCCACTTACGATATTGAAATGTGGGCGCCAGGGATCAACGAATGGCTGGAAGTGAGCTCGTGTTCGAATTGCACGGACTTTCAGATGCGGCGCGCCAACATCCGCTACCGTCCGGAAAAAGGCGGTAGGGCTGAATACCTGCACGCGCTCAACGGTTCCGGGCTGGGTTTGCCGCGGACCCTTATCGCGGTAATCGAAAATTATCAGCAAGCTGATGGGACAGTAGTGATCCCGAAGGCTTTGCGTCCATACATGAACGGCACGGATCTAATTCGTCCTGAGGGTCCGCGACTGTAGCAAGCCAGCTCCTGTGCTCTCCGCTAAGTACAGACTTGCTTGGGGGTCATCACACGGCAGTCTCTGTTGGCTCCTTACGAATCCGTGTCCGGAGATGGGAGCGCGAGATTGGCGCGCAAAAAATCCCTGAGTGGTTCATCGACAACCGTGCCGAGATGATGCGCTCCATCGGCAAAGAAATGTGTCTCGACACGAGCCCCGTGCTGGCGCAATGCCTGCGCGAGTTGCTCGGCCTGGTTCACCGGATTTTTGCGGTCCTGTTCTCCATGGAGAATGAGCACGCTGCAGTCTAGCCGGCGAGGCATGTTTTCGATGACGCTGCGCTCCAGTAATACTCGTTTGCTTGGCCAGACTTGGCGGAGAATGGAAAGCTTGGTTCTGATCGGCGTCCCAGGCCACAGTTTAAGCAAATCGTATGCGCCCGATTGCAGGATTACCGCGTGAGCACGCCTGTCGGAATCCATAAGTAAGCCGGCTGCTACCGCGCCGTCGGCAATTCCCCAAACTCCCAAACGTGACCTATCTACGTCTGGACGCGCTGCGACGAGGTCGAGCGCCTGACGGGCGGCTTCGACCGACTGAGCACCGACAAACCGGCTGGGACCCGAAGACTTGCCATAACCCGGAAGGCTGATGCAGGCGAGTCTAATCCGCAACTCGGCAAACTTGATTATGTGGACAATACATTGATGTGCGTCGCCGCCATCGCCATTCAACACCAATAACGCAGGCATCCGGCCGGCTTCGCGTGTATGCCCAAAGTAGCCTTCGATTTGGTAATGATCCTGGCCTGAGAAAATCTGAAAGTTGAATGGTTCAATCGCGACCGACGGCTGAGCTTGTTGAGGAACGGTATGGCGGCAAGCTTGGATCAACACCGTCAAACCGAGCAGAATTTGGAGGCTCAGAATAACTAGTGCCTTCCACCATCCACCAAAAATGCCAGCGTCACCCTCTTGCAGCGCAATCGGCAACTGCCGCAGCGAGCGCGCCGTAAAGTATTTCATAGGCCGTTCAATCTATCTTTAATTGGAGGACTTTGAAACGATGCAGGTAGCGACAATCGGGTCACCATTGACGGCATTGAATTGAACCGGCGGTTGCCGAATACTGGGGAATCCTCGAGTGGTTCAGAGCTTAACCATTTCCCCGGCAGACTCGTTAAATAATGCCTGGGATGCCCTGTTGGGCAGCGGGTTACCGGGAGAGTTGGCGATTATGAGCGTGAAAGCGCTGGAAATAGACTTCGACAAAGCTGGCGGAATTCTGCCGGTCGTCACCCAGGATTACCGTACCGGACGGGTCCTCATGGTCGCCTACATGAATCGTGAAGCCTTCGCCGAAACTGTCAAAACGCGCCGAGCATGCTACTTCTCACGATCTCGCGGTAAGCTCTGGCGCAAGGGCGAGGAGTCGGGCAATTTCCAGACAGTGCGCGAGATTCGCCTGGACTGTGACGGCGACACGGTCCTGCTGCGGGTTGATCAACACGGGGATGGAGCGGCTTGCCACGAGGGATATGAATCGTGCTTCTTTCGGGTCCTGGAGGGTGACGGCTGGATTATCGGGGAGCAGCGTAAGGTAGACCCTGCCAAGTACGGCGCCGCCTACCGACTGCATTCAAAATCAGGTGCAAAATAACGGACCGCCCGCCGGACATCAAAATCTGAACAAAAACATGAAGGAGCTACAGTTGGTATCCATTCGGGGATAAATGACGACATACAACAAGCTTCTGAAATTTGGCGTTCCGAAGGGCAGCCTCGAAACGCAGACTCTCGAGTTGATGCGTAAATCGGGATGGCGAATCTCGGGGGGTGATCGTTCATACATTCCACGGGTGGACGACCCTTCGCTTAGTTGCCGACTGTTACGACCCCAGGAAATGCCACGCTATATCGCCGATGGCACGCTGGACGCCGGAATTACCGGCAGCGACTGGATCGTCGAGAACGGCGTCGATGTGGTCGAGGTTGAAAGCTTCATCTACTCGAAAACCTCCCTGCAACCGACCAGATGGGTGCTGTGCGTTCCCGAGCGTTCGCCGGTCAGGCGGCTCGAAGATTTGGAGGGCAAGCGTATCGCCACTGAAATGGTGGCTTTTACGCAGCGGATATTTGCTGAACGCCAGGTTAAAGTTGATGTTGAATTTTCGTGGGGGGTCACCGAGGCCAAGGCTGCTGACGGGCTGGTCGATGCAGTGGTCGAGGTTACCGAAACAGGGTCATCGCTGCGCGCCAATGGTCTGCGTATTGTTGAAGAATTGCTTACCTCGACTCCGGTGCTGGTAGCTAACCGCGATTCGTGGGCCGACGAATGGAAGCAAGCAAAAATTCGTCAAATCGCGGTCCTGGTCAAGGGCGCACTCGATGCCGAAAATCGTGTGGGCATCAAAATGAATGTGCCTCGCGACCGGCTCGATAATGTTATCGCCCTGTTGCCGTCGATTACGGCACCCACCGTTGCACCTTTATATGCCTCGCCCAATCTGCGCGGTAAGGAATGGTTCGCGATTGATACCGTGATCGATGAACTCACAGTGCGGGAACTGTTCCCGAAGCTATTGGAGGCCGGCGCCGTCGGCATCATCGAATATCCGCTCAATAAGATAATCTGAGCGGCAGCCCAATTCAGGGCAGTAACAGAGTCATATGGCCGAGCCGCGACTTCTGCGAGGGCGTCCAATACCGGACGGCGCCCGCGTATTGTATTCTACTACCGCTACTCCCAGCGGTGTTAGACGCACTCGCCCTGAGGCAACGCGACGCCCTCCGGTCTCGGCCACTCCGATCGAGCGCAGGTAATCGAGGTCCTGGCGCACATCATCGAGCCCGCACTGAAAATCGAGACTCTGCAGGACGCGCAGAATTATCGTCTCGCTTGCCGCGCCGGGCTGGCAGGCGTACAGCATTCGCAAGATCATCCATCGAATAAATTCCCGGGTACGTGTTTCAGTCTCAATTGTGTGGTTCAAGAGCAGCCCCTCATCCTGAAAGGACCAAAATCGATTTGCGTTCCTCCTAGACGGTAAGTGGCTTTTCCTATTCTGCAGAGAGGTGACACTGTCACCCGTCTTGAAGCGGACATGCTAAGGTCAAACCATTCTTAGCGGATTGGTCCCTTATCGTGTTTGAGCAATTTACCGTCATTCCCGCGATCGACCTGAAGGGCGGTGAAGTAGTGCGCCTTTATCGCGGCGATATGACGCGAGCGACCATCTATGCCAGTGATCCGGCCACTACTGCGAGAAAATTTGCAGAGCAAGGCGCCGAACTGATTCACATCGTCGATCTTGATGGCGCGATTGCCGGAGGGCTCCGCAACTTCGACGCTATCGGCAAGATACGCAGGGCTGCCAACTGCCGAATCGATATCAGCGGTGGCTTGCGAATGATCGAAACGGTTCGGCAAGTAGCTGCTGCGGGTGCGGACTTCTTCTCAATTGGATCAGCCGCTTTCCTGGATCCGGAGTTCTTGACAGGGGCATGTGCCGAATTCCCGGGCCGGGTATTCGGGTCGCTCGATGTACGCGACGGGCGTCTTGCTATTAGAGGATGGGTGGAAACCACCCCGCTTTCGCTGAACGAGGCGGCGGAGCGCTTTCAGCAGGCCGGCGTCGCAGCCGTAATCGTTACGGATATTTCGCGGGATGGGACGCAATGCGGACCCAACATCTCGCTGTCATGCGAGATAGCCACAAGGATTCGCCTGCCGGTTATATTATCGGGCGGCGTTGCGTCCCTCGACGATGTGCGTGCGGCCAGGCGCCAGTTCACTCAAGGCATTGCCGGCATAATTATTGGGCGCGCGCTGTATGAAAGCCGCTTCACTCTGCGCGATGCCCTCGCAGCCGCGACCGAGACCATCGCATGAGCCCCCTGGAGTGCTACGAGTTTCTGGGTGCCACCTACACCTTGGCCATGATCTCATCGCGGAAGCGCAATAGCTCGTCGCCTTCGAGCGCGCGCAGCGGTAATCCGGCCAGAATGCGCTCGACTCCCAGATCGCGCAACAGCCGTACCTCATCGGTGGTTAATGGATGGCCGGTGCGCAAACTCAACGTGATTTCGACCTGACGAGCACGGCTTGCACCTCGTTCGAGTTCGCGCAGCCTCGCGATGAGCATCTGCGCCTCATCC
>JAMXLL010000097.1 GCA_024281015.1 Candidatus Binataceae bacterium
ATTGCCTTGCGGCATTCAATCCTACCGCTTAGGGCATTTTCAAGCACCTTAGCCAACAGCACCCGCCGGCAAACATCAGTCGTTCTAATTCTCACCATCGCAGCATTCCTGAGCTCACCCCTGCAGCCGGGATGTGAGGTCCTGGCGTATGTGGTCACGGGTAAGCACCCGTTGCTGTCGTCCGAGGAGGCGCAAGCGGCATCCATCCATGGTAACACTTTAATCGGCTCCGTGCTCGCGCACTGATCGCAACTATAGTCTGTAGCTTGGCCCGAATTGGGCCCTTGACTAGCATGAAAGTCGGCGAAGACGTCCACATCTCCGTCTGCCGGCGTCGTCTCGAAATTGCGAGCCTACCCTAGTCCACCTCCGCCACATTTTTCGTGCTGCCCTTCCTCTCGACCCCTCTTTCAGGGCGTGGCAGTGAGTCAGTTGACTGACGAGGGCCCAGGAGACGTGATGCCGCCAAAGCGGCCTTAGCATCGAGCGGACGAGGTTCCAAGGCCAGACCCCGTCCCAACCGTTCCGTAAGAATACTCAGAGCTGCCAAGCGCGCGAATGGCTTGTTGTTAGCAGGGACCAGATGCCAGCGCGAAAGCTTGGTCGACGTTCGAGCGAACATATCCTCTATCGCGATTTCGTAATCTTTCCATCGATCCCGATTGCGAAAGTCTTCGTATGACAACTTCCATCGCTTCCGTGGATTAGTGAAGCGCTCCTTGAAGCGGCGAATCTGTTCGTCCGGAGTAATATGCAGGAAAATCTTTACCAATTTGATGCCATCGGCGACCAGCATCCGCTCGAATTCGTTGATCTCCCCGTATGCTCTTTTCCATTCGTGAGTTGTGGCGAGACCCTCGACTCGTTCCACCAGGATCCGCCCGTACCATGAACGATCGAACACGACAATCTCGCCCCGATGCGGCAGTCTTTCCCAGAAACGTTGCATATAATGCTGCGCCTGCTCGTGGGCAGAGGGGGCGGAGATTGGATGAACTCTGAAACTTCTCGGATCGAGGGCCCATGCCAGCCGTCTGACAATCCCACCCTTACCTGCCGTGTCCCACCCTTCTAATGCGAGGACGGCGCGTTCCGCCGTCCCCAGGTACGCTTGTTGGATCATTTGCAGCTGGTTCTGCAATGGTTTGAGCCGCTGTTCGTACTCAGCGGTAGATATCCGAGGGAAATGCGCTACCTGGGCTAAACGGAGGCGCTTGGAAGTGATGAACTTATCAGCCTTCACTCGGTCTCTTCAGCGATTTCGGGCGACATGTATCGCGCTCACGTGCTTGCGGGTTCACAGGCAGACCTCGCATGTAGAGATCAGGCCCTGACGTCCAGGTCCAGGCTACATCCTCACAGCTGGTTCCAGGAGCGAATCGGCCCAGGCTTCATGCTTCCTGCGAGATCTTTGACAACAGTATGCGGATAGCTCCCGCCTGATCCGTCATGCCGCCAGTACAGTATAGCGCGCTACTTTGGACGGATATAATCAGCCCTGAAAGCTCCGTTGGAGACTAGGCTGATGCGTGTGATGCTGTTGGTCGAGGGTTACAACGCTGTTGGCGGCATCGCCGAGATCGTTGACAGCCTGGCATTCGAACTGAATCGCGCCGGCCATACCGCGGCGATTGTGTCTACCCGCGATTTCCAGGCGCAACGTTCCGGCTACGAACGCCGTCCCCGTCCCGGCATCGATTGTATCTACCAGGAAATCTGGAATCGTAAGCCGCTTGGCATACGTCATCTCGAAGCACTGCTGCGAATTCCCTGGTATAGGCGGTTCGGAGGCCTCGCTCAGATCCTCCGTCTTTGGCGTCCGGACATCATCAATAGCCATTTATGGGCATGGGATCGTTATCCTACGGTGATGAGCGCTTGCGTCAGCGCCGGAGTCCCCCTGGTACAAAGCCTTCATGTAACAGACGAGCGCGGCCGAGGGCGCCTCGGCATACGTGGTTTACGCGCGCTCGGGCGAGCCGCCGCGATGATTGCCGGCTCGGCCGCAACTCGCGAGTTTTTCGCGGCAAGACTGCCAGCGGCGCGTCGTGCGCATGTTATCATCGGGGGCGTGGACGGCCCCGCCGCGGCTAGTGCGCCAGCCTGGCGGCGTGCGCGTCCCTACCTGTTTTGTGCCTGCCGCCTGCATCTCCAACATAAAGCCCTCGATGTTCTCATTGCGGCGTTTCGTATGATCGCTCGTGATTTTCCCGGCCCGGATCTGCTGATTGCCGGTGGCGGGCCCGATTTCCACCATGTCGCCGACCTGGTGAAGAACTCCGGTTGCGCTGAACGCATCGAGTTATTAGGGGTCAAATCGCGCGATGAACTGCGAGCGCTCCATAGCGGTGCCCTGGCGTTCGTGCTGCCAAGCCGTCCCGGAGAGTGCTTGCCGCTGGTATACCTGGAGGCGTTAGCCGCCGGCCGGCCGGTGGTCGGAACTGATACCGGGGGCGCCCGCGAGGTAATTTTTAACGGCGAGAATGGATTTTTACTTGCCCCGGGTGACATCGATGGGACTGCCGTGGCACTACGCAGACTCCTGGATGATGAGCCGATGCGTATCGCGATGGGCGGGCGCGGGAAACGGCTCGTGGCGGAAAAATATACGTGGGAAAAATGCGCCGCCAGCTACCTGGATGTCTATAGACGCTGCCTGCAGAACGAGTCACGCACTGAGGAGGCGAGAGCATGACGCTCCGGTCCCAGATCCAAGTCGAGTCCGCATCCAGTTCCCGATGCAAGTTATGCGGCGCCTCCACCGAACCGATGATGGCGCACAATGGGTTTGCCATCGTACGCTGTAATGAGTGTGGCTTCATGTTCGCGATTATTCCGCCCGACTGTGATCTGAGCGCGGTTTACGCGGATGATGCTTACTGGAACGGGGGACGCGAGTATGGCTATCCAGACTACGAGCAGGCTTGGAGAGATGCGCGGCGTCTGTCGCTCTCGCGCCTAAACCACCTCGGGCAAATAAACCGCCCGGGTAAGATGCTCGAGATCGGTTGCGCCGCAGGGTACTTCCTGCGTGAAGCACAGTCACGTGGCTGGCAAGTTTACGGCATCGAGCTCTCACCGATGATGCGCAAGCGCTCCGAGGAACTTCTTGGCTGCGGCGTCTTCTCCTCTCTGCGAGAGGCTGCTGATTGCGGGCTTCGTTTCGAGTGTGTGGCGATGTTCGAGGTGATCGAGCATCTGGACGACCCGTTGGCTTTTGCGCGAGAGGTACGGTCCCTAATGAGCCCAGGCGCAACCTTGGTGCTAAGCACGCCTAACTTTGCGGCACCAGCAGCGCTGCGCAGCCCGGGAAATTATCATTGGTTCTCGCCACCGGCGCATGTGAGCTACTTCACGGCTGCCACGCTCCGCGCCTGCATAGAACGGGCAGGCTTTGAGGCAGTCCAGGTTGCTGGCGTGCTCGAAGGCGAAGAGATGCCGCTTCCGCGATGGCTGACTTTAGCGCTTGCCCGGTTTCGCAAGGGCCGGCGATTACGGCCGGGAGGGATAATCGGCGAGCTAATCAAGGCTTGGCAGCACCGCCGAAGCGACCGGTTGAAATGGGCGAACAGCATGGAACTTTACGCGCGCAATCCTTTGGCCCAAGTGAGCGCTTAGTGCCGACAATTCGGCTATTGTGACGCACCGAGTGAAGCGGAGGTTCCGGATTCGCCTAAACCCGGCTGAAACAATCCAGGTTCAGCAGCAAGACCGGCGCGTCCCCGACCGGTACGTCCCTGCTGCTCGGGGTTCCTGCCCGAAACCATTTCGCCGGGCTGGTACTGCTCATATTGGCCAGCGCCCAAATTAGGTTGTTTTTGCCCGGCGGGCTGACGACCGGTTCCTTTCGCAGCTGCCTCGCCGTATTTCTTTTCCAGGTCGCGCATGTAGAGCACAATCTGCCATCGTTCCGTGGTTGACATGGCGTCATCATACGATGGCATCCAAATCCCACCGTTGCGGATGTAGCCGAAGACGTATCCGTCGGGCAGATTAGTGCTGACCCCGGTCAACAGGTTCGCGGGCTTGTGTGCCAGCAGGTGGACGACAGAACCATCGCCTTTGCCATGGCCGCCATGACAAGGAGCGCAGACTGTTTCAAACAGGACCTTGCCATGAGCAAGATTCTCGGAAGTCGGCTGAAGCGGATTCTGCTCCCGAACGGTCATTAGTTCGAGCTTCATGGGCAATATGGCGGCCGTCGTCGGTATTCCTTGCGGTTGGCCATAGTGAACATTGTAATGAATGCCCGCGACCGGCAGCGTTCCGTCAGGCATTACCCGCGGTGCAACCTCCAGTGGCTGTACGGCCGCACCCTGATACATATCCGTGCTCCACGGAAACGCGTGCGTTCTCGAAGCGCCGCCGGCAATTGCGACAATGACGACCCCGATGACCAGGCTCTGCCTGGCGCGGATCCGACCAACGTCTTTCGGAGCGAGCCTGATTTTGCGCATCACACGACGAACCCTCATTCCATTAGCTCATAGCCGCCGGCACAATAGCGCGCAAATCGCCATTGATCCAGTATACGTTCCCCACCACAACAGCCGTTACTTGACAATCACTTCGCCGTTCATTCCATCCTTTTCATGCGGAACGCAAGTATACTTGTAGGTGCCGGGCACCTTAAAGGTATACTCCCAGGTCATATCGGGTTTCATAAATCCGGAGTCGAACGATTTGGCCCCCGACGGCAGCGATACGTCGGAAGGTTTCAGAGCCATCGTGGGATCGCCATCAACCGAGTGCAAAGTCTTGGCATTGTTGACCCATTGGACGGTTTGGCCGGCCTTTATGGTGACCGTCTCCGGTATAAACTTGGGGGGTTTGTCACTCATTTTGACGACCACCGCCGGAGAGCTGGCGCCGAACGAAGTCGCTGGCAGGGAAAAGGCCCCTACGACAACCAACGCGCTCATCGTCGCGAGAAGTCTTAAGACCGGCGTTTTGAATTGAACGGGCCGTCGTTGCAGCATGGTGCCGTAGATGTGCCGGAGGTGGTGCACGCTGTATGCTCCTGTAGTGCGTTATGGGCCTCAGGCAGACTGACTCTTTCGGCCCCCCGCCGCTCCGCCTGCCGTTAGCTCAGATTATTTCTGGATACTGGTGACTTTAGCGCAGCTTCTGCAGCTGATCCAATGATTGCCATTCCGCCAGGCAAACCGCGGCATGGTAATCCGGCTGCGCGGTAGACATCGTCGATTAACCGCATATTGATCACCCCTTCGGAGCCTGGCGTTGCGATCGGTTGGTTATTGCGAATAGCAGCCACAAAGGCCTGCAACTGGTAGAGGTAAGTCGTCCGGCCTTGGATGATTTCCCGCTGTTCGCCGATGCTGCTGCGTATCGCCATCGAATGGCCTCGATGGGGAGCGACGGGGTTTGTGACAAAAACTTCCCCGCTCTCCCCAATTGCGCGAAACCAGGCACCGGCGCGAGTGTCGGGGGCCATGGAGCACGTAATACGCGCAGTCGCGCCGTCGAACTCCAGGTCTGCCTGCATTGAGATATCTATTTTAGGCGGCCCCACCTCTGCTTCGGCGTGGCGCACGACCGGGATGTGCCCGGAAAAGTAGCTAATCATATTGAGCGGGTAGCATCCCAAATCCATCGTCGCCCCACCCGAGAGCTCCCAGTCGAAGCGAATATCGGTCGGAGTACCTGGAGCTGCGAAGTGGCCTTCGAAGCGGCGAATTCGACCGATGCGGCCCTCTTGCAACAACCCCCGCACGCGAGCCGCCAACGGATGATAACGATAATGAAACGCCTCGGCCAAAATCAGCCCGGTCTCTTCGGCTACTTCCGCCATCTGCTGCGCCTCTACGGCATTTGACGCGATTGGCTTCTCGCACAACACATGTTTGCCGGCGCGAAGTGCACGGATACTCCACTCGCCGTGGAGTGAATTGGGCAATGGTATATAGATGGCTTCAATATCCGGCGCAGCAAGGACGTCTTCGTAAGACGGCAATACACGGGTAATTCGATTTGCGGTGGCAAATTCACGCGCGCGAGCCGGATCTCGTGACGCGATCGCGACAACTTCCACGCAATCAAGCTGCTCTGCGGGCTGGATCAGCGCCTTTGGAACTATGCGCGCAGTCCCAAACACACCGAAGCGCACTGGGGGTTGGTTGACCACGACCTATTACGATTCTTATCGAACTGCTTTGGAAGTCAATCTTGAACGCAGTGGAGCTTCGAGCCACAAATCGTCCGATCACAACTCGCTAACGGCCGCGTTGAGGAATCGGCCAAACAGGGCGCCACTGGAGTCGAGTGCCACGTCATACAGCGATGGTGTACGGCCGGGCACCAGGATCTGATGTCCTTCGTCGAGAGCAGCATAACAAACGCATAGCATTAGAGCCGCGTAAGGGCGCCCCACCATTGGGCCACGAATCAAGATCCAAAACAGGATGGCATAATTGGTGAAATGTGCGGCTTTACGAATCAGACCGTGAAGTATCACGATTGTCGAATCCGATGCCCCGGGTAGCAAAAAACGCAGAATCGGCACGATGATCCTGGAGGTGTTCGCTGCTGAAAAACCCGAAGTCGAAAGTACGAATAACACCACCACCCACAGGATGGTGGGGATCCATAGCTTGATACCGCTATGTGTCGCAACGGCAATGGAACTGCTATTTGCCATGCTCAGCCATTCAGTTTGCGAGATTTATCTTCCACATCGCACCGGCGACCCTAAGCCATGATATCTTAGATTTTATCGAGATCGACGGAGCCGCCGGCGCGTCGCGGACATCAAGGGCCCCGGGGGATGAATGGCGGCTTGCGTCGCGGAGAATCCAGTGGAACACAGCTACCACATTGCCCAACCGCAAGCCGTTCCAGCCTGCACGGTGGTCATTTTCGGAGCTTCAGGTGATTTAGCGCGACGGAAGTTGGTGCCGGCGCTTTACAATCTCAGGGCCTGCGGTCAGGGAATGGGGCACCACGAATTTGCAATATTGGGCTTTGCGCGGAGGCCGATCGCCGTGGACACATTCCGCGAGCAGATGCGTGATGCCGTGGCCCAATATTCGCGGCTCGAACTGGATGACAAATGCTGGCACGAGTTTGCCGAACGGTTGGATTACCTGGGCGGACTCGATCAACCGGCGGGATTCGACCGGTTGCGGATGCGGTTGGAACAGCTGGAGGCAACTTACGGGCTACCTCCTAACCGCATCTATTATCTGTCGATCCCCCCCGAGGGAATTAATGAAGCGGTCGCACGGCTTGAACAGGCGGGACTGATTGGCAGACCGGGTGCGCCTCATTTTTCCCGCGTAGTGGTTGAAAAGCCTATCGGGCATGATCTTGAAAGTGCCCGCGAGACCAACCGGTCCATCCTGAAGCATTTTGCCGAATCCCAGATATTCCGCATCGACCACTACCTGGGTAAGGAAACCGTCCAAAACCTGCTGGTATTGCGTTTTTCTAACACCATCTTTGAGCGCATGTGGGGTGCACGCAACGTTGACCACGTGCAGATAACGGTCGCCGAAAGCGAAGGTGTCGGGTCGAGGTCCATGTATTATGACCCGTCAGGTGCATTGCGGGATATGGTGCAGAATCATATGTTGCAACTCCTGGCGCTGATCGCAATGGAGCCGCCGGTTTCGCTCGAAGCCGATGCGATTCGCGAGTCCAAGCTCAACTTGCTCCGCGCTCTACGGCCGATTGCCGCTGGCGAAGCCGCGAGCCAGGTGGTGCGCGGGCGCTATACTTCCGGAACAAACGACGGGCAGCCGGTTCGTGGCTATCTGGAGGAACAAGGCATCCCCGGCAATTCGCGGACAGAAACCTTCGTCGCAATTAAGGGTTTCATCGATAATTGGAGATGGGCCGGAGTGCCATTCTACTTGCGTACCGGTAAGCGAATGGGCGCACGTGAAAGCCTCATTCATATTCAATTCAAGGACCTGCCCCGAATCCTCTTCAACCGCGCGGGGGTGCTGCCGGCTAACGCGCTGACTCTCAGGATTCAGCCGGATGAAGGGTTTTCCTTCGCTGTGCTAGCCAAGCAGCCTGGTTTGGGTGTGACAATTAGTCCTGTGCGAATGAATCTACGCTATCAGAGCGAATTTGAAGGACCTGTGCCGGATGCCTACGAGCGTCTGCTCCTGGATGTTATGGCGGGCGACCATACATTGTTCGTGAGTGCTTCTTTTGTCGAGCAGTCGTGGGCTTTCGTACAATCGATTCTCGACCAGTGGGGTAGCGATTATTCAATACCATTAAACGAGTATCGGGCTGGCAGCATGGGACCCGAGGCGGCGGATCGCCTGATTCAGGCGGACGGCCGGCAGTGGCTAACTCTGTGACGGGATCTCGGCATTATCCTTATCAGGATCCCGGCGGGTCGAAAAACCCGCAACCTAGTACTCGGCGCGGCGCCGGCGAATCATTATTACCGCTGCAAGTCGGGCGGGTACTGGCACTGCGACCATTGCCCTCCCCTCTCTCGGCCTCGTCGCGGGCGGCAACTCGCCATCCTTAAGTACAGAGGCCAGCCAACCAGAGAGAGCATCGGTAGCCATCTCCAGCGCCTCGGCTTTCGATTGTCCGAACGTCTGACATCCTGGACAGTCGGGAAATTGTACGAGCCAATGCCTTCCTTCTCGATTCAATTTCGCAAGGTAATACATGCCGTCATCTCAGCCTAACCCCTGTTCGATCGATTTTAAGCCCTACCATGCGGTACGTGTTTACCACCGTCGTTGCTGATAGCAGCGTCGCTTTGCGATATGATTAGCACCTGATGAATTAAACGCGCGGAGACCCGTCCGGAGAAGCCGTAAAATGGCGAGCGGAAAAGATCGAGCGCGCGTATTGCCTGGAGGTGCTCGAAATTGAATCAATCAGCGGTTTTTATCCTGGGCGGGGCACAGAGCGATTTCGCCCGCAATTGGCAGCGGGAAGGCAGGCATTTCGCCGAGATCATGCGTGAAACGGTGATGGCGGCGCTGGAAGACGCAAAGCTGGAGCCGCGATCGGTCCAGAGCGCTCATCTCGGCAATTTCGCCGCCGAACTCTATGCTCATCAGGGCCAACTCGGCGCTTTTTTCCTCGAAGCCGATCCTGCCTTTAGCGGGCTGCCCACCAGCCGCCACGAGGCCGCATGCGCTTCGGGCTCGATCGCGATTACGGCCGCGGCGGCAGAGCTAGAGGCCGGTCGTTATGAGGTGAGCGCGGTCGTTGGACTGGAGCAGATGAAGACGGTCGACACCGCGACCGGTGGTGATTTTCTGGGTACCGCCGGCTGGTATGAACGAGAATGCAAGGGCAAGGACTATCCTTTCCCGCGGCTTTTTGGGCGGCTAGGCGACGAGTATGACAAGCGCTTCGGCCTCAAGTCCGAGTATTTGGCTCGCATTTCATCCGTCAACTACGCCAACGCCCGGCGCAATCCGCTCGCGCAGACGCGCAACTGGCCGGTGCCTGAGACCGATCCGCAGCAGCGGAGCAAGTTCGACCAGGTGCTTGCCGGCAGGATTCGGGTAGGAGACTGCTCCCAGGTTACCGATGGCTGTGCCGTTCTGCTGCTGGCCTCAGAGAAATACGCGGCCGGCTATGCGAAACTGCGTGGGCTCAGGCTGGAAAGTTTACCGCGGATTCTTGGATGGGGTCATCGTACTGCCTACCTGGAATTCGACAAGAAAATCGCCGAGAGTCAGAGTAA
>JAMXLL010000098.1 GCA_024281015.1 Candidatus Binataceae bacterium
ACGACTTCGACTTCGGGTTTTGTAGTTTCATCAGCCATCAGAACCTCCTGTGCTTGTGCTGATTGATTCACTGTTCGACGAACCGCCACGTTTGCGGCGTCCCCCCACTTTCTGCACCAGGATGTGATCGGAGGAGTCGATCAGTCGGCCTTTGTCCTTGAACGCGCGCCGGATGCCATCGTCTAGATCGGGGACGACTTCGAGTTTGGGTTTTGCAGTTTCGTCAGCCATCAAAACCTCCTGTGCTTCTGCTGATCGATTCACTGTTCGACGAACCGCCACGTTTGCGGCGTGGAGGGAAACAATCCGTCGTTGACTGGAACGACGCGAACATCGGCGACCACCAACGCGACGACGTCAGTCGATACCTGCCGAACGCCAAGGTTGAGCCTGTAGATCAGCCCTTGCGGGGTGAAATGTTTGTGGAGGGCCTCGCCGCGATACATGGCGGTGATGACTGTCATGTCGCCCTATTTGAGATTGCTCCCCCGCCGGATGACGTCGCGGTCGATTCACTCGGCCGCTATGCTCGCGAGCGCTTCGCGTTCGCGGGCAGCGAGAAATTTGAGAAGAGTCGATTTGCGGGCGACGAGAACGCCGCCCCACTTAAAGCCCGGCAGGACGCCTTTTTCGGCCAAATGGTAGACCGCCCGGCGCTTGCTGACTGTTCCGTAGAGGAAGCGAGCGATCGCCCCGGCTCCAATCAGCAAGTCGTCAGAGAGTGTTTCCGGAGGTCCGGTCTTGTCTGGTAATTTAATTTGAGCGGCGTGCGGCGCAGGCTCAGCTGATGCTTCCGACCGGGGCAAATCACCGCCAGCCGAGGCCAGCGTCTCGGTCTCGGCGGACGCTTCCGGCTCAGTGGAAATGGAGGGGGCTGGAGCCGTAGTTTCCAGCAACTTGCGCTTCTTGGATTTGGAAGTCATCGGATCTCCTGCAATTGGCGTAATTATACGACGATTGCGGGTAAGACCAAACCAAATTCGATAATAGTTGCGCCTCAGCCCCGTTTGGCCTTATAAGCGGAATCTTTGGAAATGATTGGAAAGCCACCGTGGTCGTCTATTACTCCTACCAGCGCGTCGAGCGTGCGCTGTGCGCGGTATTTGAGATTCCGTCGTCCCGGCGCAGCAAGCTGCGGGCGCGGATCAAGCACATGCAGAAATTGGGACTAAAGGCAGCCGATCGTCCGGCTGATGGACGTGCAGAGTATGAGCAGGACGGTATCGATCAATGGTTGGTCGCGCTGGCCCTGATGGATAATCGCGCCGATCCGGTTCTGGCGGTGAGGACCATAAAAGCGAACTGGCGCCGCGCCAAAGGCGAGAGCTTGCCACGTAAGGAGCTTGCCGAGATCGTCCGCATGGCGCGCGAAACGCCATATGATAACGAACGCGGGATTTTTCTCCTGCTTCAGGGCGTTAGCCTGCCGGCAGAACCTGAGCCGTTGCTCACCGTTGGTTCGGTCTGCCCAGTCAGGGACATCAATCGCGGCGGGAAGCGCGAGGACATGCAGAACTGGAAGCTACTATTCTCGCCGCAACCGCGAGGATTTACGCTAATCCCCCTGTCCTATCTCCTGCACACGCTTGACGCGGCGCTTGCTGCGCCAAAGGAGACCCTGCCGTGAGTGTAAGAAAGCGTACCGGTAAACGCGGCGTCGCCTGGGTCTGTGATTATCGCGACGGGGCAGGGATTCGTCGCAGCCGACAGTTCGCCACCAAGGCCGAGGCGACCGCCTTTGCGGCGAAGAGCAAAATCGAAATCATCAGCGGCATTCACACTCCCGACGCCGCTTCCATCACCGTTGCCGAAGCCGCGCAATTGTGGCTTGCTCGAGCGCGCCGGGAGGGGCTCGAGCCGGCGACTGTGTTCGGCTATCGCGAACATGTCGATCTGCACATCGTGCCATTCATCGGGGCGATGAAGCTCTCCAGGCTGAGCGTTCCCGCCCTCACCAGCTTCCGCGATCAGTTGCTCGACGCCGACCGCTCGCCTGACATGGTGCGCAGGGTATTGACCTCGCTTTCCGGAATCGTGAGCACTGCCCAGCGGCGCGGGCTCGTCACTTTCAACAATGTCCCTCGCATCGAGCGCATCCGACGCACCCGCAGTGATCGACGTCCGGTGATGCCGACCCGCGAAGAACTGCGTGCCATTCTTGTAGCCGCCGACGACCTGCGCGACCGCGTACTGGTTCTACTTGCCTTGCTTGCTGGGTTGCGCGGCTCTGAAATTCGCGGGCTCACTTGGGCGAATGTCGACCTCAAGATCGGCGTCCTCCACGTGCGCCAGCGAGCCGATCGCTGGGGCCATATGGGAGCGCCCAAGTCGAAGGCGAGCACCCGCAGCATTCCAATCGGGGCCATGCTCCTGAACGCCCTCAAGAGCTGGCGATTGAGCTGTCCGCTGGGCGCGCTTGACCTCGTGTTTCCGGCTACCGACGGTACAGTCGAGCAACACATCAACCTCCTCCGCCATGTCTTCTGGCCGATTCAGATGAAGGCTGGAGTCACCATCGAGCGCGGCGGTGTGACCGTCGGCAAATATGCGCTGCACGCCCTGCGCCACGCCTGTGCCGCCCTGTGGATTGAGCAAGGCTTCAACGCCAAGAGGATTCAAACGTTAATGGGACACAGCTCTATCGCCATGACCTACGACGTCTATGGCTATTTGCTGGTCGCCGATCATGAGGAAGAACGCGCCGGACTGGACAGCCTGACAGCGCGCTTAGTGTCCGATCTCAAGTAGGACATCTGGCGAACGCCGCGCTGCATGCGCGATGCATGGAGTTTTTTGGAAAGTTTGGGAAACATTGAAAACACTAGGAAATTTCTGTTAAGGAATGCAGCGCGGTTTTTACCCCTCGGTTATTGCTCTGTTCTCATTAACGACACTGATTTCATTGAGGTTTCCCGGAGGCCGAGACGGTAAAATGGTCGTTTTGAATAAGATCCGGAAGCTTGTACGCAATGTGTTGGGAGAGCTGAACCGTAGCCTTTCGCGGCTTTACGCGAGCGAAGGCCGTCCTTCGATCCCGCCGGAG
>JAMXLL010000099.1 GCA_024281015.1 Candidatus Binataceae bacterium
CGATACAGGCGTTGAAACGAATAAGTTGGTAGACATCGGATGCACGCTGCTCCGGCAAACTCTCCGACCATAAGCGGGCGACGGTTGCGCGAAGTCCTCCATATTCAGCGATTATCTGCTGCAAGTCGAATCCGGAGTTAAGTCGCATTTCTGCGTGCCGGGCGGTAATCCGCGCCAGATTTTCTTTGTCCATCTGTTCGAACTTGAGTAATTGACGTTCGGTGGACGCGTCGATCTCCGCCGCGATTGCGTCTACAATTTCGGGCAGATGATCCCGCAAAGCCAGCTTATCCATGCCCGCAGCGGCGGCTGTTAGAGTTTTAGCGAACTCCTCCCACTCGCGCTCGATCTCGTCAAAATTAGCCCGCAGGAATTCTGATAACCTCACGTTGCCCTCTTTTCGAGCACAGCATCTACGAACTGTATAACAGTTCCCGAACTCACCGTGCGCCTGTTGTCGGCCGGGGCTTTCTCCGGGGCGAGGACCTGTGCTTCACTGAACACCAGGCGTTCCCGTGCTTTTCGCCCCGAGCGCCTTTAGCCGCCTCTTCATGGTATCCAAATCGTGGCGCTGTCAGGCGCATCGCAGACCGGCCGCCGAAATCGCGTGACCACGTTTATGCAGTACATTGGCGACGCTGACCTGACCCCAGGCGGGCAGTTGAGGCGCGAGCGTATAGACTGCCTGCTCGAGCTCGGCCGCCACCCGGTTCTTCAGCACGGGCTTGCGGCGCGAGATCTTATGCAGCGCTGCCTCCGCGCCATCCCTGTACTACTCCTTGAGCCGGTAGAAACTGTGGCGGCTGTAGCCCATTACCCGGCAAGCCTGCGACACTTTCCCAGCTGCTTCGCCAGTTCCAGCACTCCCACTTTTACAGGGATTATCTTCTGCTCCTGTGTCATCGTCCTCCTCTCCTCTCCGCGCCCGAGGACCTTACATCGTTGGTCAAATTGAGTCGTGTCTTTTGCACCAAACACGATATGGTTCATTGTTTTCGCCACCTGCGTTTATACGGTCGGTTACCGGTTTTACTCTAAATTCATCGCTCTCCGCGTTCTCGAACTCGACGGCTCGCGCCCTACTCCAGCCCTTCGACTCAACAACGGCCGTGACTATGTGCCAACGCCGCGATGGGTTACCTTTGGGCATCATTTTGCCGCTATTGCCGGACCCGGACCCCTGGTCGGGCCGGTGTTAGCAGCGCAATTCGGCTATCTACCATCGATTTTGTGGATAGTAATTGGTGCGGTGCTCGGCGGTTGCGTGCAGGACTTTGTCATCCTGGGTTATTCCCTGAAGCGTGACGGGCGCTCCCTCGGCAAAATGGCGCGTGATGAAATCGGTCCGGTCGGGGGCTTCACCGCCCTGCTCGGTGTGCTCCTTATTATGGTGATCCTGATTGCGGTGCTGGGACTGGTGGTGGTCAATGCGATGAAGCACAGCACCTGGGCCACATCCACTGTCGCAGCAACCGTGCCGATCGCAATGGTCGTCGGGATCTACATGACGTATCTGCGTCCGGGCCGCATCATCGAAGCCTCACTTCTGGGTCTGATTTTAATCATGCTCGCGGTAGTGAGTGGCCGCTATACCGGTCAACTCTCGTTCGGCTCTTGGTTTAATGCTGATGCTCCCCAGCTCGCACTTTGGATAATCATGTATGGCTTCCTGGCCTCCGTACTGCCGATTTGGTTGCTGCTCGCGCCGCGTGATTATCTCTCGGCGTTCATCAAAATTGGAACCATCATCGCCCTGGCGGTTGCAATTGTCGCTCTCCATCCCGCCACCCTGATGCCGGCACTCACGCGTTTTACCGATGGTAGCGGACCGGTGTTCGGTGGCAAGGTATTTCCCTTCGCATTTATAACTGTCGCCTGCGGCGCCATCTCCGGATTCCATTCGCTTATCGCCTCAGGGACTACTCCGAAGATGCTGCAGGATGAACGCGATGCGCGGATGGTCGGCTACGGCTGCATGATGATGGAGTCATTCGTCGCCGTGATGGCGCTGATCGCGGCGATAATGCTCAAACCAGGTGTCTACTTCGCGATCAACTCGCCCGCCGGCGTGGCGGGCAGCGGCGCCGCCGCTTGTGCCAGGATCAGTTCATGGGGTTTCCCCGTCACGCTACATCAGATGAATCGCCTCGCTGCGATGATGGGCGAATCGTCGCTGTTCTCGCGCACCGGCGGTGCACCGTCGTTAGCCGTGGCGATGGCGCAGATTTTTGCCGGCTCACTGGGCGGCAGTACAGTGATCGCAGTGTGGTACCACTTCGCAATAATGTTCGAAGCGCTCTTCATTTTAAGCACGCTGGACGCCGGCACCCGCGTTGCCCGTTTCATGCTGCAGGACCTGCTGGGCAATATCTGGAAGCCGCTGAGCAACAGCAGCTCCTACCCAAATATCCTGATCTGTTCAGCCCTGGTAACGGTGGCATGGGGCTATTTTCTTTACTTCGGCACGATCGATCCGCTCGGTGGTATCAATTCGCTGTGGCCGTTGTTCGGTATAGCCAACCAAATGCTTGCCACTATAGCCCTGTGCGTGGCGACCAGCGCGATGATACGCCGGCGTAAAGCCCGCTATTCGTGGATAACGCTCGTGCCGCTCTCATGGCTGTTTGCAGTCACCATGACCGCTGGTTTCGAGAAGATCATGAGCCGGGCGGTGAATGTGGGTTTCCTTGCGCACGCCGCGCTGCTTCAATCTCAGTTGGCCAATCCCGCAATTAGCCCCGCGCATAGCGCCGAACTGATGCGGCTGGTCTGGAATGACCGGATCGACGCAGTAATGACCGCGGTTTTTATGCTCATCGTTTGGATTATCCTGGCCGATTCAATCCGTGTATGGCTGCGGCTGCTGAATGCTGAAACGCGGACGTCCAGGATGGGAGCGGCAGCGTGAACCACCAGAGCGGAATCAGGCGTCGTCCGGCCGGCGGCGGGTTGATCGAATGGGCCCGCAGAATGGGCGCGCCGCTAGCCGCGCTCGCGCTCGAAGTCTATGCCGAGTTGAAACGGCTGAACCGCGCGCCAAATCACTGCTTGCATCCTCGACTGAATTCCCGGGGCAGGCAGATCCAGGCTTTCAAAGCGACACTCGTGGAACATTACGAGGAGCACAACCACTGCTGCTGAACTGGTCGACCCGGAAACTTCGCCTACAGTTTCCTCTACCAGACCATGCGACGGCCGAGCGCTCAATCACCCTGCCTCGCCGAACCACTGCTCATGCTCCACCTCGCGGATTCATTAGCTCGTTTCGCCTCCGCCAGTCGTGGAGAGCACTCGAATTGAAGGGAAAGCTGCCGACTCCGGTTCGCCGCTCCCCTTTCTGTCATCTCCAGCGAGCCCGAGCGAAGGCGAGGCGACGAGAGATCTCGGACAGCTTCGCGACAGCGGAGCCTGTACCGGTGTTTTCCTGGTCCGCGCAGTTCCCCATTTCTGAAGCTTAAGTAATGACTACCAGCAAAAGTGAGAATATGCGAATCTATGCGAATCTATGTGAATCTATCCGTCGTAAAGGCCTTGGCTAACAACACCATTGACAGTGATTCATGCGCGCTTCTAGCGGTCGCTTTTCGACTCGGCGGTGACGAGTCCGCGCCGCACTGCATCTTCGTTGAACGTCGCCGGGGAGACCCCGAGATGCTCTGCTTCGGCACGACGAGCCCTCCTTTCTGTCATCCCGACCGAAGTGGAGGGATCGCGAGCCGTGCTTTCGGGTAAAACCCTCGATCAACCCGTGTTTGTGCTCGTACATTCGACGTTGCAGATCGGACGTTACTCCGAGGAAAGTACTCCACTGCGGCTCGAAACAATATAAACGTAAAACTGCCGCATCGGCGTAGCTCTAACCTGCTATACCACAATGGCAAATGCGTGTGGGTAGATTCTGGAGGTTATCGCCTGCGCGTCGCAGACGGCGCGCGATCCCTCCGCTTCGGTCGGGATGACAAAAAAGCGCCCGGTTTTGCACAATAGCCATTTCAGCTCTCCTCTCCTTCGGCCACGACGGTAGACACAGCCGACAGCGCTCACGGCTGCGCCTCCCTTCGGAAAGGAGCGTACTCGACCATAGCTGAAATTGTCTCGCATTGTGGCGGGTGACAATGTCACCCCCAAAGTAGCTGCAGTCGCGCCACGGGACGCCCTCCCCCGTCGGACTATTCAGGGCTTCGGCTCATCCCTTGCCCGGATTACAGACAGGAAGCACTGTGAGCCCTCCTTTCTGTCATCCGGGCCAAGCGGTGAGGCAGACAGGAAACTAGCGTGCGGTTCGCGTTTGCACCGTTTGCACTCTGACTGTTTAGGCGAATCCAATCAGGCTCATCGATAATGCCGCATCAGTCCCACCACCACGCCGCGAATTTGCAGGCCTTCTTCGGGCACGTAAATCGGATCCATCGACGGATTCGCCGGCTGCAGCCGTATTCTCCCGTCAGCTTCACGATAGTATTTCTTGACTGTCGCTTCGTCGCCGATCAAGGCAACCACCGTCTCGCCCTGGTTTGCGGCGTCGCGGCCTTCGACAATGATGTAATCGCCGTCGCGGATTCCTTCATCTACCATCGATTCCCCTTTGACCCGTAGGCAGAAAGTATTGTCGCGGCGTACGAATTGTTCCGGCACTGAGATGGTATCGTTTCCTTCGATCGCGTCAATCGGTGCGCCGGCCGCGACCTGACCCAGCAGCCGCAATTCGCGTGAACCCCCGGCCCCATTGCCCTTACCGGCAATCTCCAAAGCCCGGCTATGGTTATGCATCCGGCGGATGAACCCCTTGTTTTCGAGGTTGCGGAGATGCTTGTGGACCGTTGCCAGCGATGACAGTCCAAAATAGGCACCGACCTCGGCCAGCGTCGGCGCGTAACCATGCTCCTCGATGTAGTTCTCGAGATAATCGACCATTTGCTTCTGCCGCTTGGTCAAAGTCGCCATAGATTCGTGTTCTTCCTTCGAAATTCGCCGGCGCCGTAACAGAAGCTTGAGCTTCGCGCCGCCTATATGGGCGACATCATTGTGGCGAAAATCGGGCGAAAGAACAATCCCCCGACGAAGCGTGATTACCTCCTGCGCCTATTTCTTGAGACCGCCGAGCAAGCCATTCAATTCCTGAATCTTCAATTCACCCTCTCGGGTTTGCCCGCCGATCTCTAGAAACTTGCGCATGTTGCGGCGGCCGCTCTCCGTACGGCACAGCTGCTGAAAGAGATAGCTTTCATCGCGGAAGCCCTCGGCGAGCGGTTTGTCCGCCGAGTTGATCGCCTGCTTGGTAAGCTGCACGGCCTCCACCGGAAACGACGCAATCCGCTGCGCCAGCCATTCGACATACGGTCCTATCTTTCCAGGCTCGAAGGCACGATTGAGGTAGCCCCAGCTTTCCGCTGTATCAGCATCCATATCGATTCCGCCGATGATCACTTCTATCGCGCGATTCCGGCCGATCAGGCGCGGCATTCGCTGAGTGCCCGTGCCACCGGGCAGGATCCCCAGCGGCACTTCCATCTGGTTCACGCACGTCTTTCCGCGAACTCCAAAACGCATGTCGAACGACATCGCCAGTTCCGAGCCGCCCCCGCCGATCCGGCCCTCGATCTGGGCGATTGTGACTTTGTTCATAAGGCGAAAAGATTCGCACATGTCGTGATAGAAGCGATTGGCGTAATCCTCGTGGCGGGCGGGCTTATCGATCGGAAATTCGAGAATCGCCGCAACGTCGAAATGCGCGATGAAGAAGTCTGGATTCGCGCTTCGCAAGACCACGACCAGGAGCTCCTCATCCGTCTCTAGCTCAGCCGAAAGCCGCGTAAACTCCTCGAGTAGTGGCCGCGTAATCAGGTTAATCGGCGGGTTGTCGATCGTCGCATAGGCGACTCTCCCTCTGACCTCGACGCGTATGAGCTCGTAATTTTCGTAAGCCATATTTATTCCTCCACCACGCGAATAGCGTGGCGATTTATTTCGCTTCATCTTAAGCGCTTTTCAAGGCACGCCAGCGCGTTCGACCTGGCGACGAAACACGGTTGCCGAACGCGTCCGCAGTTGCGACGATTGCCTGTTGGCCGGTCAGCGGAACGTGTCAGGGGTTATGGTTTCAATTCTTACGAAACAGGAGATTATCTGAATGCTGAAGATTTACGGCACTTCGATGTCGCGCGCAGCTCGCCCGCTGTGGGCGGCGGAAGAATTGGGGCTGCAATTTGAACATATTCCGGTCGCGGTCCCGGACACGCGAAAGCCGGAGTACCTCAAGGTAAACCCTAATGGTCATATCCCCACTATCGACGACGACGGAACGATCGTCTGGGAATCGATGGCCACGACGTTGTACTTGGCGGAAAAATACGGGAAGGCGCCGTTCTGGCCGTCAAAGGTCGAAGATCGCGCTCACGCCTACCAATGGAGTTTCTGGGCAATTACTGAGACCGAGGGGAATCTTCTAACGATTGTCCGCAATCGGATGTTCCTGCCGAAGGATCAGCGTGATGAAAAAGCTGCGGCGGCCGCTGCAGAAACGCTAAAGGCGCCGCTTCAAGTTCTCGAGGATCATCTCAGAGGCCGTCAATACTTGCTCGGTTCGGACTTCACGATCGCTGATCTGAACGTCGCGTCGGTGCTGATACTTGGAACGTTCGTGCAACTGGACTTGTCGGCAACACCGGTCACTAAATCATGGCTCGACCGATGCCTCGGTCGACGGTCAATGGAGAAGACGCTCGGCTACAAGTAACCAAGGCGAGGTTTTAAAGCAGTTTGAGTCACGCTGATGGCGGACTCAATGTTCCAGCGCGCGGGAGAGGGCTCGTGCGGTATAACTTACCAGCGGGATCACGCGTTCATAATCCATCCGTACCGGCCCCACCACCGCCAAGCTGCCAAGAGGATGGGCGCCGCTGATATAGGGGCTTGCCACCACGCTCAAGCCGGACAGACGTGCGTCAAAACTCTCCGACCCAATCGAGACTATTACTTCGCTTTGGGTCAGAGCTCGCTCCAGCAAATCAAGCAGCGCAGTCTTGTCATCAAGTGCACGCAGCAACTCGCGCATCATGGCAGGGTCCGCGAACTCCGGCTGATTGAGCGCTTTGATGCTGCCTTCAATGTAGAGCTCCACGGGTGAAGGGTGGCGGGCGAGAGCCCCGCCCATCATCAGTGCGTCGTGGATGAAGTGATCATACAGCGCCCGTTCCTCCGTGAGCTGCTGTAGTATCCATTGACGGGCCTGCTCCAGGGTGCGGCCGCTGAGCGACTCGTTCAGATAGCCGGACATACGGTCAAGATCGGCCTGGGCATAGTCTGCATCGGTGTGCAAAAGACGGTTCTGCACACCGCCGGTCGCCACTACGAAGATGGCCAATACTTCGTATTCACGTAAGCGAATCAACTGCACCTGCTTGAGCATTACGGATTCCAGCCGCGGCGCCATTACCACAGCGGCCTGTCCGGTCATCAGCGCAAGCAGGCGCGACGTGTCTCGGATCACTTCGGTGGAATCGGTAGCTGGGGCCGAGTAATGCAGCTCGATTTGCGTCCGATCCGCGAATCGAATCGCCGGTTCATTCAAATGGTCGACGAAGTAACGGAACGCTCGTTCAGTGGGAACCCGTCCTGCGGAAGTGTGAGGTTGGCGGAGATAGCCGGACTCATCCAGTTCGGCCATCAGATTCCGCACCATGGCGGAACGGATTCCCAGCGAGCGCCGCGCCGCGAGCTGATGCGAACCTACCGGCTGTGCGGTTGCGATAAATTCCTGAATAGCGGCCAATAATAGCGAATGTTGACGCGGAGGTAGTTCATCACGTTTTTGGCTCAATCCCATATCCTGGACATTCAGCTTCGCCTCTCACGGGCGGCCGCTGCCGTCATGATGATCTTGGTACGCCTCCGAGCCATTATTCAAGTCTTTTATCTCGTTCGGCGCGAGCGAAATAACTTTCCCGGTTTTCGCAGGCAAATCATGCTTGATAGTCTTTGATGACGTATGCCCCGTTCAACGAAAGCCGCCAAACGGCGGATCCACGTCCCGTATGTGCCGGACAACGCCGCCTGGCTCGAAAGCGACAGCTACGACCGGCGGGCCTGGAACGAGCTCGGTCTGAGCGCGCCAGCAATTCGCACCCTGATAGAAGCGGGCGAAATGCTGGTACCATATTTCGGCGCCCTACTCGAAGATTTGTTCTTCGGATTGTTCAAATACAATCTGGTCTGGATGCCGGCCGACGCTGTCCGCAGGAGCGCTATCCTTAATCACACTATTCTCCAACAACTGCTTCCCACGCCTGGCTTCGAGATGCTCAAGTCGCGGACCTTGCTGGAGGAAGACAAGGCGGTTATCGCCGCGCTCGTGCTGGGCGAACAAGTACTCGAAACCGTTCGCGCCGAAAAATTGGTCAACCGCCGCGAGATGCTCGATCTATGGGATCTCAAACATCAGGAAGAACAAGTCGAACAGAGCGCGGCGGCGCTCAAGAACGCCCACGAGTTGGCCGAGGAGCATCGCAAGAATTCATCAGCGCAAGCGGCCGACAAGGAGTTGCAGAAGAAGCTAGAGGAGCTCAAAGACGCCGCAGCACGGGCAGCACAGGTAGCCGAAGCCCGACTCAACCAAAAAGCCCGCATTTTCGAGGAGCAGTTCCGCCACAGCGACCACAGCGAAATGAAACGGCTGCAGGTCGGCAGCGCACAGCTATCCGAAGAGATCGATAGAGTTGCACAGGATAGTCATGACTTCAGCCTCGAATTCGGGCAAGGAGGGCGGATGCCGGCCGGCGAGCGGTTGGAATTAGGCCGGCGCCTCGCCCGCAACAAGAAGCTGGGCGAACTCGCGCGCCTGGTCGGGCGCTTCAAGCAGAATGCGCGCGCCCTGCGACGCCGCACGCTCGACCGAGGCGTGGCCGAAGCTTACGACATTGAGCGCGGCTCCGAACTGGGCCATCTAATCCCCGCTGAGTTGATCGCCTTGCATCACCCTGGATTGCGCGCCGACTTCATGCGCCGGCTGCTCGAAGGCGAAGTCTTGCAGTATCACCTGCGCGCAGATGAACAGAAAGGGCGCGGTCCAATGGTTGTGTGTATCGACGTCAGTTCGTCGATGCATGGAGACAAGGAGTTGTGGGCCAAAGCGGTGGGACTGACCCTTATGGACATCGCGCGGCGGCAACGCCGGCTGTTCCGCGCAGTGCTCTTCGCGTCGGGCGCCGAGAGCCTGAAGGTGCTCGATTTGAATAATCAGCGCCGTTATCAGCCCGAGCTGAGGAAAGTGCTGGAAATGGCCGAATACTTCCCGGGCGGCGGCACCGATTTTCAGGCGCCAATAGATGCCGCGGTCAGCCTGCTCGAGGACAAGAAGCTCAAGCGCGGAGATGTCGTCATGATCACTGACGGCGAATGCCAGGTGGCGCCAGAGTGGCTGGCGCAGCTGCGGCGGCGCAAAGAGGACCTTAAGTTCAGCATCTTCGCCATACTGATCGATGTTGGTTCCAGCGAATTGTCAACCTTGGCGCAGTTCAGCGACCGGGTGAGTTCAATAAACAAGCTCACAGTCGAAGGCAGTCGCGAGATTTTCCTGAAGATCTAAACGCTCGCGGGCCGAAACTCCGCACGTGGTCGACAGCCCCTATTGCATTGCGATGTGCCCCGCCATTCCCGTTGCACATTGCTGGCAACGTGTTCTGAAGAAGCTGGAGCTGACAGAAACGTAAGTCGGCAGTACACTCTTTACCGATTGAGATTTGTGGGACTAGGGAAAGTTGACCATCCAGGGATCCCATTACGATAAACTCGGAGTTCATCTGGAAACGGAGAAAATAATCCAATGGCTGAGCAAATTTCGGCGGAGCTGGCGCGCGAATTAATCCGCGACGGAAATACGGATAGGCTGAACACGGATCCCCACGCAGTCGAGAAATTGAATCAGTCGGTGATCGAGGAGTTTCGTGCCAACCAGGGCCGGGTGGATGGTCCGCTCGCGAAGTGGCCCATTCTGCTGCTTACGATGACCGGAGCTAAAACGGGGCGGACGTTAGTGCGGCCGCTGTGTTATTCTCGCGATGGAGATCGAATAGTAATCATCGCCTCTCAGGGTGGCGCGCCTCGCAATCCGCCCTGGTACTACAATTTGGTTGCTAATCCTATCGTGACCGTCGAAGTTGGTGCTGAGAAGTTCAGGGCCAGAGCGGAGCAAGTCTATGGCGCGGAGCGCACTCGACTGTTCGATGCCGCCGCTGAGCTGCTGCCCTTGTTCGCCGATTATCAGAACAAGACCAAGCGGGAGATTCCGGTCCTAACGCTGACACGCGTCGATTGAGTTGCTCATAGTGGCTAGGGATGAAACGTTTCACCACCTGCCTTTTCGATACACTTCTGCTATGCCCACCGGGGGGCGGGATCATAAAAGGCGCTCGCTTTTGAGGACAGCAGTATCCAGAGATATCCGTCAAGTGAAAAGCGCCGCAGACATTACGCTGCGCTTGGATGTGGCAGGGGTGTTCGACACTTATGCCGGCCCGGCAAGGTTGCATTGCCGGACGGCTTCGATCTCAAACGGTATCTGCTGATGACGGCTCAGCGACCGGCCGCTGGCGCTGCTTCGTCAGAACGCTCGGGCTCGGCACCTTCGGGACCTGGCGTGAGATTGGGTTGCGCAACAGGATTGCCAAGCGGCACCAGGTTGAGTTCCATCGCGCACTGCTCGATTGACTGATAGACGAGCTTGGCACCCCGGCCTAATCCGCTGATCGCGCCGATAAATGCTGCGACAGTGATCATCGAACCTATGAGTGCGGCCAGCGGGGGGCCAACCAGCAACGCGCTGGCTGCCATCATTATGCTTGCGGCGAGTACCACACGTGCAACGGTGCTCAGTCGCAGCCGCGCTGCAACGTTGGTCCTGAGTTGCAGCCCGCCCAATTCTTCGTCAGACGTTTTGAGCTGAATCCGCGTCCATAGATTCGCCTCGACGAGCAGGTCGAAGTCGTTCCATCCACGATCAGCGATTACCGGCCGCCCAAGCAAGCGGAATAATCTGCGGAGATTTTCGAGCATCATTTCCCGAGTCGTATAGCGGTCATTCCAATAACTCAGAGTAATAGCGCGTTCGGTCCAACGGATTTTGGGTTTTTGCCGCACGCTATAATCTGAAACCGGGCGTTTTCGGGCATCGGCACGCCAGTGATACCGTGCGATTGTACGGACAATCGAACCACTGTACGCCAACCAGCCAATCAGTAGCCTTGAGGCCGCGCCTCGATGGCATTTTTCAAGCGAAGCCTTGCAAGCGTAATGCAGTGCCCAAAGAGGACCGGCCATCAGCAACCCTAAGGCCGGCCATATGGTTATGCCGAAGGCAAACGAAAGCGCCAGTAACACGACGGCCGCCAGGCTCCATTCAGCAGTCATGGGTGCTACCGCAAGCAGGCCCAAAGGCATCTCGTGGACACGCTGGAACTGTTCGGTTGTTCGGACCCATTGGACCCGCAGGCCGCCTCCACCCGGCATAGTCCGCGCAACACCTGGAATCGTGCCATTCCATTTTATCTGGCCGAGAACATTGAAACGTTCGGGATATTTGGAATAGAGCATTGCCTCCGCCCTGCCATAACCGCGTTGCTGGCGGTAATACGCATTTATCGTGTTGCGGCGGAAATGCCACACGAAGGCGGACGGGCAATACCCGAGCAAGTAGCCCTTGCTCATCAGGCGCCAGCAGATATCGACGTCGTCTCCGGCTGCGGTGAATTGTGAATCGAAACCGCCAACGTCTTGCAGCGCTGGTTTGCGAAAAAGCATATTGCAACCAGCCAAGTGTTCGGCGCGATCGTCGCCAATCAATACGTGAGACGGCGCGCCGGGCGAAGCTGCAACGCAACCCTCGATCCACCCTGCTTCGTGCGGTCCATAATTCGGTCCACCGCAGCCGTCGAGCTCTCCGTCGACAACTGAACGAACCATGAAACTTAACCAGTGCGGATCCACCACGCAGTCGGAATCTGTATAAGCGACCAGTTCTCCCAAAGCTGCATGCAGCCCCACATTGCGGGCCTCACTGAGCCCCTTGTTTGGCTGCCGAATCAGGCGGAACTCGGGAAATTCCGCGGCAATCTGCGGGGTAGCGTCGCGCGACCCGTCGTCGACAATAATTACCTCGAAATTCGGGTAATCAAGACGACGCAGCGAATCCAGGCATTGGCGCATCGTGCGCTCAGCGTTATAGGCACAAATGATCACCGAAACTTTCGGAATCCGGGCCGGCTTTGGCGGACAAGCTCCGTTGAGCGCCAGGAAAGGCAGAAGTTCCGAGGCGCGAAGCATCTTGAGTGAAAGCGAACCTTCTTTAAATCCCTCAGCCGCGGGTGCGGCGAGAGCCGAAGACTGAACCACAACCCCGGCCGCTCCCAATCCAAACGCCAGCGCGACGAATTCGTCCTGATTTGCTGCCACTCCACTTAGTTCGACGACGACGGGCCGGGCTTGAGCAAGGTTGTGCAGCCGGATTAACGACGAGCGCAGCTCGGTGGGTGTCAACGACGGGATTACCGCATAGAGCAAGTCCTCGTCTCTCAAGGCAAGGCCGACCGTCCCGGTCCGATGTTTCACTCCGACCATCTTGTGCGGATCGACGCCACGAATCTCATGCACCATCCGGGCTAGCCGCGACTGGATCTTTTCGAGCCCGCGAGAACGCAGCCAGGCCGGTTCAATGGGGCAATCAAGCAGATAGCCAAGCACACCACGATAGCCACGAAGGTTCTTCACTCTCAGCCGCAAGTCGGATAACAGAGCCCGCAGGCCCTTGTGCGAAAAAAGGTCGTCGGTTCGGATTTTGAGTTCAACCAACGAGTAAAGGCCGGGCTGAGCAACGAGATCGAGCAACGCAGGAGCTTCATGCTCCGCAACGACCACTGCCGTGGTGTGGGCCGTATGCAGTTCAGCAAGGCGCCTGCGTAAGGCGATTTTTTGTTCGAATCCAGACGAGCCGCCCGGATTGATCAGCCGAACTGCCTTAAGGAAGAACTTGTCTGTGCCACCGCGGCTGAAAAATTTACCGCTCGGGACAATTGCAGAAATTCTGTCAGTCTCTACGATCACGCCCGTAGAGCTAAACATGTGCCACGAGTGGAACACTGAGTTACACACGATTTAACGTGTAAACACGCGGTCTTTCGACCTCAACACCACGACCAATTGGGATGCTCTTCGACGTTTTGAGGGAAGCCGCGTCCCCGCCTCGCAAGCGGGTCATCCATGATGCTGGTTACGAGCTTTGACCCGATATCTGATCAGAAATCAGGCCGGGCAGACTCGCTGATCCCGACTCCGGGCAAGACCACTTCGAGTCTATCCAACTCACTATTCCCCGTTAGCGTGGCCCATTCGATCGGTGAACACGGAGGGTGAACTTGGAACTACGAGCGATGCGAGTGAACGCAAGAATGAGAGGGCACGCTCCTGCGCGATGTCCATTGCGTCCGGAACTGGCCTCCTTTTGCAGAATGCGAATAGATCGGCTGCCAAGTCTTTGGCAAAATGCGTGAATTCATGTAGAACAATGAGTATGCCAGCTCAGCGAAAACGATCGCGATGGCTTTGCAGCGCGAGGAGCGACTCTCAATGGCTTCTGCCGTAAAAATGCCCACTATTAGCGCTGGCCGGCCAAGGCGCCGGAAGCAGCGCCACCCGGACTCTGTCAAGCGGCTAACGCATCCGCCAACTGATAGTCCGATTGAACCAACGCCGGAGGACCTCCATCAGATCCGGACCCAGTTAGGGGCTATCAGACAAATGCTCGCGCGGTTGTTCGGTTGTGCCTATGACGGCGGGCGAATCAGCCAAAAGGCGCGCCGCCGCGCTGCCGACCTGATTGAAGCGAACTTTGACGAAATCGTCGAGCATTGGACCAGTGCCGTCGAACAAATGTTGCGCCCCGCTTCTGAGCAGCCGTTGGCCGACATGACACTGTTGCAAAAGGCAGCGCGAGACAAGCAACGGTTGGATCGTGAAGCAATGGCCAACTCGCTGGTTCGCTTCATTGGTCATCTGCGCGACCCTGAGGACCTTCGCACCTACGTCCACCTCCGGCGCCATTGCCAGGAAGGCATGCTGGCCCGAGCGAGACCTTGGGAATTCAATGTTTTTCACATCGTATTGAAGCAGGTAGTACTCGGGTACGTTTGGCGCCAGCGCCAGACGCGCCTGATGCAAATTGTGCGAGATACGGTGGTTGCAGCCGTCGACGAACGCCGCCTGATGGTCGATGGCTTCTATATAGAATCACGAGAGCGAGCGCTCAAGGAATCGGAGGAGAAATATCGCAATTCAATCGATCATGCGCCCGACCCGATGTTTGAAATCGACCCCGAAACGCTGGTCATTTTGGCGGCCAATTCCGCCGCCATGGCGTTTGAACACGACGTGGTGGGCCACCCGTTAACCGAGAGTGTCCCACCGGAGATGCGGGACGAGGTCATCAAGCATCTGCGGACCGTGGTCGAGCGTGGCTCGGACCAGGTGCTTGACTGGCCCATGGATGGCAAGTTTCTCGATGTCAATTCCGCCTTGATCTCATCGGGCAAGCGCAGGTCGATCCAGATGATCCTCCACGATGTGACTCAGCGACACGAGATGCTGGACTCCCTGCTCAAGGCGGAGCGGCTCGCGGCGGCGGGCACCTTTGCCAGCGGTGTCGCTCATGAGGTGAACAATCCGCTGGCGTCAATCTCATCATTGGTGCAATCGCTCGTGCCGGGCGAGAGCGACCCTGAGCGGCAGACAGCATTGCGCACAATTCTGTCGCAAATCACTCGGATCGCGACCACCCTGAAGGATTTGGTCAATTTTGCCCGTCCAGCGCCGCCCGAGCGCAAGCCCCTGGACTTGAATGAGATGGTCCGCGAAACCCTGCGCCTGGTCTCCTACAACCATCGCTTCGACGGCATCCGGGTTGAACCGTCGCTCGCGGACGACCTCAAGCCGCCCTATGCCGACCACAATGGCATTCAGCAGGTGCTGCTCAATCTGCTCTTCAACGCGGCCGACGCAATCCACCAGGAAAACGGCACAATTCGCGTAATCACGGAGAATACCCGCACCCAACAAGGCGAACCACGCGTTTTAATGCGAGTGGTAGATAACGGCTGCGGGATCGAACCGGACAATCTTGAACAAGTATTCGATCCCTTCTTTACCACTAAGCCGGCAGGAGCAGGAGTAGGCCTCGGGCTCTCGCTGTGCCAGAGCATCGTACTCACTAACCAGGGTACCATCCGGGTTGAAAGCAAAGTCGGGCATGGGACTATGGTGACCATCTGCCTGCCCGTGCGCAGCGGAAATTCGCTGCACGAAAATTCATCGGTGGCGTCATGAATGGTCAAGCGCTCGATAACGGGCAGCGATGGGCGTCATCGGAACGTGGTGCTTATCGCATCCTGGTGGTCGAGGACGAGCAGCTGATGCGCTCCATCATCGTTCAGTTGCTGCGCAGCGAAGGGTACGAAGTACTCGAAGCCAACACTGCCTCGGCCGCCCTCCAGATCTTCGAAGGTGAGAAGATCGACCTGGCTATTCTCGACCTGAACCTCAGTGGCGGCGGCAGCGGATTGGATCTGCTCGGGCGCATTCGCGACCTCGATCCTGAAGTAATGGGCATCATCGTAACCGCTTATGCCAGCGTCGAGTCGGCGGTCGAAGCGCTGCGCAAGGGCGCCTACGACTATATCACCAAGCCATTTGCCAATGATCATCTCAAAGCCGTGGTTCGCAATGCCTTGGCCCAAAAGGCGCTGTTTCACGAGAATCGCTTTTTGCGCCGCGAGCTGCATGAGAAATACCGGTTTGAAAATATCATAGGGACCTGTGATGCAATCCAACAGGTATTCCGGATCATGGAGAAAGTGGCGCGCACAGACGCCAGCGTGCTGATTATGGGGGAATCCGGCACCGGCAAGGAGCTGATTGCGCGCGCTCTGCACGAAAATTCCGAACGGGCCAACAAGCGCTTTCTCCCGATAAATTGTGGGGCCCTACCCGAAAATCTGCTCGAAAGCGAACTGTTCGGCTACAAACGTGGGGCATTCACCGGCGCGATGCAGGACAAGGTCGGACTGCTCAAGGCAGCCGATAAGGGCACCGTACTGTTCGACGAGATCGGCGATATGCCTCTGGCCCTGCAGGTGAAACTGCTGCGAGCGTTGCAAGAACGGGAGTGTTACCCGCTCGGCTCCAATGAACCAGTTAAATTTGACGTGCGCGTCATCTGCGCAACCAATAAAGATCTGGCCAAAGAGGTGCGCGAGGGCAGATTCCGCGAAGAACTGCTTTACCGGATTAATGTTATTACGATCCGGGTGCCGGCGTTGCACGAACGCAAGGACGACATCACTTTGCTCGCCAATCATTTCCTGCGCAAATACGAAAAACCGCTAGGCCGTTCTCCGATGCGTTTTTCGAAAGGCGCGATGCGCCTGCTGATGAATTACCGATGGCCGGGAAATGTCCGGGAACTCGAAAACACAATCGAACGGGCCGTAATCCTGGCAGAGACCGATGTAATCCACACGCATGACTTGCCTGAAAAATTGCATGATGCAGTTGCGGCCAACGGCGGCGTTTCGGATAGTCCCGGCATGACCCTGGAAGAACTCGAGCGCGAACACATGCGCCGGGTCCTGAACCAGGTCAAAGGCGACAAGGTTAAGGCGGCACAAGTGCTGGGAATTCATTTATCCACGCTCTACCGCAAGGTCCAGCGCTATCGCCTGGACAACGAAGGACAGCCGCCGTCATCGAAGGCTGCGGCGAGCGCAGTCTAACCGCTTCCGCCTTTCGCTTGGCCGGTTTTCAGCCTTAATTACCTCATTTGCCGGAGTAACCCTCTCGGGCCCAAGTGCGCTAGCATCGGGCCGTTCGGGGGAGCGTTTATTCAAGAAGGACGTGACGATGACAGCATGCGGTATCTCAATCTCACCGTTTTCAGGAATTCCCTACGGTGAATTAGTTCAGCTCGCGCGTGAAGCGGAGCAGGCACATTTCAGCGGGGTTTACATCCCGGAAGCCAGCAACGATGCGCTGATGTGCTCATACGCGGTCGCCCGAGACACCAGCCGCATCCGGATTGGCACCTGGATCGTGAACATCTATCTGCGGGAGCCGGCTCTCTGCGCGGCGGCCACCGAAATGGTCCAGGACGCCGCTGACGGCCGCTTTATTCTTGGCTTGGGGGTTAGCCATCGACCGGCGCTTGAAGCGCGCGGAATCGAGATGGGAAATGCACGCACTCGTTTGCGCCACGATACCGAGGTGATTCGGAAGACCCTCAACGGCGAAACGATGATGTTCGGGATGAAGTTCCGCCAGCCGAAAAAACCTGTGCCGATTTATTACGCTGCGCTGGCGCTCGAAACCGCGCGGCTCGGCGGCGAACTGGCGGATGGATTGATGCTGTATCTATGCACGCCGGAACGCATGCGGCGCGCGGCAGAAGTGGCGCACGAGGAGGCAGGTAAGCACGGGCGCAAGCCCTCCGACATTACAGTTACTGTCGGGCTGCCGATCTTTCTGCACAATGATCTCAGGCGCGCATACGCCGCTGCTCAGCGAGGGCTGTCATTCTATGGGGCGCTGCCATTTTATAACCGATTACTCGCGCGTAGCGGGTTCGAAGCGCCTGCCGCCCGCATTATGGATGCAGCGAAGCGGCGCGATATGGAGGGCATGACCGCAGCGGTCAGCGAAGAGATGGCCGACGCGCTTGCACTGGTTGGGCCGCAAGCACGTTGCCGAGAGCGCCTTGAACAATATCGGCGTAGCGGTGCGGAAATTCCAATTCTCGTGCCCAATGCGGTTGAAGAAGACTACACTACAGGTGTCCGCCGTATACTCAAAGCATTCGCAGAATAATCAATCGAGACAGACGGAGGGTACGATGGCACGTTTGACGGCTCAGGCGGTAAAGCTGCTCGCACAGCAACTATACGACTACGCTCTGTCGGACGATGCCGCCGAGAGCGCCGCGCGCATGGTCGGCGCAATGGCGACCTATTCACGCCGCCTGGAAACCCTCACTCTAACCGGGTTGCAGCCGCCGTTCGGTTATCCGACTCTGATCGCGGAAGCTGAGCGGTCACTTCGAAGCTCCAAACGCTAGAGTTCGGTGAGCAGCACGCTTCAGGTCTGCAGTCTTGGCGGTGATGAAGAATCACCCGCTGAACTCTGTGCCAGGTAGCAAGCGCTTCAGACCGAGGTTAAGAGGCATTCCGATGTCCAGCAGCGAACTCCTTGACTTTGACGTCGCCGCGTTGGGCGAAAAGATACGCTCGCGGCAGATTTCTCCGGTCGAATTGGCCGAGGCTTATCTCAACCGCATCCAGGAGACCGAGACACACCTGCACGCCTATATCACGGTCACAGCCGAGCAGGCGCGAGCGGCTGCGAAAGCAGCCGAGCGAGAGGTCGACGGCGGCTGGCGCGGTCCGTTTCACGGCATTCCGGTAGCCTTGAAAGATCTCTGCTACACCAAGGGAATTCGCACCACCGGAGGCTCAAAGATTTTCGCGGATTTCGTGCCGGACTTCGATTGCACGGTGTGGGTCAGGCTGCAACAGGCCGGCGCCGTGTTGCTGGGTAAACTCAACCTGCATGAGTTCGCCGGCGGTGCTACCAACGCCAATCCCCATTATGGAGCTTGCCGCAACCCGTATAACCTTGAACGCGTCCCGGGAGGTTCCAGCGGTGGTTCGGCGGCGGCGATCGTCGCTCGCAGCGCCGCCGCTACTATCGGCACCGATACCGGAGGTTCCATCCGAATTCCCGCCGCGTTCTGTGGATGCGTCGGAATGAAACAGACCTGGAGCCGGGTCAGCCGCTACGGAGTGATGCCTCTGGCAGATTCGCTCGATCACGCCGGGCCAATTACGCGTAGCGTGCGCGACGCGGCGCTGATGCTGCAGGTAATTGCCGGCCATGATTCAAATGATCCGACTTCGAGCCGGGAAGCCGTACCGGATTTCTTGAATACAGACGGCTGCGAGCTTAAGGGCGCGAGGGTCGGAGTCATTAAGCAGCTCCTGGAGGGGATCAGCGGTGACGTTTCATCGCTCTTCCATGCCGCATTGGCCAAGCTCCGCGAAACAGGCGCCACCGTAGAAGAGGTGTCTATACCGTCGATCGATCGGGCGCCGGCGCTCGCCACTACAATAATGTTTGCCGAAGCGGCCGAGTTTCACGAGACCTGGATGCGTACGCGGGCACAGGATTATGGTGTGGATGTGCGGAGGACTCTGGAGGCCGGCATGCTAACGCCGGCGATGTACTACGTGCGCGCACAGCGAGCGCGCGCGGTCGTGCTGGCCGAGACTCTGGCAGCCCTGGAGAATCGAGTGGCGCTGCTCGCTCCGACCGCATCGGTTCCTGCGCCACGAATCGACTCAGCGGGGCGTGCCTTCACCTCGTCGGGCGAGCCAGTCAATATGGTGAACGCGGTGCTCCGGTTTACCGCCCCATTCAACATAACCGGCCAACCTGCCCTGGCGCTGCCGGTTGGTCTATCGTCAGAAGGACTGCCGGTTTCCATGCAGATAGTCGGCCGCCCCTTCGATGAGCGGAGTGTTTTTCAGGTCGCCGCCGCGTACGAGGAAGCTCGCGGCCCGCTTCCTTTGCCCAAGCTATAGACTATTGGCGATCCGCCGCGTGGTCCCTTTCGTCGTCCACCATAGCAGCGTACGGAGCGCCTCAGTAGACAGTGCTCACTCGAACGTCAGCACGGTGCGGGCGACTTCGCCAGCCTTCATTGCGCGGAAGGCTTCATTGACATCTTCCAGTTTGCCGCGGCGGCTGATCATGTCGTCCAGATTGAGGCGGCCTTGCAAGTAGTAGTCTATGTAGCGCGGCATATCGATGCGGAAGCGATTTCCACCCATCATCGTGCCCTGGATTTTGCGCTCCGTCAGGAACATCGGCCCATCTAGTTGTACCTTATGGCCGACGGGAATCATTCCGATCACGGTGGCGGTGCCGCCCGGCTTGATCGATAGAAAGCACTGCTCGGCCAGCTTTGCGACGCCGACCGCTTCGAAGGCGTAATCCACGCCTCCACTCGGCCCGAGGCCCTCGACCACTGGCGCCTCTTCCAGTCCTTCGGCGGTCAGCTTGCGAATCGCTTCCACAGCATCCGTATTGGAAGCATCGACCGTATGGGTCGCGCCGAACCGCTTGGCCATCGCGAGTTTCGATTCGAACTGATCAACAGCGATTATCATCCGCGCGCCCGCCAGCCGTGCTCCCTGGATTGCCGAAATTCCCACGCCGCCGCACCCGAAAACGGCGACCGTACTGCCGGGTTCAATTTTCGCGGTGTTGAGCACAGCGCCCACGCCCGTTGTGACGCCGCAGCCAATGAGAGCGGCGCGGTCGAGCGGAATCTTGTCCGTTATCTTAACTAGCGCATTCTCATGAACGAGCATCTTTTCGGCATAGGTCGACAGGTCCGCAAACTGCCTGACCTGCCCGCCCTTTTGAGACAGGCGCGGTTTGTCACCTTTAGCTCGCTGCGTTGCGCCACGATTCGAGCAGCGATTGGGGTGCCCGGACATGCACTCGACGCAGTAACCGCAGAATACCGATGGGCAGGAAATCACGTGATCCCCGGGCTTCAGATAAGTGACGGCCGAGCCGACTTTTTCCACGACACCGGACCCTTCATGGCCAAGAATCGCCGGCGTCGGATGCGGATACAAGCCGTCGACGAAATGTAAATCGCTGTGGCAGACGCCCGTCGCCGCGGTGCGCACGAGGACTTCATGTTCGCGCGGCTCGTCGATATCAACTTGCTCAATCGTCAACGGTTGATGGGGACCACGGAAAACTGCTGCCTTCATTTTGTCACCGATCTCATATGTGAGGCCGCGTCGATTAAAGCGACTTTGTTTTGCCAGCCTGCAGGATCATTCACTCGATCTTGAACTTTAATTGTCGAGTCTCTGGTCAAGTTACTCGAACATCAGGACGGTGCGGGCGACTTCACCAGCCTTCATAGCGCGAAACGCCTCGTTAACATCTTCGAGCTTGCCGCGCCGGCTGATCATCTCATCGAGGTTAAGGCGGCCCTGCAGATAATAATCAACATAGCGAGGCATATCGATTCGGAAGCGATTGGAGCCCATGTTGGTGCCCTGAATTTTCCGCTCGGTAAGGAACTTGGGGCCATCAAGTTCGACTTTTTGACCCACCGGTATCATGCCGATAACCGTAGCCGTTCCACCCGGTTTGATACTCTCGAAGCATTGTTCGGCGAGCTTTTTATTGCCTACCGCCTCGAAGGAATAATCGACCCCGCCGCCGCTGAGTTCTTTTATCGCCTCAACCGCATCGCGATTAGACGCGTCGACGCTGTCGGTGGCGCCCAGGCGCTTCGCTAATGCCAACTTCGATTCGAATTGGTCGACGGCGATGATTTGCCGAGCACCGGCAATGCGGGCGCCCTGGATGGCCGCCAGGCCAACCCCGCCGCAACCAAACACTGCGACCCGCGAGCCCGGTTCGATGCGGGCGGTATTCAGTACCGCGCCCATCCCGGTAGTTACGCCGCATCCGATAAGGGCGGCGCGATCAAGCGGAATATCATTGGTCACCTTTACCAACGCATTCTCATGCACCAGCATTCGTTCTGCGTAGGTCGAGAGATCGGCGAACTGCCGCATCGGCTTACCGTTCCACGACAGTCGCTGCTTGCCATCTCGCGGGCGCTGGGTCGCCGCCCGGTTCGAGCAGCGGTTCGGATGTCCAGACATGCAGTCTTCGCAGTAGCCGCAAAATACTGACAGGCACGCGATAACATGATCGCCGGGCTTCACATAGGTCACCGCTTTCCCGGTTTCCTCGACAATACCCGCCGCCTCATGCCCAAGCACTGCAGGTGCGGGGAACGAATAATAGCCATCGACGAAATGCAAATCGCTGTGGCACACGCCGCTGGCGACGGTGCGCACCAGAACTTCGCGGTCATGCGGCTGATCAATGTCTACACTTTCAACCGTGAGGGGCTGATTCGGCCCGTGGAAGACTGCAGCTTTCATCGTAGGCGGCTCCTTTATTGGAGTGCGGAATCATCATTGTTACCACGCCCGCAGCGAGGGCGGAGGGCAAGCTTTATCCTAAACCAATTCCAGCGATTCGCCCCCGCTGGCTTGGTAGACCATGGCGGCCGTCCGGATGTCAAGCAACGCTACTGCGACCCGACGCTGAAATCATAACTCGTTACAGAGGTGGCTGTTCGAACTGAACTATATGCGAGATTCTGCCAAGATGCCGTTGATGAATAGCTTCCTCGACCATCTCCAATGCACGGTTTGCCGCCGCCAATTCGATGCGGACCAGGTCCACAACGTATGCCCACAATGCGGCAAGGTCTTGTTCGCCCGCTACGACCTCCGTGCGGCGCGCAATTCGATCACCCGCGATTTCAGCAAGTGTCCGCCAACAATGTGGCGCTACCGTGAGCTCATGCCGGTACGGGACGAAAGGAATATCGTTTCGCTCGGCGAGGGCATGACTCCGCTGCTACGCGCCACGCGACTAGGACGCACCTACGGTTGTGATCGGTTGTTCATTAAGGAAGAAGGCTTGAACCCGACCGGCAGCTTCAAGGCGCGCGGAATGTCGGCAGCAGTATCACGCGCCAAAGAACTCGGCATCCGCACTATTGCAGCACCGTCGGCTGGCAATGCGGCAGGCGCGTTGGCCGCGTATGGTTCCGCCGGCGGAATCGAAACGTCGGTATTCATGCCGGCCGATGCGCCCGGAATCAACAAAATCGAGTCGGCCGTGTATGGCGGCAAGGTCTATCTGGTTGAAGGATTGATCAGCGATGCCGCGAACATTCTCCGCCGGGTCGGCCCGCAGCGAGGCTGGTTCGACTTATCGACGCTAAAGGAGCCGTACCGTGTTGAAGGCAAGAAGACGATTGCTTTCGAACTAGCCGAGCAATTCGACTGGCAGTTACCTGATGCGATCATTTATCCGACCGGCGGCGGCACCGGAATGATCGGGATGTGGAAGGGGTTCGATGAGCTGGAGCAGCTCGGCTGGATTGGCGCGCGGCGCCCGAAAATGATTGCGGTCCAGGCGACAGGATGCGCACCGATCGTTAGAGCTTGTCATGAGGGAAAAACTCAAAGCGAGCCTTGGCAAGGCGCGCACACTATCGCCGCCGGATTGCGTGTTCCGCACGCATTTGCCGACTACCTGATCTTGGATTGTATTTGTGCAAGCGGCGGGACAGCTATCACGGTCAGCGATGATGAGATCGTCGACTGCGTGTACGAGGTAGCTCGCTCGGAAGGGCTCTTCATGTGTCCGGAAGGTGCGGCAACTGTGGCAGCCTTCAAGCAGTTAGCGGCTCAGGGCTACTTCCGTCCCGAGCATTCTGTCGTACTTTTCAACACTGGTTCGGGCCTCAAGTACGCCGAATTGCTTAAGCCTGAATTTCAGCAGCTTGAGCCTGGTGATCGGAGCACGCTCATCACACGATAAGCTGCGGCGCCACCATCAACAATCCGGTAGGACCGAGCGAACACCATTCGGCGGCAGGGCTATAAGGAGCGCCACACGTCGATTGTTAGTTAGCTCTTATTGGCACTACATCCGAGTGCGGCGCGGGATGATACTGGCCTTCATAGGCGAATATTTATTGTGACACGTCTTACTGACTGCCGACCGGACAGGTCGAATAGCATCAGGAGACTTTGTCGCTTGCCGGAGATTCAAAAGGCGAGGCTTCCAGATCCTGCGTCGGACGACCGCTGGGCACTTTCCGGTCGCTCTGCGCCTGGCGATAGCGCTCATAGACAAAGGCGCCTC
>JAMXLL010000100.1 GCA_024281015.1 Candidatus Binataceae bacterium
TTACCGGTTAACAGCCCGCCGCTGAGAATGAGTAGCGCGGTGACAGGGAAGATCGATGCCTTCTTCATCCTAATGCCTCTTCTAAGTTGTGCCATACCGCCTCCTTTCTACACTCGCTTACATAGACGTGAAATACGAAATCAGGTTTCAGCTGTAGCCCTTCGGTATTTATCGGCGCCACAACCCGAGTCGCTGAGCTACAACCAGACACACAGGGAATTCGGCGGGCAAGCACAAACTAACGCTGATCACCAGTCATTTCTCCTTGCTGCCAATTCATTCCATTATCTGCCGATCTTCGTCGTCTTGGACCCTGGGCGGCATAGCAAACAAAAGTTTCAGTTTGAACGAAAATAGGATCGCGAGCCGGGTAACACACAAACCGGCCGCTAAAACCCGGAGCTCCGGCACTCGCAGCTTCTTCCGCAGTAAACTCGCCGGTATAGGGCGTTGCGCCGCGGTCAACGGTCACCGCATTCCCGGATTGACCTCGATCCTGCGACTGTTTGAAGCCGCCACCGTGCAACAATTGCGACAAACCGCCCAATCCCTGGCCTTGTTGGGATCCAGAACCAGCGAACAACTGCGACAAGCCGCCCAGTCCTTGCGCGTGCAAGAAACCCGCCGAGCCGAAGAAAAATACTATGACAAACGCCAGGGCTGCGCGCCTGGCCCACCGGACCGAAGTCCCCGCTGCTCTTGTTCCCATTTTGATTAATCTCGCTGGTAATTTGATTAAGCTAGCTTGCGATCTTTCGGCCCCCTCGGCGGCCATGCAACGACGCCGCTTTAAATCTCACTGTCCTCCTCGGCGTGGTCTCGAACGTGGATTAACGATGGGGGACAATGGGGAGACTTCACATAAATTTTGAGCGAATCGCAAGCCACATCGCTTAACACCTACGTGACTCGGCTAATCAGGTTTCAAGAATCTTCGATTTTGATGACTCCCTTTGTAACCAAAAATTGATCGCTGGCAGACCGAGCACCGGCTAGCGTAGTGGTACTGTCCAGTTTGACTGACATCCCGCCGGCGCGACGACGGGTGGCTGCTAGTCAAGAAGGGCAATCGAAAAGAGCGGCTGAAGCGACTCCTTCCGTCAAGTCACCAGCCGCTCGATACTCAACTCAGATGGGCTTTGGTAGCTCGCATGACGCGCCAAGGCTGTGCAACGACACCACTATCAGCTTGTAACCGTGGCGTTTTCGTGGAATTGCGTGATAACCGCAATTGCATACGTGATTCGGCGCAATCGATTCGTCAACTGCGCGGCCGACTGCGGCCTATCAGCAGGTCAATCGTCATTGTTTATTGCATCGTCGGATGATCGATTTGCCATTTCATATCGGAGACCTGTTGCTGGAGTTTGGTGATGTAGTCCTGGTTGGCCGATGATTGCTTCTGCAGGTCGAAAAACGACAGATTCTGGTAATCCTCGGGTGTTGACACCCGAGGATTACCGCGCTTCTGAAGGGCCGAATCGCCTTCGCAGCTCGCGGCTGATATCTCCTCCTGTTCGGACTTGTTAAGGCACGCCCGTTCGGTCAGGAGGCTTCGAATCAGTTGCTGCTGGTCGAGTAACCGGCGATACAACTGCTCGCGTTGTGCGTCCGTGTTCTGCTGATGAGCAATAAGCTCGCTCCCACCCACCGCCGCAGCCCCGGCCATTCCCGCACCCATCGCAACGTCAGGAGATCCGCTTATGAGGCCGCCGGCTACGGTGCCGATTATTCCTGCATTCGCCGCTGCCGCGCTGGCGTCGATAATCGGCGGAAGTTGTCGCAGGGCGCACATTACGGTCGGATGGTCCACCACCTCGACGGCTTCTCCAGAGACTCTTACCATCGTTCCTGCGTCGTTCTGTTGGGGATGCACATTGATGATGGCATCGACATCCTTAGGATAGGCCTCGACCGCAAGAGCGCGGAGCCGCGAAGCCATCTTTGAACCCTCTTCGTCGATGGTTGAGGCCGCGAATGACTGGTCGAAGCCGACGGCACCCAGATCGCGATAGCACTCTTGCGGCAGGCTCCCCGAACTGACGTATATGTATCGATTCGGGTTGGCGACTCGCGATGGTTGTTGTTGGGCTGGGCACCCGGCCAAAACCGCGAGAGTCAGAGCAAGTGCGAGCCGGCATTGAGTCGTTGGTGCCGCATCGCTGATTTCCGAATTGCGCCGAAAACCGTTCATAGCCTGGACTTAACTTCCCTCGTAACGAGTCGCCTTAGCTGAGCTGCACCCCTGCTGGAAAACCAAGCAAGCTTACGTTTTCTCGGCGGGGCGCTTCAGCCAGCTGCGATTACTGGTAAGCTTTATTCGAAACCGAATGATTCTGCATCCACCTTCAGGTGTGATGGCGGTGAGGCTCAAGCCATGGACTCAGCAAATTCGATCAGGCGTGAGTTTACGATTGACGCAGATGCCGCCACGGTGTTTGCGTTCTTCACCGACCCGCAGCGGCTGATACGATGGATGGGTGTCTCCGCCGAACTTGACCCGCGCCCTGGCGGGATATTTTTGGTTGACGTCAATTCCGGCTGGGTCGCTCGCGGGGAGTTCAAGGAAGTCGTGCCCGTTACCCGGCTCGCCTATACCTGGGGATGGGACGGCAGCAACGAAAATGTTGCCCCGGGTTCCTCGCTAATTGAGATCGACCTGCTGCCCAAGAACGGGAGCACCCTGGTGTGCTTCTCTCATAGTGGTCTGCCGGCCCCGGCCGTGCCGGGACACAGCGAAGGATGGACCCACTACCTCGGACGTTTAGCAATAGCTGCCGCTGGCGGTGACCCCGGCCCTGATCCTCGGGTCACCCGCTCGTCAGCAGCGGAATAGTGAGCGAACCCCTCTCCGGCGCTTCGTCGTTGACGGGCGCAAGCGCTCCGATGAAGTGAGGTGGAGTTGCTCCCTCGTTTCGGTCACCGGGAATAAATGTCCGCGTTCGATGGAATTCCTGGCGCATTGCCGGCCACCGCCGCTATCGAGTGGCTCTTGCATGAGGCTGCGCTTATGCCTGAACCCCCTACCCTGCTTGCCGAGCTATGCACACGGCTGGCGGCTGAGGGGGTGCCGATAAGGGGAGCTTTACTCAGGATAGCCAGTCTCGATCCACTGCTAGCGGCACGCCGGTTACGATGGCAAAAGAGCGACGGACGCGTAATCGAGGAGGTCGTGTTTCATGGAATGTCGGCCGTTGCACCGCGTGCCGAGAACGCCGGGATGCTTCGAATCGAGTTCGCAGGAACCAGTCATGAAATGGACTGGTTCGCGGAAAGACCTGAAGGTTTCACAGGGCAGCAGCGCCTCTACCTTGAGGCGATTTCTTTGGCGATGGCGGCGCCGCTTCAGGTAACTGTAGGACGCGACGCCACTCGCAGTCTGCTGCGGGCCTATCTCGGCCGGCGAAGCGCCGATAAGGTACTCGGCGGTACTGTAAGGCGTGGCAGCGGCGAGCTGATCGGCGCCGTGATCTGGATGTCGGATCTCCGCGATTTCACCCGATTATCAGAAACACTGTCGCCCGACGAAATTATCACCGCGCTGAATGATTGTTGCGCGCGCCTGGTCGGCGCTATTCATCCATTTGGCGGCGAGGTGTTGAAGTTTATCGGTGATGGCTTGCTGGCTATCTTTCCACTTGCGCCACTGGGCACCAAGGCCGCCTGCACGGCTGCGCTTTCGGCGGTGCGGGCCGCACGCCGGGGAATGGAACTGCTCGACGGCCAACGCCTCAGGTCCGGCTTGTCTCCACTTCCGTTTGGCGTTGTGTTGCATCTGGGTGCGGTAACGTATGGCAACATCGGCGCACCAGACCGGCTCGACTTTACTGCTATCGGCCCTGCGGTCAACCTGACGAGCCGAATTGAAGAACTATGCCGCAGGCTGGAGTGCCCGGTGCTAATCTCTGAAGCCGTTGCGGCTCATTGTGGCGAACTTCTGGCTCCGATGGGGCCGCATGCGGTACGGGGGATTAAGGAGCCAGTCACCTTGTTTACCTTGCCTGAGCTACGAACCAACCGCACGCAACAAACCTGA
>JAMXLL010000101.1 GCA_024281015.1 Candidatus Binataceae bacterium
GTGATTGCCATCTGCACCACAATGCTCTTGGGAATATGTTTGTGCACGTGATGGCCGAGTTCATGGGCCAGCACCGCTTCGATTTCATTGTCCGAATAGTTGTTCAACAACGTATCGGCGAGGATGATGCGGCGCGTGGCTCCCAATCCGGTCAATGCCGCGTTAGCTTTCTTACTCTTTTCCGATAGCTTCCATTCGTACACGCCGCGCACTCGCGTTCCGGCTCGTTCGCTGAGCCGCACCAGCCGCTCTTTCAGCTCCTCACGTTTCAATGGTTCGAACTTGTACAACAAAGGGAGCAAAACAACGGGGGCAAGCTGTGCGAAAAAAATGAACAATGCCATAAAAATCGCCCAGGCGATCAGCCACCAGTGCTCCGGCCACAGTCGAATCGTAGAGTACAGAACTTCGACCAGAATGGTCGCGAGCACCAGACCTATCAGCCATCCCTTGAGCTCATCCCACAACCAAGATCGTAGTTTTTGATTGGAAAGCTGGTAACGATGCTCGAGTCGAAAGCTGTAGTAATCCAGCGCCGATCCCAGCAACTTGCTCAGGACCAGCAGCATGGCAACGTAGAGGAAGACCGCGAGGAGGTACGACTGGCCAGCCGCACGGTAAGCGAGGTCACGCAAGCCAGCGGTCCATCCCGTGGCCAGAAGGACGATCAGCATAACCAGGCCGATCACGAAATCGGCTACACTGAGCCAGCGCCGTAGGCGGTTATAGCTCCGTGCTTCCGGGGTATCAGTGGGAGCGGCCCATGTGCTCGCGTGTGCCATAAGGGTTGGGATTATCACCTAAATCTTAATACAGAATAGGTAACGGAAGTGTGACGGCTATCTAGTAATCTCAGCTTCGCTAACGCTCGGAAGCAATTTAGGTGGCGCTGTTTACGAACGATTCTCCGCTGGCCAGAATTTCCCGCATCAACTCCGGAGAAGCGGCTTCAGCGTATAGGCGAAGAAGCGGCTCGGTCCCCGATGCCCGGAACAGAATCCAAGGCTCGGCCCCATTACCGTTTGTCGGCGCATCCAGGAAGAACTTTATGCCGTCGAGACCTTCCTTTTTGATGACTTTGTATTTTCCCAAGCTGCCGGTGGCACTGGCACGCGCACGAGCAATGGCATTCTGCTTAATATCCCCAGGGATATGCATATCGCGGCGTCCATAGTAGTGGGCTCCGTACTCACGTTGCAAATCGGCTACCAACTGTCCCAGGGGTTTGCCTTCTTCGGCCATGACATTCGCCAGCAGCAGGCAATTGAGCACGCCGTCGCGCTCGGGCAGAAAACGAGAGTAGCCGATCCCGCCGGATTCTTCGCCCCCAATCAGAATCTCGCGCTCCATCATGAGATCGGCGATGTACTTAAACCCGATCGGGCATTCGTTGAGCTTACGTCCATGGCGTGCCGCAATGCGGTCCAGCATGCGGGTGGTATTGAAGGCGCGGACCACTTCGCCGGACCACAGCTTGCGCTTCAACAACCATTCAAGAAGTATAGAGAAGATCTTATGCGGGTCGACGAAGGTACCGTCCTCGGCAACGGCGCCGATTCTGTCCGCGTCTCCGTCGGTGGCAAGACCGGCATGGCATCTTTCCCTAATTACGGTTTCCTGCAGTTTGGCAACGTGCGGCTCAATCGGCTCGGGATTAATGCCGGGAAATAGCGGATTCAGGTCCTGGCGAATGGCGATATGCTCGATCGAGTGATCGGCAAAAATTTTGCCCAGCACTCCTCGTGCGGAACCGTACATCGCATCGATGGCAAATTTGAATTTCGCCTTAGCGATTAGGTCGAGATCGGCAAACGCGCGGATGGCATCCAGATAGGCGGGCTTCAGATCGACTTCCTCGATGGTGGCCTTGCGGCCATTGGGCATGACTCCCGCTCGGACCTGCTCCTCGATGATCTTCATGATGGCGGGCGTCGCCGACCCGCCGAACTTGGCTTTGAACTTTACTCCATTCCAGTTCCATGGATTATGACTAGACGTAACCACGACGCCGCCTGCAGCGCCGAGATTCTTTACTGCATAAGAGATCGCTGGAGTGGGTGTGTAATCGTTAGCCAGTTTCAGTGGAATGCCTGCCCCGGCAATTACCTGCGCCGCCACACGAGCTGCGTTTTCGGAAGCAAAGCGCGTATCGTATCCGACAATTATCCCGCGCTTAGGATCCTCATGCGTTAGTACGTAAGAGGCGATCGCGCCAGCCACTCTGCGCACATTATCAAAGGTAAAATCGTCGGCAATGACGCCGCGCCATCCGTCAGTACCAAATTTGATGTCCGCCATAAAACCGTTGGAACTCCTTAACTCGGGGGATACGATGCCGTCGTCAAGCTTGATGTTTACTCACGGCATTCCGCACCCAGCGCTCGACTCAGGGTGCCTCTAGCTCTGGCATTTACCAAACCCGGAACCCTGCTCTCGAGACGACCTCAGCTGGGCAAAACTGCCTGGTTGAATGCCGGGCCCTCGATCGCTCCCTCAGACCAGCTTCGCTTTTTTCTTCTCGTCTAGATATTTCACCACCTTGCCCACGTCCTGCGAATGCTCACGAGTGGTGATCAGGAGCGCATCATCGGTTTCAACCACAACAATATTATTCACGCCGACCGCGGCCACAAATTTCCCGGGTGCGTGCACATAATTTCCTTGTGCGTTCAGGATGAAGCTTCCTTCTCCTCGGATCAAATTGC
>JAMXLL010000102.1 GCA_024281015.1 Candidatus Binataceae bacterium
GCTCGATATCATCACCAGTATCTGGAAGAGCAAGGACGGCACCTTTTCATACAAAGGCAAGTACTTCGACATCCCGGAGCGTAACGTGGTGCCGATGCCGATCCAGAAACCGCATCCGCCGATGTGGGTGGCGTGTACCGGCGAGGATACGCATGAACTCGCCGGCAAACTGGGCCTCGGTTTGCTCTCGTTCACGCTCTTGGTGACCCCCGAGAAGTTGGGTCGTCGCGTGCAGGCCTATCGCAATGCCATCAAGACCGCCAAACCTTATGGAGCTTTCGTTAACAACAAGGCAGGCGCCTTTGCGATGGTCCATCTCGCTGACACCGATAAGCAGGCGCGGGACGAAGCGGAACGTTCGTTCATGTCGTACGTCGGGACGACTCTGCGGGTTAATTCGGCGGTTATCGAGGCTAAGAAGACGGGTATAGATCCCACGGACCCGGCGCGCGGCACCATCCCTGATTTGCCCACTCAATACGAGGGACTGGATCCGAGCAAGGTCACGATCGATTCCCTGATTGATCATGGAATGTGTATTTGCGGAAGCCCGGACACGGTAATCAAGCAACTCGAGCGTTTGCAGGAAGCTGCACAACTGGATCAGTTCCTGGCGATGATGCAGTTTTGGGCTATCCCGCATGAAAAGACGATGCACGCGATCGAACTCTTCGGCAAACATGTCATTCCACATTTCCGCAAAGTGATGCCGCGCGAATCAGTTGCGGCTGCGGCGGACTGAGCTCGTTGAGATTGTAGGGCGGCCTTCGGGCCGCCTACTTCAAAGGGCGCTCCTGCATCCGCTTAAAGGCGAGCTGAAAGGCTTCTGGTCAGTCACGGTCTCCTCGAGCTGCCGCGCCATTTTCCAGTTCAATGAAAGCGAGGTAACAGATGTCGATTACTTAGATTACCATTGAAGCTATAAGCATTGAGGAATGGTTGAGAATGCATGATCCTGCACATCCCGGCGAAGTGATTCGGGAGCTTTGCCTGGAACCGCTCAAACTTTCTGTCACCGATGCTGCCAAAGCGCTTGGCGTCACCCGTAAGGCGTTGTCCGAGATGCTCAACGGCCGAGCTGGAGCCAGCCCGGTAATGGCACTTCGGCTCGCCAAAGCCTTCAACACGGGCGCCGAGCGCTGGCTGGCCATGCAGCAGCAGTACGACCTGTGGCAGGCGCGCAAGGCGGTCAAGCTCGGCCGCGTTCGCCGGCTGGTCGGGGGCCGCAAGGCTTAGAGCGAATTAAACATCTTGGCTAGGCAACTATAAGAGGGCCCCGCGAGCAGCCCAATTCTCGAACATTGCCCGGAAGAGGCCTTGGTCTTCGAAAGTGACATCAGAAGTGCTAACCGCTAGCCGTGCGGCACTTTGGGATGGCCGACAGGCGGGCGGCACGCAATCAGCGTGTCGCAAATTACTCATGGATGAAATTCTCGCTCCCTCAGACCGGCGTCCACTAACAGTAACCGTCGTGCTGTCGAGACGTCAGCTTATGGGACAGGAGCCGGAGTGAGCAGGCCAGCGGCCTCGTCATAGCCGAGCATGAGATTCAGGTTCTGAACGGCTTGTCCGGCGGCGCCTTTGCCCAGGTTGTCGATCGCGGTAATAACGCATAACGTCTGCGAGCGCCGCTCGAGCACGAAGGCAATCTCACAGAAATTCGTGGCCCTGACGTTTTTCAGTTCGGGCAGTACGCCCGGCTTAAGAATGCGCACGAATCGTGACTTGGCGAAGCTCATCTCAAACGTGGCGCGAACGTCTTCCTCAGTGGTACCGCTGCGCGGCCGCACGAAGATAGAGGTGAGAATACCCCTCGTGACCGGCAGCAGATGAGGCACAAACATGGTGGCGACTTCCCGTCCCAAGGTGGTGCCAATCTCCTGCTCGATCTCCGGCGTATGACGATGATTACCGACCTTGTAGGGACGGAAATTTTCGTTTACTTCCGCAAATAATTGTTCGATGGCGGCCTGTCGCCGCGCCCCCGTGGTGCCCGACTTGGCGTCGATTATGATGGATGAAGGATCGACAAGGTCGCGCCGTATCAGCGGCAGGATGCCCAAGAGGGCGCCGGTTGGATAACAGCCCGGATTCGCGACCAGGCGCGCCTCGCGCAGCTCGCGGCGATTGAACTCACTCAGACCGTAGACTGCTGACCCGAGTAGATGCGGGGCCGGATGCTCGACGCCGTAAGCCTGGCGGTAAGCCGCAGCATCCTTGAGGCGAAAGTCGGCGGAGAGGTCAATCACCTTCATTCCGCAGTTCAGCAGTTCAGCGATGATGTTCGGTCCGACCCGCTCCGGTAGGCATGAGATGACGACCTCGGCCCGGCCGCTAAGCAGGTCGGTGCGCAATTCCTCGAAGGGGGGCAGGTCGATACCGGCCAAATGACGAAAAACTTCGGCGACTTCCCGCCCCGCATAGTGCTCGGATGTGAGCACGCTCATTTCGAGGAAGGGATGGGCAGCGAGCAGGCGAACGGCCTCGATACCCGAATAGCCGGAGGCACCTAATACGGCGACCTTGACTTTATCGTGGGAAGCCATCAGCGGACCTATCGCTCCAGATTTTAGGGATTTGTTACCGGAGTATCACGATTCGGGGAAATGCGCCAGCAAAGGACCACCGGCTTCAACCGTTAATCCACAACGGACGGCCGCAAGAACAGTCGCGATGGGCGCGCAGCTGATCTCAAATGCCGCTAAATAGACGAGCGACACGCTCGCTCCGCGCGCAGCCGAAGCCCTGTTTTAAGCAGCAGCGGGTCCCTCAAACGCCATTAGGTACCATCGCGATTTTCCCGGCCACGGTGCTGCTTTCCATCAGGTATTGAGCGCGGCCCAGTTCTTTCAAGGGTAGGATCTCACCGACGACCGGCCGAATTTGACCGCTTTCCACAAATCGCATGGCATCGACCAGTTCGCCTTTATTGCCGAGGTGCGAGCCGAGATAGTTCTGCTGCTTATTCCACAGCAGCCGGATATCCATTTGCGCATCGAAACCGGAAGTGGCGCCGCAGGTGACAATCGTCCCACCCCATTTCAGACATTGCATCGAGATGGGCCAGGTGTCAGCGCCGGTATGCTCGAAGACGATGTCGGCGCGCCTGCCGTCGGTAATCTTGCGAACTTCATTAAAAATGTCGTGTTTCTTGCGATTGAGCACGAAGCTGGCGCCGAGCTGATGACACAGTTCGAGCTTGTCGTCGCTTGAGGCAATCGCAATTACATTGGCGTTGTACAGCTTCGCGACCTGGATCGCCATCACCCCCAGTCCCCCTGCAGCACCCCAGATCAGGACGAAATCACCTGCCTTCATCTGGGCCCGTGTGACGAGCATTCGCCAAACAGTGACCAGCACGAGCGGAATGGTTGCAGCTTCCTCGAAACTCAAGTTGCGCGGTTTGGGCAACACATTTACCGCCGGGACTTTGCAGTACTCGCCATGGGCACCATCCAATGGACCGGTCTGAAACCCCCAAATCCTGAAGTCGCGACAGAAAAACTCCTCGCCACGCGTGCAATAATCACATTGGCGGCACGCAATTCCACAGTGGATTACGACCTCTTCACCCACCTTGACGTGGCTAACTTCACTGCCGATTTCCTCTACGATGCCGGCGGCATCTGAACCGGAAATATGAGGCAGGATGATGGTCATACCGGGCAACCCGCGCCGCGCCCAGATGTCGTTGAAATTGCAGGCCGAAGCCTTTACGCGGACTAGGACCTCGTTGGGGCCGGGTCTCGGGATAGGCGTATCTTTGTACTGAAGTACCTCACAACCTCCATTTCGGTCGAAGACGATGGCTTTCATTTGTTGCGGTTCTCCCGGCTCGGGTTGCGGCAGCTGGTCACACGAGGGCTAATTCGGGTATAGGTATCTGTTTTATAGCCGTTTGACAATAATTGAATTTTCGGATGCTTATAGTTTGCCGATACCGCTCGATCTGCCCTGGCTTCCGAGGAGCCGACCAAACACCGGCCTGCGAACCTTCAGGACAACTGATCGTGATTGGATCCTTGGACGCTTTCTTGCTGAGCAGCAGGTGCTCGTTGCGTGAGCAATTGCCGTGCCGCGCGACATCAATAGTTCATAGTGTTCTTGTTTTTACCAACACGCTAAGCGCATCTGCGTAAAACCAAGGATTGTTTGTTTCTCGAAACCATACGCTTCAGGAGATTAAGCCATGTTCATTCTCGACCAGGGAGCGCGCTTTGTAATTCCGCGCACCGAAATGACCTATCCTGCCCATTCGATAAAGCTGCATCAGAACGCCGCTGACCCCCAAAAATGCCCGGTCGATCACGTGATGGCCGATTTCGAGGATGCCTGCCCCTACGAATTCAAAGGCGAGAAAAGCCGGCGTGTCATGGTCGAGGCGCTCAATACACTGGATTTTGGCAAGAAGGTGGTGACGATTCGCCCCAACAATATCCATTCAAAATTCTTCCAGGGAGACCTCGAAGCAGTGGTTCTGGGTGCTCCCAATCGCTTCCACGGCATTATTCTGCCCAAGACCCGTGGTCCCGAAGAAGTCCAGACTACGGCCAAAATGCTCGATGATCTCGAACGGCGTGGCGGGTGGCATTACCAGCTCCAGATCGAGTCGCTGGTTGAAACACCACAGGCCCTCATCAAGGCATATGACATAGCCACCGCATCGGAGCGAATGTGCGGCCTGATTTTCGGAATCGCGGACTTTGCCGCCAATCTCGGTGTTCGTGAGATCGTTGAAAATCAGAATCAGAACTTTCATTACGCCAAGCAGGCGATGGTGGTAGCTGCCAAGGCTGCCGGGTTGCACGCCATTGATAACGTTTTTCTGAGACTGTGGCGCAGGGAGGATTCATCTGATCGAGTCAGCGAACTGCAGCGTGGCCTACGCGAAAAGAACATCGGGGCGGCAAACCTGGGAATGGATGGAACGTGGGTCATTCATCCGCAACAAGCGCCGATTTGTAACGAGTGCTATACACCCAGCACGGAGCAGGTCGAGGAAGCGCGCCGCGTGATCCGCCTTTATCATGAGCGTGGCGGCGGCTCGATGGCGGACCCGAAAACCGGCGAGATGATCGATGAGGCCACTATCAAGATTGTCTTGATGGATCTCGCCAAAGGGGCGCAGGCTGGAATGGTTCCGCAAGCTGAACTCCGCGAATGGGCGGAGAAGAGCAAGTCAATTACCGGCTATGACATTCTGGAGATAATGCGCCGAGTTGCATGACGGAAGGGGCAACGCCTCGGCGCGATGACTCGGGCCGGCGCCCGCATCATCGCGCCGTTTTCTTTGAAGATGGCGGTCAACGGTGAGTTCAGCGCAGATGAAGGGCGTTGCCGCCGATTTGAGAAGGGCTGACGTGAATAAGATGTGGTGGAACCAAGGAATATTCGTAACGTCGATTTGCTGCCGAACTTTCCACATGTCGGGCCTCTCCCCTGAAGGATCTGATTCAGGTGGAAGGCGGACAGCTAAGTCCATAATTCCCAACTACCAGTCGCCACAATGTATGCACACAGTAATCCGTTGCTGGTGGCATGGGCCACCACAGCATCAGAGAGAAAGCCACGCCGATAGAGTGCGATTGCGAAGGTCATTCCGGCCAGGGTTGCAGCTATCCAATGCGTGTGGAGCGCGCCAAATAATACAGACGAACCCACAAAAGAAGCCCACGTAAAACGCGCCGGAGATACGGATGCAAAATCGGCGGCTACTAGTTTTCGAATGAGATAGCCCCGAAACGCTAATTCTTCCGCTAGTGGAGCCACCGTGATGCTCCCCGCCATCCGGAAGAGCAGCGCTCCGCCATTTCCATCATTTGGTAGGGTCCCGATGGCAGCATACGCGGCAGGTGCGGGCACGCTGTGGCCTCGGGTAAGTCCTATCCAGAGCAGGAACACGCCAGCTCCGAGGAGAAAGGCGAAAGCTGATGCACGCCACTGCATTACGGCCAGCTCGCGGCGGTACAACCAGAATGCGCCGAGCGCCGCGAACACCCGAAGCGAATACGAGACCTCGAACCCCGCCGAGAAGCCGCGAGCGATCATCGAGACGCTTATGACGGCAAGAAGTGGGACCAGGTATACCGCGGCGGGATTCGGGCCGGATCTGGCCAGGTGGCGCTCACCGGACTTATTGAAGAAGCTGCAACTCCAACTTGTCCATATCAGTCCGCATGCGATTAAATTAAAAAAAAGCCAGCCAGCCATCGAGTGAAATCCCTTGAAGCCGACTCCGGTATTCCAACCGCCGAGCAGAATCAAGGTGGTGAGGCGCACCGCATTCATTAACCAGGTTACGACAGCTCCGATCGGCAGCAGCAACAGTGCCTGTGGCCACTGGAGTTCCCGCCTGAACAACCAGACGTACGCGCCGAGATAAGCGCTTATCAGGCCTACTCCCTCCAGGCCCGAGCAGGCGGGCCAAATCCTGACCGCGAAGTGCGGCGTTCCAACGGTGAAGCGCTCCGGATCGACAATGGCCGCTTGCCCGAACATGCGAAGCAGATGCACTACCAGGATGAAACTCAGGCGTTGAACCGGCCACCAGAGCACCTCGGTGGAGCCGCCGAGGAAGTCGGCAGCTCCGCCAAATAGCAAGCCAGCCAAAAGTGCTCCCCGGCTGCGGGTAAGCCAACCACGCCAGAATCGCAGCGGCATCGCCGCCATCGCCCAGGTAGCAACTACCGGCAATGCCATAGCAGCCCAGAGCCACAACCATACACTCGTCTCGGCGACGGAGTTCACCGAACCAGTCGCGCCTAATGCTTTTGCAGTTAGGAGAATGCCGACCAGCATCAGATGAACCGCCAGCCACAGAATTGACCTGGCCGCTCTCTCCGATTGCGCCGAGGCCTCACGCAATTCTTCCTTTAGTCGCGGCCAACTGAGAAAGACTACGGCCAGAAGGCCAGTGACAAAGGCCGGCCGGATTTGATGCAGGACCGTCGATAACTGCCGCCCCCAAGAGCTGGCTTGTTCGGTCCGCAACACGACCTCAGAAGGCGGAGTAAGAACTATAAGCTCAGCCGCGAGCAGCAAAAGAAGAAATATCGAATAGACGAGCCCCGAGGGGCTCAGGAACGTTCGCACGCTCTGACGATTCTCAGCAGCACCGCTGTTATCCACGACGGCAGCCCAACCGCACCCTAGCGGCGACGGAAGCGCTCGGCGAGGAGCAACAGCATGAGGATCGAGAATGCCAGACCGCTTTTCGCCATGTCCGGGTCGATCTCAGGAACTGATGTTGGGACCCCTGGAGCGGTTCCACCCGTTCGCGTTGAGACGTGGTGTCGGTGATGGCCGCTGGCGCCACCCGGGTCGAGTCCACCCGCTGCCGCGTATCCACCAATAATCCCTGCGCCGAAGAGCCCAAGGATGCCGATGGCGCCGCCAGTTCCAAGTCCGGTTGAGCCAACATCCGCATCGAGAGCTGTGGCTGGGAGAATCGGCAGACCGCAGGGAACGGTGGTTTTTTGGCCGGAATGAAGCTCAACAGGCGGACTCGACGGATTGCTAAGGCTTCTAACCAGAACTATTCCGTCGAAATCGAAGACATCGGTGAATTCTTTGCAGGTTTTGAACCCGGGACGCGTTTCGTGGTCAGTGTAGTAGGTATCGTAGGTGGTGCCGCGTGCGGCGGCGACTGCGTTAGGCGTGTGCACTTCATAATTAGGAGAAGCACCTGCAGCTACCCTTACCAACGAGCGGACCAGCCCCCCGAACAAAGTAAGAGTTGTTCGCGCGCGTGTGCCGTTCGGGTTGAGCACATTTTCGGAGATCACCAGCGTCGCTGACTCGGTCAATTCAAGCTGAGAATTATCCGCCAACGTAACTGTCACGCGGCCATTCGGGCCGGTAACTATCTCATCGGCTAACTGAACGGGAGTCAGGTAAGTGGCTGGGAAGCTCCGTCCTGCTCGCGTGATCCGTGCATCCCCGTTCAAACCAGTGATCTTGCCGGCAACTATCTGGGCGTACGCGCCATCCACATACACGCCTACGATTAGTAAGGTAGAAAATGCGAGCAAGGATACGCGCAGGGCATGGCCAGTCTTCGGCACGGGTCCGTCAGTCTGGCTTTATTGCATTTCCACCTGATCGTGTCAATCTTTCCTTGCTTCGTATTAGCGATGTGAGGCTCGAAGGAGCATTAGGGTAAAATACTCAACCAGCTATCAAACGGGAGGTCGTTAATGGAGACGATCAGGTTCGACGATATTGAACGAATCAAATCGAAAATCAGTGCTGATTTCGGACCCTGGAGCAAATCAGTCGAGGTGAGTCAGGAAAAAATCAATCGCTTTGCCGACGTCACCGGCGACCATCAATGGATTCATATCGATATCGAGCGCTGCAAGCGCGAGAGCCCGTTTGGAGGTCCGGTCGCGCATGGCTTTCTGACCTTGAGCCTGCTGCCCGCATTCGAATTCGAGAGCGACTGGAAACTTGTGGGTTACCGCAACGTAGTCAATTATGGGGCCAACAAACTCCGCTTCATCTCGCCTGTACCGGCTGGTGCAAAGGTGGAGGCACGTCAGCGAATCGTTGCGGTCGAACCGCGGCCTCAGGGGACCCAGGTAACGACCGAGAGCCAAATCCAGGTGGTAGGCTCCGGCAAGCCGGCGGTCGTATATGAAGGCATCTTTCTATACGTCAAGTAAGCAGACTGGCTTAGCCTCTGTTTCGGCCGGCGAGACACTCTCGCCGATGATAGGGGGCTGAAGGCCGCTGCCTCCTACGCGCATTTTTAGCGAGCAAAGCGAAAAATCGGAGCTCGCTGAGCTATGTCTGATGAAATGCCAGTAGGGGAGTCGGACATTCGCTTAGCAGCGGGTTTCAGTGCAGCCGACAAGATTTGTGTGTGCCGCTAAGTGGTCAACCCTACGCCTACTTGTCTGCAACCCATGGAGTGCGTAATCTCTCGTTGGCACTCGATTCTCGCGAGTGCCAATTGACATGACGCAAATCGTGATTAGTCTTACCTCGGGAAATAACCCGAGCACTTTATCCAGCAACGAAAGCTAAGGAGGGCGCTGGTTCATGAACATCAGACCATTGGGAGACAGAATCCTGGTCAAGCGGATTCAGGAGGAGGAAAAGACCAAGGGAGGAATCATCATCCCCGATACGGCGAAAGAAAAACCCCAGGAGGGGAGAGTCGTGGCGGTCGGAAAGGGCAAGGTGACCGAGGACGGTAAGCTGCTCTCCCCCGACGTTAAGGCCGGTGATCGAATTCTATTCGGCAAGTACGCCGGCAGCGAGATCAAACTCGAAGGCGAGGAGCACCTGATTCTCCGCGAGGACGACATTCTTGGGGTACTCGAGGGCTGAGATTAATAGCCGCCTCTAAAACATGAGGCGTTAACAGTTTCCCACACGCAACCAGAGGAGAACAAAGAGAATGCCGGCCAAATTAGTCAGATTTTCGCAGGAGGCCCGCGAGAAGATTCTCAAGGGCGTCAACGTTCTGGCGGATGCGGTCACCGTCACGCTCGGACCCAAGGGGCGCAATGTAGTACTCGAGAAAAGCTTCGGCGCACCGACTGTGACCAAAGACGGCGTAACGGTCGCTAAAGAGATTGAGCTGGAAGATAAGTTCGAGAACATGGGCGCGCAGATGGTCAAGGAGGTCGCCTCCAAGACCTCCGATGTAGCCGGTGATGGAACGACCACTGCGACGGTGCTCGCCAGGTCGATTTTCACCGAAGGCATCAAGATGGTCGCGGCAGGCCATGACCCAATGTCGCTCAAACGTGGTATCGACCGCGCCGTCGAATCAGTTACGAGTGAACTCAAGAATCTCTCGAAACCGACCAAAGATCGCAAGGAAATTGCGCAGGTCGGCACAATCTCGGCCAATAACGATTCCACCATCGGTGATATTATCGCTGAGGCGATGGAAAAAGTAGGCAAAGAGGGTGTTATCACGGTTGAAGAAGCCAAAGGACTTGATACCACTCTGGAGGTGGTCGAGGGTATGCAATTCGACCGCGGCTATCTCTCGCCGTATTTCGTCCCCGATCCGGAGCGGATGGAGGCCAAACTCGACGACGCTTACGTCTTGATTCACGAGAAGAAGATCTCGTCGATGAAAGATCTTCTGCCCATCCTCGAGGCGATTGCCAAGACCGGCAAGCCCTTCATACTGGTCGCCGAAGATGTCGAAGGTGAGGCCTTGGCGACATTGGTCGTCAATAAGATTCGCGGCACTCTCTCCTGCACCGCGGTAAAGGCGCCAGGCTTTGGCGATAGGCGCAAGGCGATGCTTGAGGATATCGCTATCCTGACCGGTGGCAGGGTCATTGCCGAGGAACTCGGGATTAAGCTGGAAAACGTAACTCTGAACGATCTTGGCCGTGCCAAACGGGTCGTGATTGACAAAGACAACACCACGGTCATTGATGGCGCGGGCAAAAAAGCCGATATTGAAGGCCGTATCAAACAGATCCGGGCACAGATCGAGGAGACCACCTCGGACTACGACCGGGAAAAGCTGCAGGAGCGTCTCGCCAAACTGGTTGGCGGGGTAGCCGTTATCCGGGTCGGCGCCGCGACCGAAATCGAGATGAAGGAAAAGAAGGCGCGTGTCGAGGATGCACTTCACGCGACCCGCGCGGCCGTAGAGGAAGGCGTGGTGCCTGGCGGTGGTGTTGCGCTCATCCGTTGCCTGAGCACTCTCGAGAGCCTGCGCAATGGGGAAGAGGAGAAGGTCGGCGTGAGCATTATCCGTAAGGCGCTTGAGGATCCATGCCGATGGATCGCGGCGAATGCCGGGTGGGAAGGCTCAGTTGTTGTCGACAAGGTCAAAAACAACAAGGGTCCGTTCGGATTCAACGCGTCGAGCGAAGAATTCGAGGATCTAATGAAAGCCGGCATCATCGATCCCACCAAGGTGGTGCGCACTGCGCTGCAGAACGCCGCTTCAGTGGCAAGCCTGCTGCTCACAACCGAATGCATGGTAGCGGAGAAGCCGGAAGAGAAACCTGCTGCTCCGGCAATGCCTCCGGGCGGAATGATGTAAGGCGCGGGCTGTTGCCCGAACTTAGAGCCTGAATAAAATTGGCGGATGCCGGGCATCCGCCAATTTTTCGCATCTGGTTCTCCGCGCGCTGCCACATATGAGACGCACGCGGAGCCGAGTCCGGCAGGTTGCCGGAGATCAGAGTGCCAAAAGCCAAAGAAGAGCGGCCCGCCAGATGATGGGCATCCGGCGGGCGGCTTTATGATAGGGCCGAGGCCGCCCATCATGCGGCGATTCCTGCTGAAATTGTCGGCGCGAAGTGCTCGGGCTATTCGGTTTCCTGTTGTTGCTTGAGGCCCTCAATTTCGCGTCGCTGCCGCTCGATCTCTCGCTGTTGACTTTCAATTTGCGTCTGGGTCTGCTGGGTCTGCACCTGCTGATTCTGCATGGCATTGCCTAGCAGGAAACCGCCTCCTGCCCCCAGTGCGCCTCCAATAGCAGCGCCTGCGCCCGGCGCCCCAACCGCGGCGCCGATAATGGCGCCGGTAGCCGCACCGGCCAAAGTGCCGATTCCAGTACCTTTTTCACGCGTGCTCAATGGCTGCCCGGAACATCCAGTCACTGCGAACAGCATCACCAATGCAGCAGCGATCATGATTAATTTCGAAGCGATGGCCCTCATCATCAATTCCTCCTCTGGATCAATCTCCTCCCAAATGGTTGTTCCGCTATTTTGAATTTCTACTACTGGGCTGAGGTAGTAGCCTCGTGAACCGGCAGTCCTGCGATCGATTTGCCGTTGGCGTCGGCCAGCGCAATCCCCGGCTTGCCGTTGGCCCCAACATGGACCTCGAGCCGATCGCGCCCCTGCTCATCGAACAGGACCAAGGCGGGCTCCCCATTGACGGCCACGCCGAGTCCGGCACGAGCGCGCCCGGTCTGGGCATCATAGAGCGTAAGGCTCGCCTGGTTATCCGTCGCCGCTGATAGGGTTGCAAGCTGGCGGCCGGCGGTGTCGTAAATAGCTAACCCGTCTCTGCCCGACGAGGTTTCGCCTACCAATACTCGCTGATGGCCCTTGGTGTCATAAAAGTTGACCGAAGAACCACCTTCGCGTGCGACGCGAAACTCAGCGCGATCATTGCCGTCGCCGTCGAACATCATCAAATCAACCATGCCGCGCGGTGTTACTTGCAAAGCGGCCCGCCTTTCGCCCCTATTATCCACTAATTCGAACTCTTCCGCGGTGACGGTTCGGACATTGTGATGACGTGCCGCCAACGCATCACGAGGTGCAAATTGTATTGCAGTTAGCCCGCCGGCAAATCCACCAGCCGCTACCAAGGCCGAATACAACCAGTTTCGGGGATTACGCATGTGCAGGACTCCTCTCTGCCTTATTCTGCTTGCGCGCTTGATCCAATGCGCCGCAATGTTCCGAAAGTGCCGATCACTGTTGAAGGAAAACATACTGCTGGTCAACTGGAGGATCGTTCAAGATTGGCCGCAATGATTGCCAAAGGTGCCGAGCCTCAGGTTGATCCAGCGCTACGAGGAAAGAACCTTCACCCGGGTTTTCGATAATCAACCTGGCTCCGCGCTTCTGTGCCGCCGCGTTGCTCAAGGCCAGAATAGCCGCATCGGCTGCATCCATCCGCGGTATAGGGGTCAGCCTGTCAACACCCAATCTGTGCGCCAGCTCGGATAAAACGCTTGTTCGTGATGCAAGCGCGGCCCGCCGGCCGTACTTCGAGCTTTTGGAAAAAAGCTGCTGTCCACGGCTCCATAACTTGAATTGCAGATCGGGGTAGCCTTCGTAGACTGCGGACGCAATCGGTTGGAGCGCCAGGTAGGTGGCAAAACCGGCGATCATGAAGCGCGTAAAGATGCCGCCCGATGGTGGCCCATAGTCGCGATTCAGGACCGAGCCAAAGACTGCCTGCCCGAGTAATCGCAGATGTGGCTTGCAGGACGGTATGTTTAGATGTGCACCGAAATAGCGCATCGGAGGAGTCGGGAACATCGATAACGGAGCCAGCGGCAAATCGGGAGAGAATTGCGAGATCGTGAACGCCAGGTCGCGAAGCGCAGTGTCTATCTCGCGGCCACGAACAGAAGTTCGCCTCGCCACGATTCTTGGCTGATGCGCGTTGCGCAAACTCAGCTGGCGGCGCCCCGCCCAACAGCTTCCGTGGGTGGCTTCAGACCAATCTAGGTCACTGGGCCATCTCGGCGAGTCGACCAGCACGATTGCGCCGCGAAGGGCGGGTACTGCGCCAGTCAGGATTGCGCGCAAAGATGAAATCGCGTCCTGATTGGCTCGCGAACTCAGCGGCCGGTCGAAAGGGCAACCAATCTTGCCGAGGTCGATGCGTGCGAGGTTCAGATTCGCTCCTGCCGGCGAAAAGATGGCGACGTCCAGAAAGTCCTCCCCAACATCTATTCCAGCCACTACGGCGCGCGAATCGAGGTCGTTACCGCGGAAGGAGATCCGTATAGCAGACGATACTCGCGCGTGCCGCCGATAACCTTCTTGACGTATTCGCGAGTCTCGCGAAAGCCGATATTTTCGACCCATTGGTCGTCGTCCCCCGGATATCTGGCATTCCACTGAGATACTGATTGCTCCCCGGCATTATAGGCAGCCACGGCCTTGAACATGTTGCCACCAAACATCGAAATCAGCTGGTGTAGATAAGTCGTGCCAAGCTGAATGCTGGTATCGGGGTTATAAAGATCAATCGGTGGCGCGATTGCTGCGGCGGCAACATAGCGGTGTGCAGTTGCCGGCAATAATTGCATCAGGCCACGCGCGTCGGAATTCGAACGCGCCTGCGGATTGAACAGACTCTCTTGTCGTATCAGGGCCGCGACCAGGTATGGGTCAAGCTGATTTCGACTCGCGGCAGAAGTGAGCAAATCCCAAAATCCGCGCGGATATCGAATTCGTTCTGCGGTGGCTATATCCAGTTCGCCTCGCGCAGCCATCCGCATAGCCATCTGAATTGCATCGAACCACGCCCCTGCATTTTGCAATTCGGCGAGGATGAATTCTTGCAATTCGTGACCGTTGCCTGGCTGATCCTCGATGGCGCGCAACTCAGGCGGTTCCAGTTCGCGAAGCCCGCTATCTCGTAGTGCGGCGATTCGCGTCAAGTGGAACTGCGCTGGACCAGCGACGACGGGGATCGCGGTCGGCACCAGGTCGGTGGCCAATGCTGCCGGCAACAGCGCGCGATACTCATTTACCCGCCCGGCAGCCAGCGCCGGGTAGTAATTGCTGGCCGTACTAAGCGCCAGCGCCCGCATCAGCGCAGTTGCCCGGACCTTGTCTCCATCGCTCTCGAGGGCTCGCGCCTGCCAATAGGAAAACATATCGCGCGCCGAAGACGAGGAAGCGATAGCGCCCGAGTTGCCGAATTCGGTGGCCGCCTGTTTGTAGCGCCGCAGCATAAAGAGCATGAAGGGCGCGCGAAAGCGGGCCTCTTCGGCCATCTCCGTCCCAGGGTACCGCGCAATCAAGGCCAAATAGGCCAGGCGAGCGGCTTGCTCATCGCCGTCCTCTTCGTAAGTTCGGCCGATTTCAAACTTCGCCTTCGGTGCCAGTTCATCGTGCGGGAATTCTCGGGCTAACCGTTGAAAATAGAGCCGCGCCGAGGGCGTGTCGTTTTCGTGCCAGTAGAGGTGGGCCAGCGCGTTGAGAGCGGTCGCCGCATGAGCACCTCGGGGCGCCAGCTCGAGGTAAAGCAACAATTCCCGCTTCATTCTGTCAGGCTGCGCGTGCGAGGCTTGGGCGGAAAGCCAGGTCAGTTCGATGATAACAGGCCGCGGCGGCAGCTTGGCCATCGCCTCACGAATTTGCGTCAGTGCCGCCTGATCCTGGCCCTCGCGCAACAGCAAGGCCGCTTCGGTTCGATGATATTCAAGGGGCGATATGCTGATAGCTTGCGGATGTGATTGCAGGATTGCGTATGCGAGCTGCCGCGCTGCCGCGTCGGCAGGTCCGGTGGGGAATTTCTGCCGAATGATTTGAGCCTGATTGTATGCGCCGCGCCAGGAATTCATGGCCACTAGCGCCTGGACCATCGCCAGCCGCGCCCCTTGCTCCACCGTCCCATCCCGGGTTGTATCGACAACCGCCGCAGCAGCGGTTAATGAGTAATCAGGATGGCCGAGTTTGAGTTGAAGACGCGCATACTCCAAGGCAGCATTGCCCCACCATACACTCTGTGGATAAGAGATCATCAACCGGCGAAAATCGTCAGCAGCGGCCTGATTGTCACCATGATCACGCTCTGCGGAAGCGAGATAGAAGAAGGCGTAATCGGCCAAATCAGGGAAGTGTGCAGCAGCGAATCGCATGCGACCGATAGCCGCAATCAGGTCGCGGTGCTGATATGCGTGATAGCCTTCGGCAAACGCCGCCTTGGGATCGATTGGCTCGATCTTATTGCGCTCGAAGGGAAGTCTTTGCGTGATGTAAAAACCGGGTTCTGCCGGCCGGGCCGGTATGGTGACATTGTACCCACGCGGTAGGGAGACTTGTTGGGCGGCGAACGCCGCGGCCACCGAGAAGCCCAACAGCACCACCGTCCAACGGAGAGCGCACATTAGTGATTGGTTAGCTTACCACGAGAGATGGTTCAATCAGGCGGCCAATAATTGCGAACAGTCACTCGATTTTTTGCGGCAAGGCGATAAGCATAGAGTGGATCCCGTATGTGTCCAACCAGGTTGATTCTGGCCTCAGGGTCACCAAGGCGCAAGGAACTGCTGGGTGCGGCAGGTGTCCAGTTTGACACAATTGAGAGCGGGATCGATGAAATGCTGCAAGACGGCGAGTCAGGCTGCAATTATGCGCTTCGGGTAGCCCGCGAGAAGGCGCTCAGTGTTTCCACGAGGTTTCCCGACGCACTCGTCCTGGGAGCCGATACTATCGTACTTTGTGGTAATGAAATTCTGGTCAAACCGAATGACGAGGCTGAAGCCTGCCGAATGCTTGCTAAGCTTTCAGACCGAACGCATAAGGTCATAACTGCTTACGCGCTAGTTTCGGCCGGTGCCGTGATTGAAGCGGAGCCGATTACCAGCAATGTGACTTTTCGCCGGCTGTGCGAGAATGAAATAAGGCAGTACGTCGCTACGGGTGAGCCTATGGACAAGGCCGGCGCCTATGGAATCCAGGGAAGAGGGGCGGCCTTCATTGCCAATGTTGCCGGCGCGCGTGATAACGTGATGGGCTTGCCGATGCGTGAAGTACTCGCCGCGTTGGCCCGTCTGGGGGTTGTGCCTGAAGCCCCACGACATAGCTCATAACGCGATGTTAACGCCGCAATACAGTCGCACTTGAAAAGCTGCTTGCCCGTGCATTGGTCAAACTCGCGAAGGCCGACGAGCCACGCATCCCAATACCACCCGGCTATTCACCTTCCCATCCAATACCGGGACGTGAAGCGTCTCTGGAGGAGTCCCCGAGCAAGCCGGAAGACTGGGGCACTTCACTGATACCGGAAGCACCGGCCGAAGCGACAAGAGACTTTAGAAGGGCCGCAGGTTTGGACCCGATAACTGGCGAGTATGCAGGTGGCCATTATCTGCTGGCTCTCATTCCTCTCGTCAGTCTGTACGTCGATCTGCTGTGTTGGGATCAAACTCTGAGGATTCGCGCCTAAAGCCAGAGCCGACAGGGGCGCGCCTATCGCAAAGAAGACCGACCGCAACCGGGACAGAATAATTGCTCAAGTGCTCGCGGCTTACGGGCAGTGGCTCCGTCGCAGTTGCTTGCGATCACCGAGTAGGTCCAGGAGACAATGAATCCCATACCCCGAGCTGAGGGTCTACCTTTCAAAAAGTC
>JAMXLL010000103.1 GCA_024281015.1 Candidatus Binataceae bacterium
TAGGCGCAGAGTACGTCGAACTCGCCAATACTCAGTATTATGGCTGGGCGTTACTCAACCGCGAACATTTGCTTCCGTTACCCGAGCAATTGGCTCGTGCTGAAGAGGTGACTCGCCGCTTTCGTGAGCGCGTCGGCTCCAGGCTTAAAGTCTATTTCGTCGTGCCAGACTATTATGAGGGGCGGCCGAAGCCATGTATGAACGGATGGGGTTCGGTGTTCATGGTCGTGACCCCCGACGGCATCGCGTTGCCCTGCCATGAGGCACGCGTATTGCCCGGGCTCGAGTTCCCCCACGTCGCGGAGCATTCGCTGCGATGGATCTGGTATGAATCGCCAGCCTTCACTCGCTTTCGCGGCTTCGACTGGATGCGCGAACCCTGCCGCTCCTGTCCGGAGCGGTTCAAGGATTTTGGCGGATGCCGCTGCCAGGCATACTTGCTGACCGGCGACGCCGCCAACACTGATCCGGTCTGCGAGTTATCACCAAGGCACCAGCAGGTCGCCGAAATCGTTGCGCGTGTGCGATCCCAGGAGCCACCAGGGCAGCCATTGTATTTCCGCGACGATACCAACTCGCGTGCACTGACATCCACTTAGCACCGCCTGCTTAAAACCGCCATGACCGCAATCGACTGGACCGCCGCAGAGTTGCCATCCGTGGTGGAGCGGCTCCCGAACGCGCTGACCGTGATTGTTCACGCCGAACGAAAGTGTCCCCTGGCAGCGGTTTACCTCGGCTATCGGGCTGGTTCCCGGGAAGAGCCTGCATCCAGAGCCGGCCTGGCTCACCTATGCGAGCATTTAATGTATACCGGAACGAGCAGGAACCCCGGCTCGTACTTCGCGCCATTCGAGCAGCTTGGCGCGTCCTCCATGAACGCGTTCGTAAAAGAGGACTACAGCGCTTATTTCGCGACCGTACCGGCTTCTGCCTTGGACTTCGCGATGTCGATGGAAGCGGATCGGATGGCTAACATCACACAAGTCCTCGATCGCGAGAGGATTGAACGGCAGCGCGATGTGGTAATCAATGAACTACGCCAGCGAGAGGGACAACCTTACGGCTGCGCCCCTCGCATGCTTGCCGAACTCGTTCATCGCCCAGAGCATCCTTATGCACATCCGCCTGATGGTTTAGAAGCGGAACTTCGCGAGATACCAGGGGACGATGTTCGGGCTTGGCTCGAATTGCGGCATTCTCCGGCAGCGGCGACCCTGATCGTGGCTGGCGACGTGGAGCCAGCAAGAGTAATTGAATCTGCGAAGCGCCATTTTGGCCCGATTCCTAGTCAGACAATCCATCCTGGCAACCTGTTTGCGGTTTCCGATCCCCCGGTTGGCGCGCGGCGTCAAATTGAGCTCGCGGTTGAGCATGCCCGGCTCTGCATAGGGTGGATCGGACCTGGTTTTGCCTCCCCCGAGTACGCGGCATTGGAGGCGCTGTGCGAGATCCTCGCAGCCGCGCAAAGCTCCCGATTATCGCAGCGCCTCGTGCAAGCCGAGCGGCTGGCGACTGAGGTTACAATCGAGTTGCGTCCTCGTGAGCTGGGAACGCTCATCGTATTATCCATCACCGCGCAAATCGGTGTTTCCCTTGGCGAGATCGAGGCAATCGTGCGCGAAGAGATCGAGCACCTGGCAGGAGGCCCGGAGTCTCAGGAGTTAGAGACCGCGCGTCTGCGGCTTTTCGGAAAAATGGTGCGTGGCTTCGAACACGTCGGAGGTCCTTGCAGCAAGTCTGACCGGCTCGGGCTCGCGACCATGGTGTGCGGGACTCCAGATTCGCATGGCATCTACTTACGGAGAATGGCAGCGCTGCAGCCGGACGCCATCGCTTGCGCCAGCCAATACCTGGCCAGTGGAGGCGCCGTCCTGGAAATGCACCGCTGATCAAAACGGATGGTCGCTGACAGGGTTCGGCTCACCGCTCAGCCAGGCCGCCAGTGGTGGCGGGAACCGACCGCTCTTGAGCTGAAAAACGGGCTGCGAGTGCTGTTCGTCGAGCGGGAGGCATCGCCCATTTTCGAAGCCAGATTGGTTCTGTCTGGTGGCTTCGCCGCCGACCCGAAGAGGCGAAGTGGACTCGCAGCATTTGCCGCAGCGATGTTCAGTGAGGGGTTGGTACGCCGCGGCAGTACTCCACTACGATCGACCTTGCCCTCGCTCGGTGCGCAAATTTGCGGTGAAGTCCTGCCGGACGGGGCGGCAATCGGGATATCCGCCCTCAACAACAATTTCGCTGATGCCCTCAGTGTCTACCTGGGCGCGCTCTCCCATCCCGAGTGGAAAAACGAGGATTTCGAGTTATTGCGGGAAAAGCGGCTCGCGGTCATTGCCCGTGAACGCCTCGATCCCTTCGCACTTGCGCTGCGAGCGCTTCCCCCGCGGCTCTATGGAAGAGGCCATCGATATGGCCGTCCTTTCACCGGTTCGGGCCGTGAGCCAGACGTTGCGACCCTCACCGGCGATGATCTGCATAGTTATTACGCCGGCAATTTGGCACCCCAATCTACAACCCTGATCGTGGCCGGAGCATGCGCCTCGGCCGATCTCCTTACCCGGCTCGAACAAACCTTCGGACAATCGCACGATGGGGCCGCCGCAGATGTTAAACCAGCGGCGGTGATGCTCGACACCTCTAGTTCGATATTGCTGGTTAATCGCCCGGGAGCGCCGCAAACCTGGCTGACTATGGGTTTGCGTACGGTTGCGCGCAACTCGCATCAGGCCGAGCCTTTAATGATTGCAGATACAATCCTCGGCGGAATATTCACCTCCCGGTTAAACTTAAGTCTGAGAGAGCATAAAGGCTGGACCTACGGTGTCCGCTCCTCATTACTGGACGCGCGCCCTGCAGGCTCATGGCTGATTCGAACCGCGGTTCGCACCGATAGCGCAGTGCAAGCGATGGGCGAAATCGCTGGCGAGCTTAAAAACCTGGCCGGCCAGCGGCCACCGGCACATGATGAGTTCGTCCGCGCCGTCGCTTATCTGGTCGCGCGAATACCCTCCGCCCATGAATCCTCTGCACAGATCGCTGACGGACTTGCGCATCTGATCATCCACGGACTTGATCTTTCGTATTGGCATAAACTTGCAAATCGCCTCCGAAGCGTTTCCGCTGAAGACGTGATGGAGACGTGCCGGTACATCCTGGCGACAGCAGCTCCGCAATGGCTTGTTGTCGGAGATGCAGCCAAATTGGTCGCCAGATTGGACGATGCCGGCTTCCGGGAAGTCAAGGTGATCGAGCCAGATAGCGCCGGGTTGCCCTGAGATCGAGAGCAACTCGCTTGACGCAACTCGTAAATTTCTCTATTCGGACCCGTAGGATGTAAAACGGGTTCCGATGTCGCCAAGGCGGTCAGAGCGCAGGCTCAGGCGATCAGTGTGTTGGGTTAGCCAGAACTGGCATTAAATGGGGACGAGGGAGCGAGCAAAATGAATCGTCATTCAAACTGCCGGCGTTGGATCCTCTATTTGTTCACTGCAGGGCTGCTGGTGTCTGCTGCCGTCGCGCAAGCGAACGATCAGCTCCAGCAAATGTCTCAGGATCCTCATCAGTGGGTCATGCCCGGCGGTAACTACAGCCTTATTCGAAACAGCAAGCTTAACCAAATCACGACCCGAAACGCCCGTAACTTGCGGGTCGCCTGGACAATGTCAACCGGCACTCTGCGCGGACATGAGGGGCAGCCGCTGGTGGTCGGGGACATGATGTACTTCGAGAGCGCCTATCCGAATTTCGTCTACGCGATCAACCTCAACGACGTCGGGCATATGGTGTGGAAATTCGAGCCACCCAAGAATCCTGATGCGCCACCCGTGGCATGCTGCGACGTGGTCAACCGCGGCGTCTCTTATGTCGACGGCAAGATAATTGCCAGCGTGCTGGACGGCCATATCTACGCGCTTGATGCGAAGACCGGCAAGGTGCTGTGGACCGCTGTCAATGCTGATCCATTGAAAGGCCAGACTGTTACGGCGGCGCCGATGGTGGTCAAGGACAAAGTTATCATCGGGGTTTCGGGTGGTGAATTTGGAGTGCTCGGCTATCTAAGTGCGTTCGACGTCAACACTGGTAAGCTCGTGTGGCGCGCCTATAGCGCCGGCTCTGACGAAGGCCTGCTGTTCGATACTGAGAAAACCATTGATGCCAACCATCAGAAGCCGGCGGGCAAGAATTCCAGCCTGAGCACATGGAGCGGCGATCAATGGAAGCTGGGGGGAGGCACGACCTGGGGATGGTATTCGTACGATCCCACGCTCAATTTGATTTACTATGGCACCGGCAATCCAGGAACCTGGAACCCCGCCCAGCGGCCTGGCGATAATCGATGGTCAATGAGTATCATCGCGCGCAATCCCGATACTGGGACGGCGGCGTGGGCGTTTCAAATGACACCGCACGACGGATGGGACTACGACGGCGTCAACGAGAATATCCTGTTCGACGCTACCGTTAACGGCCGCACTTATCCTGCCCTCGCTCATTTCGACCGCAATGGTTACGCATACGTACTAGACCGGAGCAATGGCAAGCTGCTCGCGGTCCATAAATATGATCCGACGGTTAACTGGGCGACATCAATCGATCCGGCTACCGGAAAGCCAACGGTAGACCCTGCCAAGATGACCAAGTCGGACGTTAACGTGAAGAACATTTGTCCGGCGGCAGAAGGTGATAAGGATGAGCAACCGGCTTCTTACGATCCTCTGACTCATCTGTTCTATATTCCGACCAACCACATCTGCATGGACTACCAGGCGTTTGATGTCAAATATAAGGCCGGGTTCCCGTTTGTTGGCGCCATCTTGAACATGTATGCAGCATCGCCTGATGTGCGCGGACGTTTCATCGCTTTCGATCCAATCGCAGGGACGACCAAGTGGTCCATCAATGACAAATTTCAGGATTGGAGCGGGGTATTGACCACAGCCGGCGGCGTGGCCTTTTACGGTACGCTCGATGGCTGGTTTCGGGCGGTGAACATGAGCAACGGCAAGATTCTATATCAGATGCATTGTCCTTCGGGAATTATCGGCAACCCCATAACCTATGAGCACAAGGGCAGACAATATGTTGCGGTTCTGACCGGGGTCGGCGGCTGGGCTGCTATCGGGCTGGCGGCCGGACTGACCAAGCCCAGCGAAGGCCTGGGTGCCGTCGGGCTTACGGCGAGCCTCGGCGACTATACCAATCTGGGCGGCACCTTGATGGTATTCAGTTTATGAATCGGCGTCCGTTCAGATTTCCGGTCTGAAGATTCTGCGCGGCCCGATGTCGATGCTGGCGATACGCAAACTGTGCTTACTCATTGCAATAGCCATTGCAGTACCAGCGTGGCGTTGCGCGGCCTCGGTTAACGACTTCCGCGTGTGCGCTGACCCCGATTACCTGCCTTTTTCCAACCGGGCTGGAGAAGGGTTTGAGAATAAGGTCGCGGAACTGACCGCCAGGCAGCTCGGCGCAAACCTGGTTGAGGTATGGGCGGATACGCGAGGTCCCGGCGGATTCGGTGAATTTCTCGCACGCAATCTCGATACGGGCAGGTGCGACGCCATTATGGACATGCCTTACGGGAGCCAGGAGGAATTGACTACCGACCCATATTACGTTTCTTCGTATGTCTTTATTGCCAAAAAAGCCAAAAGCAACGACCTCGAAAGTATGGACTCTCCGGTGCTCCATAAGCTGAGGATTGGTTTCGAACGCAATACGCCGCCTGAAGAGGGCCTCAAAATCCGGGACCTGCTTTCGCAGGCGCAGCCGTTCGGGGTCGGTGATACGGAGAACGTATCGCCGGTTACAATGCTGCGAGCGGTACAGGATGGTAGTGTCGATGTGATGATCACGTGGGAACCAGCGGTCGGCTGGTTCCTGCACGATTATCCCGACTTAGCGGTGACGCGGGTACCAAATGCGCGTACCAGCGGCTCGCCGGAGCAGTATCTCTTTCCGATGTCGATGGCTGTGCGGAAGGGGAATTCGACTTTAAAAGACCGCCTTGATGCCGTCATCGCCAGACATAAAGATGCGCTGCAGGAAATACTGCATCGTTTTAATGTGCGGCTCTACCCCGCCCCCGGTGAGACTTCGTGACGGTGGACGGATGATGATGGCTGCCGGCGGTCCGCGCGTTATCCTCTCCTCCGAAGAGCGCGAGGTCAGGCAGGGATAGCGGATTGTTGCAGGGTTCGAAGAATTGGCACCGCAGTCCTGCCGTGGCTTGCGCCGCGTTGTTGATGGCGGTTGCCAGCCTGATTCTTGCCTTCTCGACTGACAGCTGGGCGCAAGATGAAGCGGCTTCTCCCGAGCACATCATGTCGCACGGCTTCGATTGCTTTTCTTGCCATGCCATCGACGAGGAAGTAGTCGGCCCGGCCTGGATTACGGTCGCCAACCGGTACCATCATGATCGCTCGAAGACGGCATACCTGGCTGCCAAGATTCGCGACGGTAGCGTTGGCGATTTCGGTAAAGTTCCGATGCCGGCGCACAAAGACATGAGCGAGAAGCTGGCCACCTACTTGGCCAATTACATTTTGTCGCTCAACGGCTCACTCGAAGGCGCTCCGAAGGAATACAAATATAAAAGCCTTGACGGCAAGGAAGTGACCGCCGCTTTTCCAGTATTCGAGACTAACCAGGGACATCAGGTCGTAACCAAGGATATTTTCGGCGGCTTCGAAAAGTATAACTCCTACTGCTTTCGCTGCCATGGATTTGATGCGGTCGGCGGCGAATACGCGCCTGACCTTCGTAAGTCTCTCGACAACGGCATGAGCAAACACCAGTTCTTCGTCGCTTCGATGGAGGGCCGCTCCAGCAAGGGCATGCCGGGCTGGGCAGGGTTCTTCGATGCCGATGAACTCAACCAGGTATACGAATATGTTGACGCACGGGCACTCAACCTGATCCCGCCAGGCCGTCCTCCGTCACGCGGCGATTGAGACCGCGGCGCTGCGCCTGTAGCCAGGCGCAAAACCGCGGGAAATGCCTGACTGGAGTTACCCAGCGGGGTGGCGGCGAATTGCGATCCAGCCGTGTTCCTGCGCGATGTTGAGAAACTCCAGGACGTCGGACTTCAAGTCCACTCCCGGGAAGGCGCGTTCAAGATCGAGAATGATGTTTGCGATCGAGGCGCTTCCGTCGACCCGATTCAGAATGTGGGCGGCGCTTTCCGATAACTTCACCATCCCTTCAGGGTAAAGCAAGACGTGGGCATTTTGCGCCGGCTCCCATTGCAGCCGGAACCGCGCTTGAATCGCCGGAATATCGTCCAGCGCCAGCTGCATAGCTTCAGCCATGCTGGGGATTGTAGCTTAAAGCTCGGACCCACTCGATGGCGGGTTGGCGCTACGCTAGCCGATTGCGCGTGCGGCCTGCTGGATTCGATCCATCCAGGCAGTCAACGCGGGGGCGTAGACCTGCGGAACGCAGTCAGCGCAAATTTCGTTGGCGAGGGCTGACAGGGTCTGCAAATCGTTCTTCAAGGCCGGCGAGTTGTGGAGGTAGGCGGGCAAGCACACCAGGACTTCGCCCAAGGTATTGAGCGCCGACGCCAGGTTGGCGAGAATCGCGCCTAATACCGCTTCATCCGGTACCCAGCGTGGGTTGTAAAGCAAAGCATGAATTGCACGCAATTCGCTGGTGAAGACCAGGGTAGTTGTCTCCAGTCTTGGCCCGAGGCGCTGGAGCCGCGCTGCGCCATCATCGCATAGCGCCTCGATTGCAAGCAGTTCCGAAACAACCAGATGGAGATTGGTCTGAACACGATCGAGCCGCTCTTCAAAAGTGACGCTGTGGATCTCGCGCACCATCATATCCTGCCGATATGAGACGAATTTGGCGATTAGCAGCCCGAATATCAGCAAGCCACCAATTGCCTCTGCTACGGCGAGGATGCGAGTTGCTCCTACTGGCAGAACATCGCCATAGCCGACCGAAGTGGCGGTAATGAAACTGAAGTAGATGGCTGTCAGGAAACCCTTAAAACCCGGACCGGCAACCTGACCTGCCTCGATTAACCCGGTCTTGCCGCTCAAATCAATCAGCCAGTACGCAGTACCGCACGCAACAATCACCCCGAGCCAGAGGGAAAACAGCCGGCCAATGGACAGGCTGTCAACTACTTCCAGGATCGCTGTTGCGACCTGATCGCGCAGCCGCGCTGGGATGACAGAGCGAGTCTGGGTCCCTGGTGCGCCGGCACTCGATTGCGATGGAAGGCGGACTGCGGACTCAACCGGCAAGCGTGCTTCTTTCCAGTCGGCGATTCCGCCGTGGTAATGACGAACCCTCGCATAGCCCAGTTGTTGTAGCAGGGCGACGGCCTGCTCGCCGGCGGTTCAAGTAAACGAAGCGCAATAGATGGCGATTTCGGCAGTGCGGTCCGGAAGGACGGCCGTCGCGCGCTGAGCAACTTCGGCCAGTGGCAGGTTGATTGCACCGGGCAGATGTTCGCTGCTGTACGCCTCCTTCGGCAGAACATCGACTATCAGCAGCGAGGGGTCATTCAGGCGGCGCAAAAGCTCCTCGCGCGATATTTCGCCGGCCGCTTCCGGAGTCAGTGATGCGCTTATGCTGGTTGCCAAAGTCTTGTCGAGGGGCCTTCAGCCGGGTTAGGCGGCAGCAGTCGCTTGCATGAGCTCAAAGGCCCCCGGTTCGATGCCTTCAGTTGACCGCAGCACGATCTTGACACCCAGTCGGTCTTCGGTTGCTTGCAGGGCGTTGCCGCCGACATCATAAAGGTAGCGGGCAATGTCCGGGTTGACTTTGGCGACCAGCAAATCGGTTTGAGAGTTGCGGCCGGCCGCCCGCTGAATGCCGCGCAGCACGTCTGCTGCCAAGGTCGTCACCGATTTGATCACCCGGCATCCCTTACAATGCGGGCAGGGCTCAGTCAGCATCGCTTCGAGACTTTCGCGCGTCCGTTTCCGCGTCATTTGCACGAGTCCGAGCTCGGAGATTTTCAGCATCGAGGTCCGCGCTTTGTCTCGTTTGAGAGCCTGTGACAGCGCGTCGCTGACACGTTTGCGATCGGCTTCACGGGTCATGTCGATCAGATCGACGATGATAATTCCGCCAATGTTGCGCAGCCGCAATTGCTTGACGACTTCTTCGACAGCTTCAAGATTGGTGCGCAAGACGGTTTCATCCTGATTGCGCTTACCAACAAAGCGACCGGTGTTTACATCAATGGCGGTTAGTGCCTCCGCCTGATCAAACACCAGGTAACCGCCCGACTTGAGCCAGACCTTGCGTTCAAGCGCCCGCTCGATTTGAGGTTCGATCGAGAAATGGTCGAAGATTGGGTCTGTCGCCTCGTACAAGACTGCACGAGCGCGCAGCCGTGGCATGTAGCTCTGCACGAACTCGACTATTCGCGCGAAAGTCGGGGCGTCGTCACACCAGAGTCGGTCGATCTCGCTTGAAAACAGGTCGCGGACAATGCGCAAGGCGACGTCGAGATCACTGTAGAGGAGTGAGGCCGGTGGGGTATTCTCACCCGCTTTCACAATCGACGACCATAACTTGGTAAGGAACGAAACGTCGCGCTGAATCTCGCGCTTGCTCACGCCTTCGCACGCCGTCCGGACAATAAAGCCGCCGTGCGATGCTCCGAGTTCCTTGACCGCTGCTCGTAGGCGCGCACGCTCCTCGGCGCTTTCGATGCGACGCGAAATGCCAACATGCTTGCTACTGGGAGTGTAAACCAGATGGCGGCCAGGCAAAGAGATAAAGGAAGTAAGCCGTGCACCCTTGCTGCCAATCGGCTCTTTGGCGATCTGGACGATTATCTCCTGCCCACGCTTGAGTTGCTGCTCAATCGGCAGGCGCGGCCGGTGGCGTCCGTTGCGACGACGGCGGCTTGGCCGAGAATCGCTCGCCCCCTCCCCCTCGATAGCGATGGCGGCCGGCTCCAGCGCGCCATCGCGCACTTCGAGAACCGGCGCCGGCCTGTCGTCGGAATCCGGCTCGGCATCCGGCACGACCGGCTCAGTCTCAACCTCGCCCTCGCCGATAACCGCGGCGACCGAACCGAGGCTTTCGGCATCAGTCTGAAAGTCAGAGACGTGAAGAAAGCCGGCCTTCTCGAGTCCGATATCGACGAAGGCAGCCTGCATGCCGGGCAGCACTCGCGTTACGCGGCCCTTATAGATGTTGCCTGCCAGGCCGCCACGTTGCTCGCGCTCGAGATAAAATTCGGAAAGGGCGCTATCTTCCAGCAGCGCGACGCGCACCTCGAGCGCAGATACATTGATGATAATTTCGCGCTTCACCTTACCCGGTGAGGTCGACCTTTGTTGCCGCGTATCAAGTAGCGACCGGCGGTTAGAGCCTGCACAACTGGGTTGAGGGTTGAACAAAATCTCGGCAGCCCTCTTGCCCAGATGATAGGAGCCGCCCGCGGTTTCCGCAAGGCAGCGTGCTGCGCCCGCAGTAGGGTGGGAACTAATATCCTTGTTGAATGTTTGGTGTTTCGGCGTGTCGTTTGCTTGATCGGCAAACATCGTTCTGATAGCATCACTGCGCAAAGGTTACTTGTGGCCCGCAGATAATCGCCCGATTAATTGTTCTGGCAGGAGGGCACGGAAGAACGAACTAGCTTGACAGCAAGTCGTTTCGGCCGCTACGAGATTAACTGATGTCTGCAGTCGCAGAGACGGTAGATGGCTACTCCGTAGGCTCGGCCTTGCTCAACAGCAAGGTGCTGGTCCTGAATCGCTCCTATCTTCCGGTACATGTAACTTCGGTCAAGCGAGCTTTTGCATTGCTGTATCAGGGCGTCGCCCGAGCAGTCGATGAACAGTATCGGACGTTCGATTTCGCGAGCTGGCGAGACTTGGCGGTCGAGGTGAATCACGACCGGGTGGGGGTAGTTGGCGGCTTTGTGCGAGTGCCGCGCGTCCTGTTGCTCATTGCCTACGAGCGCGTCCCAAAGCGCCACGTCCGTTTCTCTCGCTTTAATATCTACGCTCGCGACAACAACACCTGCCAGTACTGTGGGCGGCGTCTACCTCGGACTGAACTCAACCTCGATCACGTGATTCCTCGTTCACGCGGGGGCACGTCAACCTGGGAGAATGTCGTCTGTTCCTGCCATACCTGCAATCGACGTAAGGGCGGTCAAACGCCCGAAGAAGCCGGTATGCTGCTGATAGGTAGACCGAAGCGCCCTCAATGGACGCCGTTCACCACGGAGATGTTCAGTCTCCGGCGCTATCACGAATGGATGCCATTCCTGACGACGGTCGATAGCGCGTATTGGAATACTGAACTAATCCAGGATTAGTGCGGCAGGAATGCTCGCCATTGCTTTTGTGGATGCAATGGGAATCATTCCGGAGGGGCTGTAAATTACCTCGGTCCTGAAACGGTGGTTTCGTACGAACCTGAGCTTGCTTTGAACCGAGTAAGCGGCCGCAACGGATACTCTGCGGAAGGGCGATCAGTGACTGCTATGCCATAAGTCTGATGTTGTGAGAATCGCGCCAGTTTGAGGAGTTGTGCGGGATGGCTGCGGAGGAGTGGTGGAGGGACCAAGTATGCGGCTCAAGAGCCTTGATCTAACAGGCTTCAAGTCGTTTTCCGAATCTACTGCAATAGGGTTTAGCCCCGGTATTACTGCCATCGTGGGCCCCAACGGCTGCGGCAAGTCGAACGTTGTCGATGCCATCCGATGGGTGCTGGGCGAGCAGACGGCGTCGCGCCTGCGGGGCAAATTGGCTGAAGATCTGATTTATGCCGGCAATGATTCCAACCCGGCGGCAGGAATGGCCGAAGTAAGTCTGCTGCTGGAGGCCGAAGCCGGCAGCAGCTTGCCCGAACCGTATTCGGCGCTGAGCGAAATCGCCGTCACCCGGCGGGTCTATCGGTCTAGTGAATCCGAGTATCTCATCAATAAAATTCCATGCCGCCTCAAGGACATCACGGAATTCTTCATGGCGGCACAGATCCACAGCCGCGGTTATGCACTGGTTGAACAGGGCAGGATCGAGGAAATCATCCAGGCGAAGCCGGCCGAGATTCGCTCGATGGTCGAGGAGGCTGCCGGACTCGCGCTATTCAAGGGCCGGCGTGACATAAGCGAACGCAAGCTCGAGCGCGTCCGCGAAAACCTGGCAAGAGTGGAAGACGTCATCGCGGAGCTGGAGCGCCAGCTCAATTACGCGCGGCGTCAGGCCCGCAAAGCAGAGACCTATCGGGTCATTCGCGATGAATTATCGACATTGGAGAAGTACGCGGCGGCGCGCCGGGTGATAGAACAGCGCAACGAACTTGCGGCACAATCCGAGCGTGAGGAAACGCTACGCGACGAAGCGGAGAAGCTTCGCTCTGGCATCTGCGCCCTACAAACACAGGAAGATGAATTGGGCAAGGGACTTGCCGCCGCGCGTGATGAGCAGGCGGCGAAAACACGCGAGCTGGATAATCTCCGTGCCGCTCTCGAGGAACGAGCCCGAACGCGCGTTTTTCTCGAACGCCGACTCCAAACGCTAAACAAGCTGATGCCGGAAGTTGAACAGCGGCTCAATGAACTGGATCGCAAAGCAATCGCCGCACGGGCTGCCCGTGCATCCGCCGGAGCGCGGCTGGCGCGAGAGCAAAATCACGATGACGGAGCGAACGAAGCTCGCCTGACTGCGCTGCGCGAGCAACATCGCGCCGCCGAGCGGAAGTTGCGCGAGGAAGAAAAGCTGGCCGAGGAATTGAAAGACCAGCTTGCCGAACTGATGCGCGAAGCTGCGGCAATGCGTGGACGCCTCGGCGCACTGGCCGGTGAACGCGCTGATCTTGAGGACCGCCTTCACGCCCTCGACCAGGCTCTACCCCAATATCGCGCTGCGCTCGACAACTGCCGGCAGCGGCTCGCCGACAACGAGGTGCGCCTTGAGCAGGAACGTTCGGCCGCGGCCCGGGCCGAAGCTGTTCAGCGCGAAACTGCTGAACGCCAACTCGATTTGCGGGATGCGTTGGCCAATGACTCACGAGCTTTAGCAACGGCGCGCGAGGCCTTCCGGACGCTTAGCGCTCGTGCACAACGGATCGTCCCGAACGGTGCCGGGGAAAAACTGCGATTTGTGCTGGATTCGCTAAATGGCGATGGTCCCTCGCGCGCACCTGCGATGTTGCTGGACGTGGTCAAGGCGCCGCCGGCCCTGGAACCCGCCTTGCGGGCGGTACTCGGCGAGCAGCTTGACGCCGTCATTGTCGAGTCGCCCCATTTCGCGCTTCAGGCGATCGAGATTCTCAAACAGCACCAGAGCGGCCGCCTCAGCTTTATCCCTGACTTATCTCAGGGGATGGCGGCGCAGCAGCCGATCCAAGCGGAGGGCATTGCGGGCCGCTTGTTGGATATGGTCGAGATTGAGCCCCCTTTTGTAGGCTTAGCCGAGGCTCTGCTCGGTCACGTGCTCGTCGCACAAGACCTGCGGGCCGCCTTCGCTGCTTCAAACTCCAATGGTCATGGCAGCGCATTTGTGACCCCCGAAGGCGACCTGTTGTGGCCACATCGGGTCATCAGCGGAGGCAGTGGCCATCAACTGGAGTCGGGCGAGGAAATCGACATCCGGAAACGGGCGCTGGCGCTCGAAGCGGCAGAGCGTAACCTGGCGCTTGCGGAAATGCAGCACGAGGAACTCGTCCGGCTTGAAGAGTGGGCGCGGCTTGCCGGACGCGATGCCGTCGAGCTCGTTGAATCAACGCGCCGGCGCTCTCGTGAAATAGAAACTGCTCTTAATGAAACGCGCAAAGCAATGGCCAAAGCTGAGCAGAATCTCGCATTGGCTGAAGCGAATTGCGCCAACGCCCGCCGCCGCGCAGTAGAGGTCGAAGCCGCCGCGGGCTCGGCCAATAGTCGCCTCGAAGAACTCGCCGGAAGTGAGCAGCGGGCACGCACGTCGCTGAATGCGGCACTCGAGGCTGTTGCGCTACGCCGGAGTGAGGTTCGCGAATTGAGCGAGACGATGCTGGCATTAGGCGGGCGCGTCGAAGCACGCAAGGCGGCTTTACGTGCGCTCGCGCAGGAGCTGGACCATCAGCGGCAGCTCGTCGGCGAACTGCAAGGCCAGATAACCCAGTCTAGTAGTGATCTACAGCGCGCAGCTTCAGAGCGCGCTGAGTTCGGGGGTGAACTGAAAGCGCTCCTTGTCCAGGATGCCGCGGCAGCAGATGAGAGCCGTAAGCTGGAGAGCGAAATAGCGAAAATTAACAATATCTGCGGCGACCGTTCGCGTCAGGTCGAGGCCGCAGCGGCACAACGGCACAGCGCCCAAGGTGATCTCCAGAAACTCGAAACCGAGCTTATCCAATCCGGACTCAGACGGGAACGCTGTCACACTCTGATAGAAGAACTCACACGCGGATTCCGCGAGAAGTTCGAAACTGAACTCACCGAGGTTATCGGCGACCTCGAGCGGGCGCTGCATGAGCGCGACGCTGACAATGACACTGCTCGCCTGGAAGAATTGCGCACCCGGGCCGAAAAGCTTGGCGAAGTTAACCTGGCCGCGGAAGCCGAGGTCAAAGAACTGGAGGAGCGCGCGGGCAAGCTTCAGGCCGAGCGCAGCGACCTCCAGGCTGCGTCCAACGATCTGACGCAGACTATTCAGAAGCTTAATCGCGAGGCGCGTAAACGTTTCGTCGAGACTTTTGAGGGAGCCGCCAGAAATTTTGCGGAACTGTTCCCAAAATTGCTGCGCGGGGGCAAAGCACGGCTCGAACTCACTTCCGCTAATGACGTGCTCGAGGCCGGGATTGACATTCTCGTGCAACCGGCCGGCAAGAAGGTTAAGGAAATAGGCTTGCTGTCAGGGGGTGAAAATGCACTATCGGCGATGGCGTTAATATTTGCTCTGTTTCTGCTGAACCCGAGCCCCTTCTGCGTTATGGATGAAGTTGATGCACCACTTGATGAGTTCAGCCTGGCCGCGTTTACTGGTCTGGTACAAGAACTGAAAGCGAGATCGCAATTTATCATCATCACTCATAATCAACGCACGATGCAGGCCGCAGACCACATTCACGGGGTAACTATGGATCGCCCTGGTATCTCCCGGATAATCTCGTTGAAAATTCCTGCCGCCGCATAGGGACAGCAAGGTCACCAACAAGCGACAGAGCCTGCTTTCATTTGCTGACGCGTTTGTTGACGCACAGGAACTCCTAATGGAAATCGAGATTCGGCCCGCGCGGGAGCGTGATATTCCGGAATTGGCGCGCCTGATTGCCGGTATTGCCGCTTATCACGAGTCGCTCGATCCACGCGCACGGTTTGATTGGGACGAAATCCGAAATGCTCCTAATTGGCTCAAGCTTGTGTTGAGTCGAGACCATCACGCGATCTGGGTGGCGGATCATGGCGAGGGCCGCTTGGCCGGTTACCTTTGGATCCATCTCCGGCGCGATCGTCAGGGGTACCTTCCACGAGTGAAGGGCTACATCAATCATGCCTTCCTTGACGAAGCCTGGCGCGGCCAAGGACTGATGCAGCGGATGTTGGTGCCGGCATACGACTGGTTCCGTAGTAAAGGAATCACCGTAGTAACACTGACCGTTCTCCATCGCAATTGGCTGGGATCCACAGCATGGTACAAGCATGGCTTCGAGGACTTCAGTCACGAACGTCGAATCGAGATCGGCGGGCAAGCACCGAAACGAAAATAATGTCTGCACCCGATTTTGCCGCAAGAACCGGACATTTCCAGTCATAATCAGTTCTCAGAGCACCCCGCCAGAACCCAAGCTATCCATTCAACGTAGTCTTGATCCTGGACCCTAGGTTTGAGACATACGGGTTCTGGCTTAACGGGCCATCAACCCTCTTCCGCCTCGCAAAAAGCCAGTGTCGTGTCCCCGTAAATAAGCTAAACAACGGGGTCCGCCTTAGTCATTCGGGCATTTCCAATCATTTACGACTCGTGACAACCAGCAGTGGTCAACGTATGCCGTGAGTGATAGATGAGATCCGAATCGGTTAGCTGTCGGGGAAGGCGATGCGCTGTTCTAAAATGCAGGAGCGACAATCCTGCCGGCAAGAAGTTCTGTGAAGATTGCGGCGCACCCCTCGCAATGCCTTGTCCCAAGTGCGGCGCCGGCGGTTGCTGGCGTACTGGCCGGACGGGTATTCGGTGTCGGCAGGTCGCGGTCGCTTTTAATGCTGGTCGAAGATCTCCACTGGCGCTGGATCCATCGACGCTCGAATTCACTGCGGCTGCTCGCGGATCAAGGTGTGATGGTACCGCTGATGCTGATCTCCACTGCGCGTCCCGAGTCTCGCCGGCGAGGAGACCCGCCCAATGTTGACCGAAATCTACAACTGGTTTACGGAAGGTTTCAACACCGCCGATCTCAAAGAGGCCAGAGCACTACTCAATGAGTTGACCCCGTGAGGCAAAAGCCTCAGCTTGCCACCCCGGATGGGCGGTTCTGAAGTGGCACAGGCTTTTAGCCTGTGTGCCTGCTAATTTCAGGACGGTATCGTTAATATACGGCGGGGCCAAAACGCTGACGCGCGCCAGTTCGAGTCAGTCGACCCATTGAAATCCCAATGGCCGGCGTGAGGCGCCGCAACTTGCCCCATTTTGCGTGCCTGGAGCTACTTAGTTGGTAAACTTTCGATC
>JAMXLL010000104.1 GCA_024281015.1 Candidatus Binataceae bacterium
TGCTGTGACTCATGTACGTTTCTGGCGCGGGTAGGGTCCGTCCAGCTCGGCCTTGATGAGTCTGCGTAATTTTCAGTGGGCTCCGTTGTTCGGCCTCGATCAACCCTGCAAAGATTCGTTCATTGAGGAGGTCGATCGTTACATCGACAGCGCTGTCGCGGTCTTCGGGCGCGCTGTGGGCAATAGCTTGAGCTTGCAGCACCAATTTTTCAACGACTCCAGCTTTTGAAATAGTTGCTCCCGAACCGCTGGACGATTTGCTAACCCTCCTTTGGAGTCGGCCCGACAATTCCTGGCATCCGCTGAAGGCGTGCTCGCGGATTCGGCGCTCCAGTTCGTTCCGCACCTCTTTCGGCAGCTCCGCAATCCTTGACCGAATTGACACGCATGTCCCTTGAGATTGTAGCTCCGCCCAAAAGGCTACGACGTGCCGCAAACTGTGTGATACGGGTGACTCCGTCACCCGTCGGCCAAGCCGCAGCTTGATTGCTCGCAGCCGACCTGGGCAGCTGTTGTGCTATTTCAGGGCGATGGACCAGCAATTCTATGAGCCGCGGGAATTATCAGGTCCCGCGGCTACATATTTATTGATGCCCTCGCCTAGTTCAGTTGGAATCCCTCGTACCCTTTGGCCGCTACTTCTGCGATCTTGGCCCGATAGGCGGGCGCGGTGTTTGCGTACAACAGAATAGCGTGCGCCTTGCCCGGAATGTTGTCTCCCACGAACCAGGACTTGGTGCCACTCAGGAGCGTCTGACTGCCGACCTCGTTGACGTGATCCACCCAAGCCTGCTCCGACTCAGGAGTGGGCACGATTCGAGAATAGTTGTTCGCGCGGACGTACCGGATTGCTTCCGAGATCCATTCAACGACCGCCTCGGCACAAACCGTATAGTTGCAAAAGGCGGTGTTGGTAGCGATGAACAAGTTTGGGAAACCCGCCGTCTGCAAGCCCAGCAAGGTGCGGGGCCCTTTGGCCCAATGGTCGACTAGGGGTGCCCCACCCTCGCCGCGAATATCAATTCGCGTCAGGGGTCCGGTGATCGCGTCGAAACCGGTGGCATAGATGATGACGTCGAACTCGTACTCCCGATCGCTCGTCTTGATGCCATTGGGAGTAATCCGTTCGATCGGGCTCTCCCGCACGCTGACGAGTTGCACGTTGTCACGGTTGTACGTCTCGTAGTAATTGGTCTCGAGCGGAACACGCTTGGAGCCGAACGGGTGATCCTTCGGTACGAGCATCTCCGCCACTTTCGGGTCCTTGACACGTTGACGGATCTTGTTCCGAATGAACTCGGCGAAGTCTTCGTTGGCCGCCCGGTCGGTCATAATGTCGCGGAAGTTGCCTAGCCATTTCTTGAACCCCGGCTGCGCCCACAACTCCTCGTAGATCTTGATCCGCTCTTCCTTATCTACATCGGAGACTTTGCGCCGATCGAAATCGTACGGGAAGGCGGCGGGAGTCTGACGAATCATTTTATGCAGTTCCGGGTAGTTCGCCTTCCAACGGTTCTGCGTTTCTTCGCTGACGAGGCCGTTGCGGAGCGGCGCGCAATAGTTAGGCGTCCGCTGAAACACCGTGAGATGCTTGCATTGCTGCGCAACGATCGGGATGAGTTGCACGGCGGTCGCGCCTGTGCCGATCACCGCAACGCGCTTGCCAGTAAAGTCCACCTTTTCCGCCGGCCAACGCGAAGTGTGGAACGATTCACCCTTGAAGGTGTCGAGCCCCTCGAATGGAGGCAGGTAGCGCGCCGACAAAATACCGACCGCGGCAACCACGAACTGAGCCCGCAGATGCTGACCGTTCTCGGTTCCAACGTTCCATAGATTCGCGCGCTCGTCGTAAACGATCGAAGTGACGTGAGAATTGAACTTATAGTGCTTTTTGAGGTCGAACTTGTCGGCGACGAAGTTCAGATACTTTTCGTTTTCCGGCTGACCCGAATAGTGCTCCTTCCAGTTCCATTCCTCCAGCAGCTCCTTCGACCAGGAATAGCCGTAGGTCTCGCTCTCCGAGTCGAAGCGACATCCAGGATAGCGGTTCCAGTACCAGGTGCCACCCACGCCGGCGCCGTCCTCCAGACCGCGCACCGATAAGCCGAGTTCTCGCAAGCGGTACACCTGGTAAAGGCCGGCTACCCCCGCGCCAATCACGATCGCATCAAATTGCTCGACGGATTCAGTTCCGGTCCCGGACCCTGGCGACAACGTCCCTGGGGCAGGCGTACTCTCTAACGAACTTGCCATTTTTCCTCCTCGCTGATTTGGGCTTTGATGCAGGCAAGGCCGCTCGCCTGACAACCCACATATAATCAGCGAAGGGCGCCATCCGTGTCAAATGGAAATGGTTTCCTCTTGAAACATATTGGGGTGCAGCCCAATGCTGGCATGAGCGCCAGTGGCCTTCAGGACTCGGTTGCGACCAGGTTCGCGTCAGATTTTTCAGGTACCCGAATCGGATAGCTCTGCGGGCCGGGAGGAGTGGAGTCGCCGAGTAAGGCTGGATTGAAGAGTCGCAACATCGATACGGTGGTATGATTGGATTCGGCGATTGTGCGTAATTGCGTACCCCCATCGACCACGATTACGTGATATCGGGGGGCCCGTGTCCAACCCGACCAATCCAGGCCGTATTCCTTGGGATGACGCGCGATTAGTGCCACCGCCATAAAACGGTTCATCAGCGAGCGAGTGCGACGCGGCAAGCGGCGCATCAGGCGTTCGTATGGGGCAGTCATTAGTTGCATGTAACGGTAGACACCGCCGTCGCCGTTATTCCACGCGACCACGGTCATGCGCCAATCAGCCCCGGTTTGGTCATGTAACTCGGCCAAGTATGCCGCCGCCGCGCGGGTCGATTTGATCGGATCGCGGCGTTCGTCCACCCACTGATTAATCGTTAGGCCATACCGCCTGGCGGTGGTCCGATTAAGTTGCCACGGGCCAGCGCCGCCGGCGCAAAAGGCGCTCTCGGCAAACGCCAAATAAATGAACTCCGGCGGTAGCCCATCATTCTCGAGCAGCGAGAGCATCTCGGGCATATAGGGGCTGCTGCGCTCGAACGACTGCCGCAAGGTCTGCGGTTGCGCCAGATATTTCTCGATATAATCCTGGACCACCCGGTTCAGGACGAGTGGGAAGGGCGGCACCAGTTTCGGCTCATTGCGCACAAAAGGTGGGGTTTTAACCGGGGAAAGTACGGCTGGTGACGTGTGCAAACTACCCACTTCACCGGCCGATAACAGGTTAGTCGAACTGGCCGGACTGACCGAAGCGTTGCCTTGGATGCTGACGACCGAAATTGGGCTAAGCGTGTCTGATGAAACTTTAACTGCGGGACCGCAGCCGGACAGGGGCAAAACCAGGATTATTCCCGCTATTTGGAAGAAGTTTCTCCACATCGCTTCTACCACCCCTTGGCGCGCCTAAAGTATTCGGCATGGAGTCTCCGATCAACCCATTTTGGATAAAAAAATCTAATACCGCTTAGTAGTTATCAACAGCTCCGCTCGACTTATCGAACGGATTTTTGCGTAGAACATCTTAAAGGGTCCGCGAATTAGAGGGCGGGCGAACAACCGCAGGCCATCGACTTGGCTGCAGCTGTGGCGACTCCGCCTGATGCTTTTTTGTGCTACTTTCGGACAGATGCCTGGACAAGCAAGCTCCGAACTCTGGCGCGAAATCGTCGACAGCCTGACTGACGCGATCCTTGTGCTGTCGCCGGACCTGGAAATAATCACAATCAACGCCGCCGCGGAGACTTTGCTCGGAGCCTCCCCTATTCGGCGGCCGCTACTCGAGCGTCTGTTCAGCCGCAATCAATGGCTCGCGAGCATGGTCGCCAAGTGTCTCGCCTCCGGCCAAAGTCTTGATTATCCCGAAACCGGCCTTCGTCTCGCGGAACGGGAGGCTTTGGTCAGGGCAGAGGTGTCACCCCTGATGACCGCGCGCGGGGAAACTGCCGGAACCGTAATCCTGCTGCATGATCTCTCGTATCAGCAAGCGGCTGAGCCGGCTTTTCGCGGCGATCCTGACGCGCTGCGGTTGTCCTCTGCCGGCCTCGCACATGAGGTCAAGAATCCGCTGACCGGGATCAGGGGGGCGGCGGAGTTGATGGCTGCGATGTTTCCGGCCGATCCTCGCGCTCAGCAGTATTGTGGGCTTATCCTCGACGGCGTCAGCCGCATCACTTCTCTGGTTGAACAGGTTCTTGCGGTTTCCGGACCTCTGCGTCTCAACATTGAACCGATCAACATCCACCAATTGCTTCATCAGGCGCTTAGGGTAGCTGGCGCGCATCCTGCGCCCCCGGAAGGAGTAGCGATCGAACAGGTGTTTGACCCCAGCCTACCCGAAGTGAGTGGCGATGCGGCAGCGCTGGAGCGCGTCTTTTTGAACCTGATTCGCAATGGGCTCGAGGCCATTGCCGCGGTACCGCATCCAACTCCGGAGGGTGTGGATCCTCGTGATAACGACCGTCCAAAGCTCGAAGGAGCGGCACGATTTGCGCGCAGGCTCAGATTAAAAACGATGTTGGAATCTCAACTGCGGATGAACTCCGCAGGGCGGCGGCGGCAGTTTCTCAGGGTTGAAATCAGCGATACCGGCAAAGGAATGATGCCGGAAGAATTTCAACAACTTTTTACCCCATTTTTCACGACCAAATCGTCCGGCACTGGCCTCGGACTCGTGATCAGCCAGCGAATTGTGTCCCAGCATGGTGGCAAGCTATGGGCGCAACTCGGCGGTGCCGATGCCAACGGGACGACTCTTCAGGGCGGCCGTCCGGCAGCGGGAATGACGTTTTGTGTTACGCTGCCCATCGGGCCAGATTGAAAGAGTTTGTGGCCTGCTGATCTCTGTTTGCTCTGTTCCACGAGTCGCTTGCTTCAGGCGTGTTGTTCCGGACTGCTACTCAATAGTCCACGTTGCATTGCGTTGCGCCATGCTGAAACAGTTATACTAGTCCGAATATGAGTTCCGCCCCCTCGAGTCACTCTACGCCGACCGGCGAACCTGGCCGGAAACTAGTCCTTATTGCCGACGACGATCCCGGCATCCGACTCGTTTTGCGCCATCGGCTTGAAGCAGCCGCTTATGAAGTAGAAGAGGCGGGCGACAGTCAGACTACACTTCAGGCACTACTCAGCAATCGCTACGAGGTTGCCCTCGTTGACATTATGATGCCTGGGGCCGGCGGGCTCGAAGTATTGTCCAAGGCGCGCGAACAGGGCACTCGCACCCTCGTCATTGTCATCACCGCCGCCAGCACGATGAATAATGCGGTCGAGGCAATGAAACGAGGCGCGCACGATTATTTAACCAAGCCCTTTGAGAATCTTGATTTGGTGGCGGCCGCGGTGGGACGAGCAATCGAGGTCGCAGGCCTCGAGAAGTTGGTCCGCGGCCTGGCCGGCTCGGCCGCCGACTTCACGCGCCTGCGTGACGAAGTAAATCGACAATTAGTGGGCGGGGAACTGATTGGCCGGAGCCCCGCCATGCAGGAGGTGTACAAGCTTATCGGCCGGGTGGTCACGAACGAGGCGACCATATTGATATGCGGTGAAAGCGGCACCGGCAAGGAGCTGGTAGCGCGGGCGATTCATTTCAAGTCGTCGCGATGGCGTGGACCTTTCGTCGCTGTAAACTGTTCAGCAATTCCTGCGGGCTTACTTGAAAGCGAGCTGTTTGGCCATGAACGCGGCGCATTTACCGGCGCCAGTGAAAGGCGCACAGGCAAATTCGAGCAGGCCGCCGGCGGTACTCTTTTTCTCGACGAAATTGCCGACCTGCCACTTGAGCTACAACCCAAGCTATTGCGCGTCCTACAGGAGCGGGAATTTTCACGGGTGGGTGGCTTGGAGGTTCTGCGCGCTCAGCTGCGAATCATTGCCGCCACCAATCATGATCTGGAAGCGGCGGTCGCGGCCGGCAAATTTCGCGAAGATCTTTATTTCCGTCTGCGCGTCATTCCCATCAACCTGCCACCCCTGCGCGACCGCCGTGAGGATATCGCTGAGCTGACTGATTATTTCGTCTCTAAGGCGGCGCGTGAGATGGGAGCCCATGCGCGCTATGTCGCACCCGACGCCCGCGGCAAATTGCAAGGCTACGGATGGCCCGGGAACGTGCGCGAGCTGGAAAATACCGTCTTGCGGGCCGCACTGCTCACTCCGGGCAATACGATTCGGTCCGAAGATCTCGAACTCGGCCGCACTGCGCTGCATCCTCGTCCAATGCAGCCGGAGAACAACTTATCCTTGAGCAGTCTGATAGAGCAGCGCATCCACGAGATGCTGGAAAACAATATTACCGAGCCGCATGATCTTTATCAGAAATTGATCGCAGAACTGGAGCGGCCCTTGATCGAGATGACCCTCAGGCGCGCGCGCGGGAACCAGGTTCATGCAGCGCGGATTCTCGGCCTTAACCGCAACACCCTGCGCAAGAAATTGGTAGAGCACGGAATCCCGATTACCAAATCACCTGCCTGACAAGACCGGACGGACCGCTCTGGGTCAGGAAGTTCGCATGCTGCAATTGCCATCACATTTCTACGCCATGATTGATACCGCAGGCGCTCATGAGCCGGTCGCGTTAGCACAAATTCTGCTGACAGCGGGGGCCAGAATCGTGCAATTGCGGATAAAAGACGCAGGCAGCCGAGATCTCCTTGCCGCGGCGCGGACTATCGGGCGCTTATGTCGCAACCATCAAGCCATGCTGATAGTTAACGACCGCGCCGATATCGCCAAGCTGGCGGATGCCGCCGGAGTTCATGTGGGACAGGACGATTTGCCGCTTGCCGAGGCCCGTCGAATTGTAGGCCCGGAAAAGCTGGTCGGCGTTTCGACCCATACCCTCGACCAGGCATGCGCCGCTGAACAGGGTGGCGCAGACTACATCGGTTTTGGCGCGATCTATACCGGTGGTCTCAAGCAGGTCCGCAACGCCCAAGGGCTGGATCGGCTGCGGCAGGTTCGGGCCGCCGTGAAATTACCTATTGTCGCGATTGGCGGGATCACCGAAGCCACGGTACCTGAAGTGCTCAGTGCCGGTGCCGACGCTGCGGCTATTATCACTGACGTAGTATATGCCCCGGATATTAGCGCCAAGGTGCGTTCAATCTTAGCTGCCCGCCCCAGGCGAGAGTTCTCCGCTTGAACGGTCCCGCAGTAATGAAGTGGGTGCGCTGTATGGCGGGACACGTTATCGCGTACGCGTGCAACCTACCCTCCGCAGTCATTGCAACGCCGCAGCAACCAGGTGGAAACGATACGGTAACCCCGGAGGCTACATCATGTTGCATACACGAATTTGCGATCTGTTCGGCATCGCCCATCCGATTGTGCTTGGTGGAATGGGTGGAGGCCATACTGCGGCGCCGCTGGTCGCCGCGGTGTCAAATGCCGGCGGCTTGGGAGTCCTTGGCGCAACTGGGTTCAGCGCTGTAAACGTGCAGAAACAGATTGAAGCTATTCGAGCAGCGACAGATAAGCCGTTTGGGGTGAATTTTCTACTCTTCCTTACTGAGGAAGCTGGTTTGACCCCGGCCTTTCAGAGCCGCACCCCAGTCATGTCTTATGCGTGGCCCCGTCACGACCAGGATTTGCGCCCATATGTACAGCGTGCTCACGACAACGGTTCGGTCGTAATGCACATGGTCGGGGATGTACCGGAAGCCACCCGCGCTGCTGAAGCTCACGTTGATGTGATCGTGGCCCAGGGAACCGAAGGCGGGGGACATGTCGGCTGGATGGCTTCGATGCCTTTGGTGCCGATGGTTGTACAGGCGGTCGCCCCCGTACCCGTGATTGCAGCCGGTGGCATCGCCGACGGACGTGGTTTGGCTGCGGCGCTGGCGCTGGGTGCGGAAGGTGTCCTGCTTGGCACACGCCTACTTGCGACCACAGAGTCGCCGATCCATCCGAATTTCAAGCAGGCAATCGTCAACAGCGACGGGCACGACACGACAATCAGTGAGATTCCTGATATCGCGTCGAGGATAGTGTGGCCGGGGGCGATGGCGCGCACCCTGCGCAATCGCTTCATTGAGCAATGGGCTGGGCGGGAATGGGATCTGCGCCGCCGGGCGGGCTCCATCCTCGCCGCAGTTCAGGCGGCACGCGCCGCAGGCGATGCCGAAAATGTACCGCTCTTTGTTGGCCAGGACGCCGGCCTCATAGACTCAGTATTGCCCGCAGGAGAAGTGATTCGACGTATGGTCGAAGAAGCGGAGCAGATTATCACTGATCGCCTGCCCGCAATTTCGCGGGCGAGGTGATGGGCCCCACCGCAAGCGTTCTGAAGTCGAATCAGGGAGGCGTAAGCCTTCCCTCTGCCCATCCCTTAAGCAGCAGCACGAAAATGAGGGGAATGAGGGAGTTGGGCATATTGATCAGAGCTATCAGCACGGAGCACCGGGTCTTTACGTATACTCGCAAAGCTGCTGCCGGTACTATGAAGCGTTGTAAGGTCCAGCTCACGTCTCGGGCACGAACCGCAGGCAGGCACGTTGATTAAGGTTCAGCGAAGCCATGCTTTAGCTCTTTTACTTGCCTGAGACCCATAAGACAAAGTCCCGCATATGACATCAAAACCAGCACAAAATATCCGCGAGCGTGCCGCGCGGCGGCGAAGTAAGGCAACAGCATAAAACCCACCAATCCACCTACTACCAATGCAATGCCCAGTGAATATGACCAACCGCACGTTCGATGGATGCTGCTGTTTTCGTACCCGGTGATCTCTACAGCCAGGAAAACATAAAGAGGTATTAATAGAACCAGATAATGATCCCAAGCGACGGGTGAAAGCAGGATCGAGGAGACCACCCACAGACTCCAGCATAAACCGCTGCTGGTTACCCGTTCGTCTGGCGCACGCCAGGTGATTGTTCCTGCAATTGCTACAACCGAGATAGCTAGTAGGATAAGGAGGCTAAGCAAGTAAGCGTTTGCGCTCGACCCTGCAGTAACTCCTGTCAAGAGCAGCACGTGGAGATTGCCTATAATCGAAAGATTGCGTCGCCGATCTAGCCAAGTCGTTGATACCGATG
>JAMXLL010000105.1 GCA_024281015.1 Candidatus Binataceae bacterium
CATTGGTGGTCCAAATCTTCTGACCGTTGACGATATAGTCCTCACCGTCCGGCCTGGCCCTGGTGTTAAGCGATGCGAGGTCCGAGCCTGAGCCCGGCTCGGAATAGCCTTGCGCCCAGTAGTCCGCACCCGATCGGATACGCGGCAGGTACTTTTGTTTCTGCTCCGGCGTCCCATAACGGATGATGATTGGGCCGACGAAGTGCGAGCCCGGCGTGTTGTAAACGGTCGCGCCGACCCGGGCGCATTCGAAGTCGAAGAGATAGCGTTGTATAGGAGTCCAACCGGTCCCACCGTATTCAACCGGCCAATGCGGCACCGACCAGCCGTTGCGATGCAGCGCGCGGTGAAATTCCAACGAAATTTCCGGACCGACGATGACTCCGGTCGTGAGATCAGCCGCACGGCGCATCGCCTGCGAAACGTTGTCGGCCAAAAAAGCGCGCAGTTGGTCACGAAAGGCGATGTCATCGGGACTGAGCAAAAGGTCCAAGAGAATGACTCCTAATTTGCTCGCGCGATGATTAAGCCTTCGGAAGCGACCTCAGGACGCGCGATGATCGCGCCATAGCGGCGTAGATGCTCCCGCGTCGATCCGAACAGGATTTCATAAGCGATAAGGCGTTTGGCATAGGCACCAAGTGACAGCTCCTTCGTGGTGCCAATAGCGCCGTGGAGCTGGATCGCGTTTTGATGAACGAAGCGGGCACATCGTCCAATCTTTGCTTTGGCGCAGGAGATTGCGCGGGCCCGAACGTCCAAGGGACCATCCGCGCTGAGCGTGGCGAACAGACTGGCCGCACGGGCCTCCTCCTCCTTGACCTTGATCTCCACCATGCGGTGCCGCAGCGCCTGGAATTCCGCAATCGGGCGACCAAACTGCACGCGGGTCTTGGCGTAGTCCACGGTCGACGTGACCATCGCTGCAATCGCACCCACGGCGTCAGCCGACAACGCCGCGATCGCGCGATCGAGCACTGCCTGAACGACGGTACCGGCATCGTCATTCCTGCCCAGCAGCGCAGAAGGAGCTACCTCGACGCAGGCTAGCTCGACATTGGCTACCCGACTGCCATCCACCATCCGATAAGATCGTACCGTGAGGCCACGCGTTCCCATCGGGATAGCGAAGACTCCAACCCTGCCGTGGCCGAACTTAGCGGACACAAAGAGGATATCCGCTGCCGCACCTCCAAGAACGACTTTCTTCCTGCCTTCCAATCTGTATCCACTGCTGGTTCGTTCCGCTCGCGTATCCGAGTCCTGCTCTTCGTGAGCAAAGGCCAGACGGCAGCCCCCTTCGATTACGGCTGACACAATCGCACGACGCTCGGCTGCTGATTCTAACAAAGCGACGAGGCTGCCACCTAGCACCACCGTCGCGAGGTAAGGTTCGAGCACGAGGTGTCTGCCCATTGCTTCCATCAGAATGGAAAGCTCGACCGAACCGCCCCCGCCGCCACCCTCCTCGGGTGTGAATGGCAGCCCAAGCCAACCGAGCTTGGTAAAGTCGATCCAAATCTCTTGGCTGAAACCGGTTTCGCTTTCAGCGATCTTGCAGTAGGTGCGGTAGTCATATCGCTCGTCGAGAAATCTTTCCGCGCTGCTCCGCAGGATCTCCTGTTCGGTATCGTATCGAAGGTCCACTACGGTTGGCTCCGAGGTCGGAGGCGAAGCGGGTAATCCTCTCTCGTCGCATATTACGATGGGAGCGGATAAGGGCAACTCCAGACGTACTGCAACTCTTGCCAGGCGATGGGCCCAGAGCAATAGTGGCCTTTCTTACACAACTCCAGCAAGAAGGATCTGGAAGAATGTCTGCGAAATCGTCGGCTGCCGGGCTACCTGGAGGAAATAATGTCCTCGTAGAATTCGAGGAACAAATCGCCTGGGTAATCCTAAATCGACCCGCAAAGCGCAATTCTATGAACCCGGCCCTCAATGACGAGATGGTTGCAGTTCTCGACGCGCTCGAGCTCGACGATCGCTGTGGGGTGCTAGTCCTGACGGGCGCGGGCGAGTCGTTTTCTGCTGGTATGGATTTGCGGGAATTCTTCCGTGCCACTGACGGCTTACCGTACAACAAGCAGGTACGACTCCGCCGTTCCGCCGCGAACTGGATGTGGCGACAGCTCCTAAATTTTCCCAAGCCTACAATTGCGATGGTCAATGGTTGGTGTTTTGGTGGTGCATTTACGCCACTCGTTTCGTGCGACATCGCAATCGCCGCTGAGGAAGCGACATTCGGCCTTTCAGAGATCAATTGGGGCGTCATCCCCGGAGGGGTTGTGACACGATCCGTTGTAGACACCATGAACTTACGCAATTCTATGTATTACATACTGACCGGCATCCCTTTTGACGGAAAGAAGGCAGCCGAAATGGGGTTAGTCAACGAAGCGGTGCCGAAGGCAAGGCTTCGCGAGCGCACGATCGAGATCGCGAAGATGCTGTTACGCAAGAATCCCCATGCATTGCGAGCTTGCAAGCAGGCAGTGCGCGCCGTTCAGAACCTGCCGTACGAGCTATCCGCAGACTATCTGGCTGCCAAGGCGGCGCAGCTTCAATTCCACGACGATGAGAAGGGTCGCGCCGGAGGGATGGCGCAGTTCCTCGATGAAAAATCGTACCGGCCCGGTCTCGGCGCGATGCGTAGGAAGAAGCGATCTAGTTAAGGCGGGATATAAACGGGGCTATGCGATCGAGATTGCCCTTAGTTCAGCAAAATGATCGAAGTTCCCCAGATCGTGCTCCGGTTGCTCGGGATTGCTAGCAAACATCGCCAGCAATGACGACGTCGGCTGGGCCTCGCACGGATGCGCGGGCCGGGTCCGGAGCAGCAGCACGAAGCGCTAAGCCGGACTGTGCTCGGCTTTTGCAGCCTTGTCGGCGACGAGCGTGACCAGGCGCTGGTAAACTAATGGGCCTTCAAGCTCTGGCTAAGGAAGGACCCGTTCAGTAAGACGCTCCATTCGACCCAGCGTCTGTTCTAGAGTGGGCGCCTGAAGGCCAAAAATAATGCACTGCACGCCTAAATCTTCGAACGCTTTGCGGTCATCAGCGACCTGCTGGAAGCTTCCTGTAAATGCGCGCCGCTCCCCATTCTCGAGGATGTGGGCTTCTTGTTCCGAATACCACAGAGGGCAATAGGCCAATGTGATTTGCTTCACGTCGCGACCGGCCTCGGCTCCATATTGACGGAATGTCTCGAGTGCGGCCGCAAACCGTTTTGCCGTATCGTAGGGAAACTTCCGATTACTGCCGATTGGGAACCAGGCATCCCCGAGCTCAATCGCTCTTTTCATTGCCGCCGGGCTTTCGCCCCCGATCCAGATCGGAGGATGCGGCTTTTGCACCGGCTTGGGCAGAAATGGCATGTTTTTGAAACTGACATATTTTCCCTCGAAATGTGGAGACTCCTTCATCCACAGTTCCTTGAACAAACGAATATACTCGTTACTCACTTTTCCCCGCTCAGCAAACGGGGGCGCTCCCAGCGCGGCAAATTCCTGATGCTCCCAGCCGACACCACAACCGACCGTGAGTCGGCCCTTTGATAAAATGTCGATTGTTGCCAACGCTTTTGCAGTAAAAAGAGGATTCCTGAGGGGAAGAACAGCTATTCCGCTCATAACGCGGAGCTTAGTCGTGTTGGCGGCTGCAAACATCAGGTACGCAAGCATTTCGATGACGTTGCCGGATGGACCCCAAGTCATCGCTCCAGTACTGGTGTACGGATATCCCTTGAACTCGGGCGGCTCGATAATGTGATCTGGTATGGCCGCGTAACCCCAACCAAGCTCCTCAGCCATTTTAAGAATCGCTACGATATTATCTGGGGTCATCAGCGGTGGTCGGGTTGGCATAGACACGCCGAAAATCACGTCACACCTCCTATATAGTTGGACGATTTTCCTTCCCGGTGGTTTGAATCTCTGTCGGAACTCTGAATAGCGTCAGAGCCCTACAGAGGACAATCGGCCGACAATTACCCGGCCTTAGTCAGACCACGTTTTGAAGAGTCCCAGCCATTTCCCCCCGGAGCGCATTCGTTTTCTCAGCGTCAATGCTGTTGCCTGTCTCATCGGTCACAACACCATAAAACCGTCGCGCAGCTTCCTTGCTTACGACTTCATCTCGAATATCGCGCAATACGCGGGCGGTATCACGAGATAGAGGATTTCCCCAACCGCCCCCGCCAGCCGATTTAATCGAAAGCCGGGTGGATCCGATATTTCTCACTTCATACTTTCGAAGCGGCTCGCCGTACAAAGGATCGAGCGACATCTCGCCGGCCGAGCCCGCCTGCCCCTCACCGATGCCGAAGCCCGACGGGGTCCAGAGCCCTTCTGCTCGCACCGCAAGCACCGAGGGACCCTCGAGATCGACGACGTAGTCGATGCCAGTTCCACCGCGATACATTCCGGGGCCGCCGCCATCGGTTCTGAATTCAACTTTGAGAAAATGAACCGGATAGCTCTGCTCATATCCTTCGACATTCGGAAGTTGAATACCACACAAGTTGATGATTGCACCATTGCAATTGAATCCGTCACGCCCTTTCACTGCCCCGACGCCGACACCTGCGGACCAGTGATACATGACATACAGTGTATCATCCTGCTGCCGACCGGACGTAATCGGATAAATCATCTTGCCCCAGCCCGCGCAACCCCGCTCTGGATCGGCTTTGTTCAAAGCTTGCCAGACCGCGTGAATGATTTCGGAAGCGACACAGAGCGTACTCATCGTGGTCGGCGCTGGCGGAATCGGGTTAACGATCGTACCTTGCGGAGCCACAATTTTCAGCGCTCGGAATACGCCCTCGTTGCCGGAAAGATCAGGCGAGAGAAACGCTGAAAGCGCGACATAGACCGCCGACATGGTGTTGGCGAGTCCACTATTTTTGAAGCCCTTTATTTGTGGGTCAGTGCCAGCGAAATCGACCGTTAAGTCAGATCCTTTGATCGTCAAAGTGACTCGAATGTAATGATCTCCCTGCTCGAAACAGTCATTGTCGGTCCGATCTTCGCCCTGATAGCTGCCGTCCGGCAATCTCTCGATTTCGGCGCGGATTCTTTGTTCTCCGAGATCGAGAATGCCGGCGAAATAGTTCTCGCAAGCGCCGACACCCAGCTCGCCGATCAGCTCCTCGACGTGATTGGCCCCGATACGTGTTGAGCCCAACATCGCGCGCAAATCGCCATCCATAAGCCTTGGAGTGCGGGAGTTCAGCATTAGCAAGCGCCAGACATCGCGTTTTATCTCATTCCTTTCGGCGAGGCGCAGCGGCGGGATGCGCAGCCCTTCCTGAAATATCTCCGTTGCGGATGCATAGAAACTTCCAGGTGCACCACCGCCAATGTCAGATTGATGTGCCCGGTTGCAACAAAATGCAAATAGTATGTTGTCGACGAACACGGGGCGTGCAATGAGAATGTCGGGCAGGTGACTTCCACCGGCAACATAAGGGTCGTTCAGAGCGAAGACATCGCCAGCGTTAACGTCGCGGCCAAACGATTCCAAAATCGTGCGCACGGCAA